>JAFMML010000067.1 GCA_017859745.1 Planctomycetota bacterium
CGCCACCCGCCGCTGGAACTCGATCAGCGTCCCCGGCACCGCCACCGCGAACACTCGGGAGCCGTTGGCCGTCGCCTCGGTGACGGTGAAGTCGATCTCCGCACTGTCGGCGTCGATCGGCAGGTCCCGCTGCATCGACAGACGGACCATGTCGGGAAGTTCGTCGCGATCGCGGCTGGGCAGTTCGATCCGCTTGGTGCTGGCGAGGCTCCGGGGCAGCGAGAAGACCGCCGAACCGCCACGAACCCCAAGTTCGGTCAACGCTTCTGCGACCGCGCGGCCGAGGCCGGCGGCGTCGTCCGGGTCGACGCCGTGTTCGCGGGTGACCGCGGAGACGCCATGGCCACCGAAGGTGCCGGGCCTCAGGCAGGCGACCTGCACCGCGGTGCGACCAAGTTGAACGGCGATCTTCGCGCGGCTCGCCATGTGGTGACTGTCCTCCGAACTCGTTGCCGGGCTCGTCTTGCGAGTCCCACGACTCCTGCACCCCTCTCCGGCGCAGGTGCTCGTGAGGGGGTCGCGACCGAAACCGGTCCTCGAACGACTTCCCGTTCGTCTCTCGGCGCGCGCGGGCGAATCGCTCGACCGGCGACCGAAACCTCAGCGAAGCGGCCGCCAACGACCGATCGGCGCCGCCCGCCTGGAAGCGGTACCGGCGGAACCCGCTTCGGATCCCCCAGACTCCCCTTCCCCACCGGCGGACCCCTCCGCAACGGCCCCGTCGACCTCGGCGCGAAGCGATGAGGGCCCGGGACGCGATGCGGCGCCCCGTCTCGCCGCCGTGGTCGGCGCTTCCGGTCCCTCCGAGACCGGTCCGACCGGCGACACCTCCCGAGCCATCGCGTCGTCGCCCGATTCGAAGTCAAACCGGTCTGCGGACCTCGTCTCCGGCGACCTCGGCAGGACCTCGGCCATGGTCATCGCCAGATCGAGCTGGGTGATGTCCCGGATCATCGAGAAGCGTGGGCGAGGCTCCCCCGCATCGACGACCACCTCCCAGACCGTCGCGTTCTCGATCGGTCCGTCGGGATCCTCGGCGTCGACGGTGCCGCAGGCGAGGCGCATCCGCCAGGAGAAGCTCCGCACCGTGATCCGGTCGAAGAGCTCCGGATAGCGGTCCGGGGTCCAGATCTCCCGAAGCACCGGCCAGAGGATCGTGCGCCGTTCGTCGTCGTCCAGCGTCTCTCGCGCAGCGACGAGTGCGTCCACCTCCTCGTCGGAAACTCCGGGCAGCATCCGGAGCACCGCCGCCGGGGCGAGGTTGATGTCGACCCGCCCCGACCGCAGCGGCGATCTCTCGAAGCAGAGCATGTCGAAGATGGGGATCCAATCCGTCGGATCGCCCCCCTGTCCGGTGATCCGCACGAACAGCTCCGCCAGATCGCGATCGGCCTCGAGCGAGAGGCCCTCGATCAACTGCTTGATGAGCGAGTCGCCGCCGAGCAGCGCCTTCACGCCATCCGCGACTCCGTCGTTGAGGCGATCCCGGAGTTCGCGATCCATCTCCTCGGACCATGGAGGCGAGATCGCGATCCGCGGGCGTCCCGAGGCGTCGATCGAGGGTTCGACCGCATGCACCGACAACAGATCCACGAGGCCCCGGGGTTCCGGGGGCGTCAGGCGGTCGAGCATGCGTTCGGCCCGATCGGGCTCGACACCCCGAATCGCATCCCGCCACTCGAGCTTCTCCGGATCTCCATGGAGGTCCGCGGCGCCGATCTCGCCATCGGACGCCCCGAGCAGCCCCGCGATCGAGTCGAGACGTCCTCCCGCGCCGTCGCGAGACGCCACGATGGCGGCGGCGAGGTCCGCATCGATCATTCCGCTCGCCTCGAGTTCCTCCGCCGTCGCGCGGGCGAGATCCGCCTTCGCCGCCTCGCTTGCGAGACGCTCGCCGCCGGGACCCACCGGAAGCAGGCGCACCACGCCCAGACGCGGCCCGTCCTCCTCGATCACGTACTGCCCGGCCAGTTCGGGACGCTCGCCTTCGATCATGCGATCGCGCTGCGCGGCGAGTTCGACCGCCACCGCCTGGAGGCCCGACCACGCCAGCGCCCGCGATCGTGCCGACTCGGCGACATGGGCCGCCCCACGGGTCTCCGCCCGCACCAGCAGCAACGACGTTCCCGCGATCAGCAGGCCGATGCCCGAGACCACGAGCACCGCCATCAGGACCAGGCCGCGGCGACATCGCGACGGTGCGGGGGCGCTCACGACGTCGCCTCCCTCTCTCCGCGCTCGGCCTCCGCGTCGAAGCGCTCCGGTTCCTCCGCCGGTTCGGTCATGGGCCCGGCATCGGGAATCGCGATCATCCGAACCCGATCCGGCGGACGCACCGGGCCGCCGAGGTCCTCGCGGGCGACGTCCGCGGGGTTGTCGACGCCTCTTTCGAAGTCCATGTCGAGCTCGTCCAGGCCGGTTGCAAGCGGGTCGTCGGGTCCGAAGGACTCCAGCTCGTCCCACTCGTCGCGCTCGTCGAAGACGTCCTCGGCCTCGTCGGGTCCCTCGAAGTCCCCGGGTCGCGGCCACCACAGGTTGACCTCGACCAGACGCGGCATGGCTCCGACGGCCTTCGAGTCGAACTCCGGTCGCCACGCCACGCCGTCGTGGTAACGGAACCGCACCACCGCGGCGAGCATGGTGTCGCGATCACCGCTCGAGCCGGTGCGTCGCAATCGCCCGGCCGCGTCCCCATCCCCGAACCCCCCGAGCACGACGATCCGTTGCCGATCGTCGAGCGCCGTCTCGCGCATCGCCGCATCGCCGAGGCGCCAGGCCGGAACATCGCGGGCCACCACCTCGAGTCGGTCCGCGGTTCCGCGGACCCCCGCTCCGAGGCGTGCGTCCTCGACGACGGTCGTCGCCAAGGCCCGCTCGACCGCGGTGAACATCGCGTCGGCGTTGCGCTGCCGTTCCATGGTCGATCCCAGACGCGCACGGCTGCGGTCGAGGTCTCCGACGAAGTTGCCCAAGGCGACCGCCAGTGCCGCGACGACCGCCAGCGCGACCAGCACCTCGAGCAGGCTGAGGCCGCGGCGGGTCACGGCGCCGCTCCGCCGAAGAGGTCCGACTCCGCCTCGATCTCGAACGGTTCGCCCAGCGCGTCGTCGAACCGATCCTCGAACGCCGCATCGAGCGCGTCCAGATCCGCTCCCCGTGCCGGCAACAGCTGTCGCAAGACGAACCGCGGTCGCTCCGCATCGACGTCGTCGTAGACGCCGACCTCCGCGAGCACGAGACCCTCGAAATCGCTGCGTCGACCGCGGGCCTCCACCCGGAACACGTCCCACGGCGGCGGCAGTTCGCCGAGATCGCCCTCCCCGAGATCGCCGATCGGGCGCAGGCCCGCATCGAACTCCGCCATGATCGATCGAGCGCAATCGACCGCGCCGGCGAGGCCCTCGGCACGGCGCACCGCGCGGGTGCAGTCGGTCATCACCCGCAGCACCAGGCTTCCGGTCGCCACGAAGAGGCCCAGGGCCAGCAGCGTCTCGAGCAGCAGGCCACCCCGTCGGTGTCGGTGGATCACGGAGCCACCCCGGCGGTGCTCGGCACCACACGTTCGATGTCGCCTCGTCGGGGCATGCCGGCGGCGTCGGTGAGATCGAGACGAATGCGCCGGCGGCGATCGAACTCCGGCGGCGGAAGGCCATCGTCCGGCGCCCGCTCCTCGAGCCACCACGATCCCGAGAGGACGTTGCTGCCGTCGGGCAGGAAGATCGCCATCGGCTGCGCAACCGATTCCGGGTCGTCGATCGGGCCCTCGGCATCCTCCTCGAGCTCGGCGAACGCGCCTTCAAGCTCCGACATGGAGGTGCTCGCGGCATCCGACGCGGTGAACTCCTCCCGGTCGCCTCCGATCCGTGGCCGAAGGCGCAGTTCCTCGGGAAGCGTCAACACGGTCCAACTGCCGGAGATCGCGTCGGTCCGATCGTCGTCGGCACGATCGGGAGAGGACGCATCTGCGTCGTCGCCGAACTCCCGGCGGGGCGCGTCGAAACCCTCGTCCAACGAGGCCAACGCGTCGGCCTCGAAGTCGTCCGGATCGAAGTACCGCACGCGAAGGCGATCCGCCTCGTCGCCGAAATCGTCCGGATCGAACGACGACGTCTCGCCGCGGGGTTCGAACCGCACCTCCACCAGGCGACCGCTTCGCATCGCCTCGGCGCGAGCGAGCAGCAGCGTCGCCGAGATGCGTTCCGCGGTCTCAGGCAAGGTCGCGCGGCTGAACCGGGACCACGTCCATGGCAACACCACGGCGGCGAGGCCCGCCACGATCGCGATCGCCACGAGCAGTTCGAGCAGGCTGAGGCCGAGGCGACGCGGCCGCGGATCAGCCGCCGTCGGACATGTCCATCGAGCCGAACTCCTCATCGAGGCTCCCGTCCTCGCCAACGAGGCTCTCGTTGATCGAGATGTCGTCGTCGGTGCCTTCCTCGCCGTCGGGACCGACCGAGACGAGGTCGTAGTCGAGACCCTCGATCTCGCTGGGCTGGCGGTAGATCCACTCGTTGCCCCAGACGTCCGCGGGGGCGGGCTTCTTCAGATAGGGACCGCCCCATCGTTCCTGATCGTCGTCCGCCTCGAGGTTCGACGCGCTCCAGAGGACCGCGACTCCCTCCTCCTCGCTCGGCCATCGCTTCATCTCGACCCGGAACTGCTCCAGGGCCTGCTCGATCGCCTGCATCTGAAGTCGGGTGTTGCCCTCGTCGGCCTTCTCGCTGGCCCCGAGCACGTTCACGAGGACCAGGCCACCGATCGCCAGCAGGATGCCGATCACGATCAGAAGTTCGAGGATCGTGAAGCCTCGACGCCCGCGGAGGGGTCGGGAACGGCGGACGGAAGTCGTGGTGGGTTGGGCGATCATGGAAGGACGGTGCTCCGAGACGGACGTTCCGGGTTCGAGAGTACGCGGTCGGCGGGGCGGGCCGAGGACGCGACGGCCGCGTCCCCCATCTACCGCCGACGGCCGCGAGGGTTCGAGATTCGGGGTCACAACTCCGACCCCATCTGCATCATCGGCACAACGAGGGCGAGGAAGATGAACATCACCAGCCCGGCCAGCAGCAGGAGCAGCGCCGGCTCCATGAGGCGGACGAGGATCGCCAGCAGCGAGTCGATCCGCCGCTCGGCCCCGTCGGCGATGCCCACCAGGACCTCCGGCAGGTTGTTGGCGCTCTCGCCCACCGAGATCATCTCGACGGTGTCCTCGGTGAACAGTCCGCTCGCGGCCAGCGGGTGGGCGAGGCTGTCGCCGGCTCGCACCGCCTCGATGGCCTCGTCGATCGCCTCCGCCAGCAGCACCTGACCGGCGGCGTCGCGGCTGATCTGCATGGCGGCGATCATCGGAATGCCGTTCTCGAGCAGCGTCCCCAGCGTCCGGCAGAACCGGGCGACCGCCAAGTGGCGGAGGATCGCCCCGATGCCCGGCAGACGAAGTTGCCCCACCGCCACGGCCCGTCGGACCCGAGGGCGCCGACGGATCGAGAACCAACCGGCCACCGCCGCGACCGCCACCACCAGCAGCAGCGGCCACCAACCCACGAAGAACGCCGAGAGACCCAGCAGGATCCGGGTCGCGAGCGGCAGCTGCATGTCCTGGAAGAGGTCTGCGAACTTCGGGACGAAGAAGACCAGCGCCGCCACGACGAGGCCCAGGCCCACCGTCAGCAGCACCGCCGGGTAGATCAGGTTCCCGAGGACCTTGCCGCGCATCTCGCTCTGCTTCTCGAGGAAGTCCCCCAGGCGGGCGAGCACCTGGTCGAGGAAGCCGCCCCGCTCGCCGGCGCGGATCATCGCGACCTGGACGCCGGGGAAGACCTCGGGCATCGCGGCCATCGCATCGCCAAGGCGCTCGCCGTCGGCGACCGCATCGGCGACCACGCCCATCGCCTCGGCGAGTCCTCGATGGCTCTTGCTCCTGGCGAGCAGTCGCAGCGATCGCAGCAACGGCACGCCCGCCCGAAGAAGATCGGCGAGTTGCCGGTACGCCGCCGCGAGGCGAGCCGTGGGAACTCCCCGTCGTCGTGCCGGGGCGGCCGCGGCCTCGTTCACCCGGACCGGCGCGAGACCTCGGGATTGCAGTTCACCGACGACGGCGGCCTGGCTGACGCCTTCGAGCGTGCCGGTCACCTGCCGACCCTGGGCATCGCGTGCGAGATAGGCGAAGTTCGCCATGGGACGGAGTGTAGAGATGGATTCGACCCACGCCCTGCCTCTCGCTGGTGACGGATCGGACCGGGACCGCGTCGGAACGAACACGCCCCCCGGCCCGAGGACCGAGGGGCGTGCGATGGGTTCGAGAAGGATGCCGGACGGGGCGATCAGCCTCCGCTGCCGCAGGATCCCCAGTTGGCGATCAGGACGCCGAGGTCGTCCGCACCGACGGTGCCGTCTCCGTCGAGATCCGCCAGGCAAGGCGTCTCGGTGCAGGCGCCCCAGGAGGCGAGCAGGACGCCGAGGTCGACCGAGTCGGTCACGCCGTCGCCGTCGATGTCGCCCTCGCACGCCGGCAGCACCTCGATGAGCCGCGCCGTGCCGCTGATCTCGAAACCGACCGCGATCATCGGGCGGCCGGTCGAGCTGTCGGCGGCGGCGATGAAGGCGATGCCTTCGGGGCCGAGATCGCCCGCCGTGAACTCGAGGGGATCGCCGGAGAAGTCGCGGGTGTTCACGTAGCCCGCATAGGCCGGAGCCGTCGGGACGCTCACATCGAACGCCATGATGCCGCCGATGCGTTCGAGGCAGACGAAGGCGATGGTGCGGCCGTCGATCTCGCCGATCGCGATGCCTTCGGGCTCGGGACCCTTGTCGTCGGAGCGGTTGTCGAACGAGTCGTTCTCGTCGTTGGTCGAGTTGAAGTCGGCCGGGAGCAGGGTGGCGATGATCTGCTCCATCATCTTTCCGGTGTCGGCGACGAGGTTGCCCTCGACGTCGAAGACGGCCATCGAGCGGGCCCCGAAGCTGTAGAGGGCGTCGTAGTCGCCGTCGCCGTCGACGTCGCCGAGCGAGGCGTCCACCTTGATGCGTCCCAGGTTCTCGTTCTCCTGAAGCGTCGCCGCGTCGGGGAAGGCCGTCGGATCGAGAACGAGGTCCTTCACCCGCTCCTCGTTGGAGTAGCCGGCATAGTCGCGACCGTCGCCCTCGTTGGCGGTGGCCACGTAGTCCACGCCGCCGACGGTGAACATCGCGACGCTGTCGGGCATGAAGATGCCGCTGATCGGCCAGGTGGCGATGTTGATCCGCTCGTCGCGGTTGCTGGCGTCGAGGGCGTTCCCGGGAAGCGAGTGGTCCTTGAATCCCATCGAACGGGCCCACGCCCAGGTGCCGGTGGCGAAGTCGATCTTCGCGAAGGCGTTGTTCTCCTGGCAGGAGACGAGGCCGTAGGTCGAATCGCTCGAGAAGGCGACGTACTCCGGCTCCATCGCCTGGGCGAAGGTGGTGCCCTCGGGGCTGCTCAGGACGATGCCCTCGCCGATCACCGCGGGATCGATCGACTCGAAGGTGACGACCATCGCGGAGGGACCCCCCTTCGCCTGCAGGTCGACGATCGTGACGCCGCCGGGAGGATCGATGGTGTAGTCGTCGTTGGGCTGACCCTCGTCGGCGGTGACGACGTAGCGGCCGTCGGGCGAGAAACCGACCATGTCGGGCAGCACGCCGGTGGTGAAGGCGTGCAGCGGGTTGCCGTCGAGGTCGAAGATGGCGACGGTTCCGGGATCGGTCTCGACCGCGGCGCCGATGGCGGCGGCGACCATGCCGTTCTTGACGGCCACGCTCTGGATGCTCGGACCGTAGCTCGAGATGTCGATCGAGAAGGCGAAGGCGAGGCTCCCTTCCGCACCGGTGTCGAGCACGTCGATGCGCTCCTCGCCGCCGTTGACGACGTAGAGACGCTGGTTCGACGGGTCGTAGGAGACGATCTCGCAGCCTCCCTCGTCGAAGAGGAACGTCGAGTAGGTGCCGAGAGGGTTGAACGTGAAACGGGCGGCCGATCCGCCCCCGGCCGCCGCAGCGGACACGGAAGCAAGGCCGAGAACGGTGGCAGTCGCGATGAGCCGCATCTGGTTCTCCTGCAGCATGTGAAACGACCGCGATCCATCCGGGAACCGCGGATGAGGCACGTTCTCCGACGCGGCGCAAGGGAGTGCCGCATGAACCGTTCGGGTTCGACGAGCGATTCGCTGGCAAAGCGCAAGCGATGCGCTCACGCGGCGCCCCCTCCGGCCGCGCGTCTCGAGGGTGGTCGGCTGCGAACGCCTGCCGACATTCGCGGCAGACGTTCGAGTCGGACAGAGTCGGACATGTCGGACGGGTCGGACTGGAACGCGTCGCACTTCGGGGTGACGCTTGATTCGGCGACGGAGCAAGCGGACCAGGACGCGACGGTCGGCGTCGGCCGGATCGCTTCGTCATCGATCTACACTCCCGCCATGTCGACGTCGCCCCGCGTGGTCAGCCTGCTCCCCTCCGCCACCGAGATCCTGTGCGAGATCGGCGCCGCCGACCTGCTCGTCGGGCGAAGCCACGAGTGCGACTGGCCGCGGTCGATCGGCGATCGGCCGGTGCTGACCGCCGCCCGCACCCACGGCAACGACCCCGCCGAGATCGATCGGCAGGTCCGAGAGTCGCTGTCGGAACACCGATCCCTCTACGAACTCGACGTCGAGGCGCTGGCTGCGCTGCGGCCCGACGTGATCCTGACCCAGAACCTTTGCGAGGTGTGCTCGATCGACCTCGCCGCGGTCGAACGCGCCGCAAGCGCGATGGATCCGCAACCGACCATCGTCAGCCTCGACCCGCACGGGATCGAGCAGATCTTCGACGACCTGCTGACCGTCGGCGAGGCGATCGGCCGCGCGAAGCAGGCCGAGTCGGCGATGGTCGCGCTTCGGGAGCGGTACTGGACCGCAGTCGACTTCGTGAACCCGTACGAGCCCGCCGGGGAGGTCGCCTTCCTCGAGTGGCTCGACCCGATCTTCGTGGGCGGGCACTGGACGCCTCAGTTGATCGAGGCGGCCGGCGGCACCCACTCGCTGAATCCCGCCGGTGCGAAGAGCCGGACGGTCTCGCCGGAAGATCTGCTCGAGGCGGCGCCGACGAAGCTGGTCGTCTGTCCCTGCGGACTCGATCTCGACGCGACCGCCGCGCAACTCGAGGAGATCGTCACACGATCCTGGTGGGGGCCGCTCTGTGCCGGTCTCGACGAGGCGCCGGTGCTGGTCGATGGCAATGCGATGTTCAACCGCCCCGGACCGCGCCTGGTCGATGCGTTCAGATGGCTGGTCTCGTGGCTGCAGGATCGGCCGGAACTGCTGCCTGAAGCGTTTCCCGTCCGCCCCTTCCAGTAGTCCTGCCGTGGTCGAGGCCTGAGGCATTCGCCCCAACCCGACGCGTTCGAGGCGAGCTCTGGGAACTCTGAGCGTCGCTGGTCGATCTGATCGGAAGACATCGTTCCGCGTGCGGCACGCGGTTTGCCGGGAGGTATGCCATGAGACTCGATCGATTCACCACCCTTGCTCAGGAGGCCCTCGCCTCCGCCCAGTCCTCCGCCAACACCGCCGGCCACGGCGAGGTGTCTCCGCTGCATCTGCTTGCCGCGATGCTGCAGGAACGGCAGTCCGTGGCCGCCTCCATCCTCGCCAAGGCAGGCGGCGACCCCGCTCGCGTGCTGCAGGTGGCAGAAGCCGAACTGAAGCGGCTTCCGACCGTCGAAGGGGCGACACCCCAGGCCGGCCGCACCCTCGGCGAGGTGCTCGCCACCGCCGAGAAGGAGGCCACGAAGCTGAAGGACGGCTACGTCTCGACCGAGCACCTTCTGCTCGCGCTCGCGGACGTACCCGGACCCGGCCGCGAAGTGCTGTCCGCGGTCGGCATCGATCGCAAGGGCCTGCTGTCCGCCATCACACAGATCCGCAAGGCCTCCGGCGTCACCAACGTCAACGACCCCGGCGCCGAAGGCAACTACGAGGCGCTCAAGAAGTACGCGGTCGACCTCAACGAGCGAGCCGCGGCCGGCAAGATCGATCCCGTCATCGGACGCGACGAGGAGATCCGCCGCTGCATGCAGGTGCTGTCGCGACGCACCAAGAACAACCCCGTGCTGATCGGCGAGCCCGGCGTCGGCAAGACCGCGATCGCGGAAGGTCTCGCGATCCGCATCGTCAACGGCGACTGTCCCGACTCGATGAAGGAGGCCCGCATCGTCGCCCTCGACGTCGGGCAGCTGCTCGCGGGCGCCAAGTACCGCGGCGAGTTCGAGGAGCGATTGAAGGCGGTGCTGCGCGAAGTCGCCTCGAGCGAGGGGCGGATCGTCCTCTTCATCGACGAGCTGCACACGATCGTCGGCGCCGGACAGGCCGAAGGCGCCGTCAGCGCCGGCAACCTGCTGAAGCCGGCGCTCGCCCGCGGCGAGCTGAGGTGCATCGGCGCGACCACGCTCGACGAGTACCGCCAGCACATCGAGAAGGATCCGGCCTTCGAGCGCCGCTTCCAGCCGGTCTACGTCGGCGAGCCCTCCGTCGAAGACACCATCGCGATCCTCCGCGGACTCAAGAGCCGCTACGAGGCCCACCACGGGGTGCGGATCCAGGACGGGGCGATCATCACCGCCGCGACCCTCGGCAACCGCTACATCACCGACCGGTTCCTGCCCGACAAGGCGATCGACCTCCTCGACGAGGCCGCGAGCCGGCTTCGCATCGAGAACGACTCGATGCCCACCGAGCTCGACGAACTGCGACGCCGGGTCATGCAGCTCGAGATCGAGCGCGAGGCCCTCAAGCTCGAGAACGACGAGAAGAGTCGCAAGGCCCTCGCCGAGGTCGAGGCCGAACTCGCCTCCGAGCAGGAGAAGTTCAACGCCCTCGACGCCCGTTGGAGGGTCGAGAAGGGTGAGCTCGACGACATCAAGCACCTGCGGGAACAGCTCGATTCGAAGGAGATCGAGCTCGAGCAGGCCAAGCGACGCGGCGACTTCGAGCAGGCGTCGCGCATCCAGTACGGCGAGATCCGCGATCTCGAAACGGCGCTGGCGAAGGCCGAGACCGAGCTGTCACGCCGCCAGGCCGAGGGCGGAGCGATGGTCAAGGAGGAGGTCGATCCCGAGCAGATCGCGGAGGTCGTCGGCAAGTGGACGGGCATTCCCGTCAGCAAGCTGATCGAGACCGAGCGGGAGAAGCTGCTCAAGATGGAGGAGCACCTCGCCAGGCGGGTCGTCGGTCAGGCCGAGGCGGTCGAGGCGGTGTCCGAGGCGGTGCGGCGCAGCCGCGCGGGTCTCGGCGAGGCCCACCGGCCGATCGGCAGCTTCCTCTTCCTCGGGCCGACCGGCGTCGGCAAGACCGAGCTCTGCAAGTCGCTCGCGCAGTTCCTCTTCGACACCGAGGAGGCGATGGTTCGCATCGACATGAGCGAGTACATGGAGCAGCACGCCGTCGCTCGGTTGATCGGCGCGCCTCCCGGATACGTCGGCTACGAACAGGGCGGACGCCTGACCGAGGCGGTCCGGCGGCGGCCCTACTGCGTGATCCTCTTCGACGAGATGGAGAAGGCCCACCCGGATGTCAGCAACGTGCTGCTGCAGATTCTCGACGACGGCCGCCTGACCGACGGACAGGGACGCACCGTCGACTTCTCCAACGCGATCATCGTGATGACGAGCAACATCGGCTCCGCGGCGATTCTCGAGATGACCGAGGAGGGCGCGATCGACGCGGAGATCGAGGCGCACGTCAAGAGCCTCCTCAAGAAGCATCTCCGGCCCGAGCTCATCAACCGCATCGACGAGACGGTGATCTTCCACCAGCTCGGCCGCGAGCAGCTCGCGGGCATCGTCGAGATCCAGGCGGACCTGCTGCGGAAGCGCCTCGCCGACCGCGGCCTGTCGCTCGAGATCACCCCGCACGCGGCGAAGGCCCTCGCCGACGAAGGCTACGACCCGCAGTTCGGGGCCCGCCCGCTCAAGCGGGTCTTCCAGCAGCGCCTCGAGAACCAGATCGCGGCCCGGATCCTCGCCGGCGAGTTCGTCGACGGGGACACCATCCGCGTCGACCACCAGGGCAAGAGCTTCGTCCTGATCAGGATGCCGCGTCCCGAGGCGCCGGTCGAGGCCGTCGAGGCGGAGGTGATGGAGGAGTGAATCGCGTCCTGCGAATCGGGAAGATCGAAGTACGATCATCTTGACCGAGTCGGTCACGGGCGTCGAACGACTCGGCTGTCGAACCGAGGAAGGCCCCAGTCGAGCCGAGCGTCGCCCACATCCATGCGAATCGCACGTGACGGCTGCCGATCCAGACTTCGCGATTGTCGGTCCCGTCAGAGCCGGGACCACCATGTTGCGGCTCATGATGGACCACCATCCCCAGATCGCCTGTCTCGGCGAGTTTGAGGAAGCGGTTTCCCAGGCAGGGAACGAGGGATGGCCAGACGTCGCCTGGTATCGAGCCTGGCTGACTCAGGATCGAGCCTTCGCTTCCAAACGACTGGAGATCGACCCTCGGATCGATAGCTATTCCGAACTCGTCAAATCTCTGTGGGCCCAACTTGCCTCTCGAACGACAAAGCCGATCCGCGGATTTTGCGTGCACAGTCGCTTCGACCGTCTCCAAGACATTTGGCCCAACATTCGCTTCGTGTTCCTCGTTCGGGATCCTCGAGACGTCGCGCCGTCCTGCGTCCGGATGGGATGGGTCGGCGAACCGACCCGCGGCGCGCGATACTGGACCCGCTCGACATCGCGATGGCTCCGACTCCGCGAATCGATTCCAGCGTCCCGATACGTCGAATTGACGTACGAGTCCCTTCTGGCAGACCTCCCCGGAAGTCTTGGTCAATGCTGTCGCCTATTGGGGCAGTCATTCGATCCCGCAATGCTCGAGTATCACCGACATTCGACGTACGACGCGCCGGACCTGTCGCTGGCCAACCGATGGCTACATCACCTGACTCCGCGGCAAGCAGAACTCATCGACCTCCAATGCCAACCCATGATGTCGCGGTATGGGTATGTGACTTCGGTTCCCGTCCCAAAGGCTCCTTCACTGATCGAACGACTCATGCTTGCCCAGGCCAACCGCATCGGCAAGCTCCGTTGGCAGTTCCGCCGTTATGGGGTGTTCTTATCCATTGCTTGGATTCTGGGATCTCGACTGTCGGTCCATTCTCCAGTTCGACGCTACGTCGCACGCCGCATCAATGCGGTTCGACGACGCAACCTACGATGATGCGTCAGCCATGCCGTAGTAAAGCGTCCCGACCGACTGCAGAGCGTTGCACACACACCACATGACTCGAGTACTGAAGATCTTCGGCGAGCGCAACAGCGGCACAAACCTCTTATGGCGACTGCTTGCGAAGAACCTTCACGTACAGTTGCTTCGCGGCACCGTGCCGCGTTGGCACATGCCGCTCGCTGCCGCACG
>JAFMML010000068.1:0-6389 GCA_017859745.1 Planctomycetota bacterium
ACACCGATCTTCCCACGAACGATCCCGACAACCCCGACGACAACCTCTTCTTCGGGGTCACCTGGGAGCAGGGCATCGAGATCCTTCGGATCACCCTTCTGCCCTTCGGCGAGGGAGTGCCCAACCAGATCGACCAGATCCAGTTCCCTGCCGAGTGCCCCAACGGTGATCCCAATCCCGTCCGTCCCGCCGACTTCAACGGCGACGGCTGGAACGATCTGGTCGTTCAGAACCCCAGCACCGGCGAAGTCAACGTCCAGATGATGTTGAACGGCGAGGCCGCCGGGCTGCTGTCGATGGGGACCGCCGCTGCGAACTGGTCCGCGGTCGCCATCGGAAACTGGGGCGATCCGTTCCCTGCGTTCCGACCCGGCGTCGCATGGCGAAACACCACCGGCCTTCTCGGCAACTGGATCCTGAACGGGCCGCTGTTCGCCTCGGCCTACGTGGTCAACCCGACCGTCTCCACGGTCTGGCATGTGGCCGGCACCGGCGACTTCGACGGCAACGGCGTGGACGACCTGGTGTGGCAGAACCAGTCCACTGGAAAGTCGGGCCTGTGGTACTTCGGCCCGGCGGGACAGCCGACCTCGTTCAACGTCTTCCCGACGCAGGCGCCGCTGGGCTGGAAGGCCGAGGGCGTCGGCGACTTCAACAACGACGGACAGCCGGACCTCTTCTGGCGCAACCAGACCACGGGCGTCATCGGCGTCTGGATCCTGGGCGGAACCGGCGGCGTCGAGATCCAGGAGATCTTCGTGATCCCCACCGCCGGAAGTCCGGCCTGGGCGATGGTCGGCATCTCCGACATGGACAACGACGGCGTGGGCGATCTGCTCTGGCAGCAGAAGACCAGCGGCACCTTCGGCATCTGGTACATGAACTACGACCCGGCGTCGCCGACGCCCCTCACCGTCGACAGCATCACCGTGCCCCCGCTCGACGTCTCGCCCAGTTGGCGCGTCAGCGGCTGACACCGCATCAACATCCCACGATCGAAGCGAAGGCCGGCCCCGATGGGCCGGCCTTCTTTCTCGTTGCGCCCGGCACCGTCGAACCCGCTCGCGTTGCGGAACCCGCGACGTACGATCCGGACGATGCGCCACGTCGATGCCGGCAGACCCGAACCTCTCATGCGATTGCAGGGCTCGAGGCTCGCCCGGTCGGGCATGCGATGGGCGAATCGCTGGCTCGGCCCGCTGGCCAACCTCCCGATCAGCGTCCGCGGACATCGTCTTCATCCGCGGACCTTCGATCGAAGACTCGCCGCCGAACTCGCGCGATGGAGTCGCAGCACCGCCGGAATGCTCGATCTCTGGCGGGAACGTTGCCGACCCGGGACGATCGCCCTGGACATCGGTGCGAACCTCGGCCTCTACACCCTCGAAGCCTCCGATGCGGTCGGACCATCGGGCGAGGTCCTCGCGGTGGAACCGGCTCCGGAGAACGCCGACTCGATCGCCCGCGCCGTCGCTGGATCGGGGCGACGCAACATCCGTCTGCTCCGGGCCGCCGCCGTCGATCGGACCGGTCCGATCGCCCTCGGCCTTCGAGGCGACCACGGCGGCGATCATCGTGTGCTGGTGGAGGACGACCGACGGACCATGATCGAGGTCGAGGGGCTGCGTCTCGACGAGGCGATCGACGCGAACCGGGAGGTCTCCGCCATCAAGCTCGACGTTCAGGGTGCCGAGGGGCTCGCGCTTGCCGGCCTCGTCGAGACGCTCGACCGAAGCACCTCCCTCTCGATCCTGATGGAGTTCTGGCCCGACGGCCTTCGCCGTCTCGGGACGGATCCGAAGACGCTGATTCACGAGCTCGCGACGAGGGGATACGTTCCGAGCGTCTTCCAGCCCCGATCGGGGCGTCTCGAATCCGTCGGTGACGCCGACGCGCTGGTCGAACACAGTCGACGCCGCGGATTCACCGATCTCCTGTTCGCTCGGGCGAAGCCTTGACTTCCCGCTTCGCCGTGCGGGGATGCGAGCCCTCGGGATGTTCGGCGACGACGTTGCACCCCGAGCCTCGCGGAATCCTCGATCTGAGGTGCGCTTCTTCGCAGGGCATCGACCGTCCGCGAAGATCTCGCAGGCGGTAGCCGGCCCCCGAGACGATCTCGAGCATTCGACGGAAGCCGGTGGGGTCGACCTCGTCGTGGGCGTCGGGCGCAAGCTCCATGACGATCGGCGGGCGGTGGTCCGCAAGCAGGCGTGCAGACCCCTCGAGCACCGACGCCTCGTGCCCATCGACATCGAGCTTGATCAGATCGACGCGCGGAAGAGATCCGGACTCGAGCAGATCGTCGAGCGCCAACGTGACGGCACCGTCGGTCGGGCACGCCACTCCGCCATGTCCCGCAGCGTTCTCGATCGACCCACCGGAGACCGGCCAGCGAGCGGGGAGGTCGCGCGGCGCGACGGAATCCCGTGTGCCCACGAACGCGTGATGCACCACCACCCGCGAGCGAAGTTCGGGATTCAGGGAGAGGTTCTCGCCGAGGCGCTCGACACCCCGGACGGTCGGTTCGAACGCATGCACGACGCCCTCCGCTCCGACATGGGCGGCCAGGGGCAAGGCGATCGCGCCCACGTTGGCGCCGACATCGAGCGCGACCCCACCTTGCGGCAGTCTCGCCCGGCAGGCCCGCTGCACCCGACGCTCGAACCCGCCGAGCAGCGCGATCGACAGTTCGATGCCGTCGTCCCAGTCGATGGTCCATCGGACGCCCTCCCGCCGCACCTCCGCGGGCAGTCCGCCCCACGGCGTCGCGGCGGCGCGCAGGCCCGAACGGATCGCACGGGCGAGGGCGATCTTCGTCCGAGTCCTCATCGCCGCCCGCCCTCGGTCGGATCGCGACGTTCGAGGACGATGCGGGCGAAGAGACCCTGTCGCTCGAGTCCGGTCGCGCATTCGAGCGCACGCACCAGCGGAGCCGCGGCTCCGGGAAGGCACGGCCTCGTGGAGAGTCCGCCGGACAGCAGATAGCTCAACGGCATCGTGGGCTCGATGCTCACGGTGCGCCATGTCGGCGTCGGCCCCTCGCGACCTTCCGCATCGCGTCGCAGCACGATCCACGGCAACGCCCCGTTGGCCGCGACCATCGGATGGCCCGGCTCGAAGCGCGGAGGTGCCGCCTTGTCGAAGGGCTCGTGATGGAGTCGCCGGTAGACCCACGACGACCACGCCGTCGGCCAAGGTTCGACCATCAGCAGACGCCCCCCCGGTCGCACCGCTCGCGCCGCCTCGCCGAGAAAGTCGAGTGGCTCCGGCAGGTGGTGGAACGCGTTGATGCAGACGACGGCCCGAAGGCTCCCGTCGTCGAAGGGAAGATCCAAGGCGTCCACCACCCGATCGACCCATGGCAGTTCCTGCACGTCCGAGGTGACGAGTCCTTCGATGGATCGATCGAGGATTCCTCCGCCCGACCCGATCTCGAGCACGTCGCCGTCCCCTGCCGGAAGCGATCTCGCGATCCACCGACCCCACTCCTGATGGATCCTCCGAAGCAGGCCCTTTCGGAGCAGCATTCGCCGATGCGCCCGCGTGGCGTCCGAACCGCCGACATCGAGATCTCTCGCCTCCGGATCCCCAAGCAGACGCCGCAGCAGGCCCCGTCGGGTCGCACTCATCGGAACTTCAAGCGCCGGCAGGCGATCCACAGCATGCGCCACAGCAGCAGACCGTGACGCCAACGCTGGATGTTGGTGGTGCCGTAGGAGCGCGCCGCGTAGCGCACCGGCAGGTCGACGATTCTCAGGTTCATCCGTGCCGCACCGAACAGCAGATCGAAGTCGCCGAAGGGGTCGAAGTCTCCGAAGAACGATCGGTTCGCCGCGAGCCGCTCGTAGTCGGTGCGACGAAGGACCTTGGTTCCGCACAAGGTGTCCTTCACCGGTTGCTCGAGCACCCATGTGAAGAGCACCGCGAAGAGGTTGTTGAAGATCAGGTTGGCGAAGCGCATCGCCTCACGCTCCATCGGATAGACGAGGCGAACGCCGTTGACGAAGTCGCCTCGCCCGGAAGCGATCACCTCGAGGAAGCGGTCGAGGGACTCCGGCGGCACCGACAGGTCGCCATCGAGGATCATCAGGACCTCGTGACGGGCGGCGGCGAACGCGTGCCGCACGGCATCGCCCTTGCCCTTGCCCGGCTGACGCAGCAGCACCACGTCGTCCCGGCCGGAGGCCCCGGCGATCTCGTTGAGCTCCTCCCATGTGCCGTCGGTGCTGTGGCCCTCGACGAAGATGAATTCGCGCTCCCGGCCGAGCTCGGGGAGACGTTCGAAGATCTCGGCGAGGTGTCCCTTCTCGTTTCGAACCGGAATCACCACGCTGACGCTCGGCTGGGAGGCCTTGGGGGCCCGCGACGCGTCGGCGGCGGCGCGATGGGGCGCCGGCCGGGCGATCTCGAAGTGCGAGAGGTCGAAGATCGAGATGGGCCAGAGCTTCGCGACGAACCTGTTGAGCGCGCGGGCGACCAGGGGAATCCGGATCGGGCACAGAACCTCGTTGCGTTGGCGGAACGGCTCGAAGCCCTCGATCTCGAGAAGGTTGCGAAGGTCCTGTGGCGAGATCCAGGCCCGACCGAGTTGGGGACGCCCCAGACCGATTCCCTCCGCGATGCGCAACGGAACCGTCCATAGGCGGCTGCAGGTGTTGACGATCACCCGGGTCTCGGGATCGCAGACCTCCCGAACACGACGGAGCACCCCCTGGATGTCCCGGAAGTCGCCCACCGCGTGTGACAGGATCACCACGTCCCACGGTCCCTCGGGCAGCGCGTCATGGGCGTCGCCGCAGCGGAATTCGTGGTCGGGATGCTTCGCGGTCGCCACGGCCACCACGTCGGGATCGATATCGACGCCCACGCCGCGAACCGGATCCAGCGAGGCGAGAAGGTCGCCGTTGCCGCAACCCACATCCAACACGCGACTGCCCGGCAGGACCAGTTGCCGGTAGACCTCGCAGATCCGGTCGTGATACAGGGAGCGCCGCGACGAATGGAACGACGACGTCCGGTCATCCGGCCGCACGACGG
Organism: Planctomycetota bacterium; assembly: GCA_017859745.1. Lineage (GTDB taxonomy): Bacteria > Planctomycetota > Phycisphaerae > Phycisphaerales > SM1A02 > VGXO01. The sequence goes on from JAFMML010000068.1 coordinate 5,038, forward strand.
CGTTCGCCTCGTCGCCGGAACCCTCGCCGGCCGGCGCACCGGTTGCCGTTGCTGCGCATGCATCGGTCGTCGAGGGTGTTCGCTCAGTCATCGCCGGGGCCGGACTGTCTCTCGATCTCGGTCGCCGCCGGATCGGCGAGGGAGGATACCGGAGCCGCATCGGAGTCCCCGGAGACCTCGTCGCGCGGACGCCACAACTCCACATGGGCGGTGCGGTCGTAGAAGGGGACATCCACACCACCCGCAAGCGTGTAGTCCTCGGGGAACCGCCTTCCGATCGAGGCGAACAGGTCCGCGAGGTCGGGGTTCGCCCCCTCGAGGCGCCGCGACTCCGCTCGCTGGGGGGTACGAACCAGCACCCAGGCCCGTCGCCGCCGCGCCGGGGGGATGGACGCAAGCGCCCGCTCCGCCGCGAGATCGCTTCGCAGATAGCCGCTGAACAACCACGACGTGCCCGGCGCCCGCCCATCGAGCGCAAGGACCAGTCCCGGCATGTCGAAGCACGCGAGGATGTCCTGTCCGGCCGGCATCGCCGCGGCATCGGCGATCTCCCGAAGCTCTCGGATCGATGCGGCGAGGCCCCGATCGATCGAGATCCTCCCACTGCCGGGATGGATCTCGATCGACTCCAGGAATCCGGTGGAATCCGCAGGCGGTCGGTAGGCGGCCTCGAGCGGTGCACGAACCAGGACGATTCCGGCGAGGGCCGCGATGGCGATCAGGCCGAATCCGGAGAGGACGACCGAGGAGATCGACCCCGTCAGACCACGCAACGCCGGCAAGGTCGCGGCCAACAGCCAGAATCCGAAGGTCGCGAATCGCCAGTAGTCGGCGTTGCCGGTGCCCGCCGCGGTCATCAGCGGCATCGACACCAGCAGGAGCAGGACGCCCGACGCGACCAGGCCATCTGCCCGGCCCGCGGCTCTCCATGCCGTGCGCAATCCCAACACGGGAATCCAGGCCACGACCACGATGGTCGCCGAGACCAGCACCATCCGTGGGCGACTTGGGACCTCCTCCCACCCCTGTCCGAGAATCCCGAAGACGAGCACCACCGCCGGAAGGGCCAGGCCCGCGAACACCGCGGCGAGCGTCTCCCGACGCAGCACCGAGCAAAGCCCCGTCGCCACGGCAAGCCCCGCGGCGCTCGCCACCGCAACCCGTGCGTCCGCCCACCACAGCTCCAGAAGTTCCCCGGTCTCTTCTCGAAGACGGTCCGCGAGATCCCCGTAGAGGGCCGTGGGCGCGAGCATCTCCGCTCCGGCACCGAAGGTGGCGATCGGATCGCCCCATATGGCGAGCACCGCCAGTCCGCCCGCGACACCGGCGAGGCTTCCAACCACCGACAGAAC
>JAFMML010000068.1:6399-13376 GCA_017859745.1 Planctomycetota bacterium
CCGCCCGGGTGGCGGCGGCCCGGGGACCGCCGCGGGCCATGCCGATCGAGGCGCAGCCCGCCACTGCGGCGGTGACGAGAAACAAGCCGGTCGACAACTTGGGAAGCAAGGCCAACCCGGAGAGAGCGCCCGGCGAAAGCGCCGAGATCGACCGACGCCTTGGCGAAGCGGACCAGGCGATCGCCGCCAACGTCGCCGTCGCAAGCAGCAGAGTGGCCCAGTTGTATCCCGGCGTGCGGACCGCGAACCCGTAGAAGACCAACGAGGTCGAGGCACCGATCGTGGCCGTCGCGATCGCCCGCGAGGTCAGCCCCGAACCGCGCTCCGAAGGCGCGAACAGCCGAGCGAGGACCAGTGCGAGTGCGGCGCCGACGGCTGCCAGCATCGTGAAGCCCGCCAGCCGATGGAGCGCAAGATTCCCGTCGACGAGGCGATGCAGCGGCGCCGTCAGGACCCAATGCAGCCGCGGCGCGGCGAACTGGTCCTCGGGGTGCCGCGCATCGAGCAGGTAGAACGCCTCATCGGTCAGATCGAGGCCGGTGCCGACGTTTGATGCGAAGCGGCCCGCGGCGAAGATCACGACGGCGGCGAGGATCAGCGCGATCGCGTGAAGAAGCATCGCGACGGCCGCTGAAGCGGTGGCGTCCTTCGACGACGCCGGGGCTTCCGGGTGCGAGGCCCCGGCGGTCCCGATGTCCGATTCGGCGTCGGGTTCGGCGTCGGGTTCGGCGGGGGCGCCGGTCACGTCGAGATCGTCTCCGAGCGACGGGGCGGCGGCCCCTCGCCAAGGATCGCGGCGATTCGTTCCGACGCGGCACCGTCTCCGTAGCCGACGAAGTCCGACCTTCCGGGCGCTGCGGACTCGGCGATCTGCACGATGTCGCAGGATCCGTCCGGCGGTGCCAGTCGATTCCAGCCCGTGTCGATCAACTCGACCCACTCGGTCTCGTCCCGAAGCGTGACGCACGGCACGCCGGCGAAGTACGCCTCCTTCTGGACGCCGCCCGAGTCGGTGAGCACCACATCCGCATGGCCCTCGAGCCAGAGCATGTCGAGATATCCGACCGGATCGATGCGGCGAACCCGATCGAACCCCGGCACATCGACCGCTCCCTCGATCGCCCGGGCGGTGCGCGGGTGCATCGGCCAGACCACCGTTCGCCTCTCCGCGATGCGGGCCAGGGCTTCGAGTATTCGCCGAAGTCGCCGCGGATCGTCGGTGTTCTCGGCGCGATGGACCGTCGCCAGCACGTACCCGCCGTCCTCGAGATCGAGTGCCGTGCCCACGGTCGACCGCAAGGTGGAGAGTTCACCGAACACCCTCGTCGCATCGAACATCACATCGCCGACCTGATCCACCCGGCGGCCGAGCGCGTCGCCGTCGGATCCGATTCCCTCGCGGTCCAGGTTCCGCACCGCCAGATCGGTCGGACAGAGGAGCCACGTCGCCAGATGGTCCGTGAGGACTCGATTGAGTTCCTCCGGCATCGCGCGATTGAGGCTCCGCAGTCCGGCCTCGACGTGGGCCACCGGGATCCCGATCTTGGACGCGGCCAGGGCGCCCGCCAGCGTGGAGTTGGTGTCTCCGTACACCAGCACGACGTCGGGACGATCCTCGAGGAGGACCTGTTCGACCGCCTGCAGCATGGCCCCGGTCTGGGCCGCATGCGTCCCGCTGCCGACACCGAGGTGACGATCCGGCGCAGGAATGCCGAGTTCCTCGAAGAAGACCTCGGACATCGACCGGTCGTAGTGCTGGCCCGTGTGCACCAGCGACTCGCGGATGCCGAATGCCCGGAGCGCACGGCTCACCGTCGCGGCCTTGATGAACTGGGGCCGGGCGCCGAGCACCGTCGTGATCGAGATGGTCACCGGCAGGCTTCCGTCGCGAGTGCTGCGAAAGCCGGGAGGATACCGGACGCGTCTCCAACCCCGCACCCGGCGGTACACTTCGCCGCGATGTGGCACTCCGACTCCGTCATCGAAGGTCGCCCCATCCGGGCCGCGGTCGTCGGCTGCGGACGGATCTCGAGGAACCACTTCAAGGTGCTCGATCGGGTCGCGGATCGGATGGAACTCGTCGCCGTCTGCGACGTCAGCCCGGCGCGGTTCGACGCGGTGCCGTGGGACGAGTGCCCGTCGCTCGACCGGAAGACGCCGCGGTTCGGCCGGATCGAGGAGATGCTCGAAGAGGTGCGATCCGATCGCCTCGCTCTGGATCTGGCGATCCTCGCCTCGCCCAGCGGACTCCACGCGAGCCAGACCGTCGCCTGCTCGTCGGCGGGACTTCACGTGATGACCGAGAAGCCGATGGCCACCCGTTGGCAGGACGCCCTCGACGCGGTCAAGGCCTGCGACCGGGCCGGAGTCCGGTTCTTCGTGGTCAAGCAGAACCGGTTCAACGCCACCCTCCAGCTGCTCAAGCGTGCGGTGGACGAGCGTCGGTTCGGTCGGATCCACATGGTCAACGTCAACGTGTTCTGGCAGAGACCGCAGTCCTACTACGACACCGACCGTTGGCGGGGAACCTGGGAACTCGACGGCGGCGCGTTCATGAACCAGGCCAGCCACTACGTCGATCTGCTGGACTGGCTGATCGGCCCCATCGCCAGCGTCCAGGCGATGACGGGCACGCTGGGCCGAAGCATCGAAGTCGAGGATTCGGGCGTGCTCAACGTGCGATGGCGAAGCGGTGCCATGGGCTCGATGAACGTCAGCATGCTGACCTGGCCTCGGAATCTCGAGGGCAGCATCACCGTGCTCGGCGAGACCGGCAGCGTCCGCATCGGCGGCGTCGCGGTCAACGAGATCCAGATCTGGGACTTCGCCGAGGAGCGCGACTACGACGCCTCGATCCGCGATGCCAACTACGAGGTCCCGAACGTGTACGGACTGGGCCACCTCCCCTACTACGAGAACGTGATCGACGTCCTTCGCGGCAAGGCCGAACCGCTCACCGACGGGCGAGAGGGCCTCAAGAGTCTGGAGGTCATCATCGCGGCCTACCTGAGCGCCCGCGACGGACGCACCGTCAGCCTTCCGCTCCACTACTGACCGAGACCGAACCATGCCGAGCGATCTGATCGAAATGCCCGGCGGGTGGTTTCGACACCCTTCGTCCATCGTGGACGAGGGCGCCTCGATCGGCGCGGGAACACGGGTCTGGCACTTTGCGCACGTGTGCGGCGGCGCGACGATCGGCGAGGGATGCTCCCTCGGACAAGGGGTCTTCGTGGGCAACCGGGTGTCGATCGGATCCAACGTCAAGATCCAGAACCACGTCAGCGTCTACGACAACGTGACGCTCGAGGACGACGTCTTCTGCGGACCGAGCATGGTCTTCACGAACGTCTACAACCCACGCAGCGCCGTCGTCCGAAAGGACGAGTATCGGGACACCATCGTCCGCCACGGCAGCACCCTCGGCGCCAACTGCACGATCGTCTGCGGGGTCGAACTCGGCGAGCACTGCTTCGTCGGCGCGGGCGCCCTGATCAACCGGAATGCACCGTCGTTCGGACTTCTTCTGGGCGTCCCCGCTCGACATGCGGGCTGGATGACGCGAACCGGGGAGCGCGTCCCGCTTCCGCTGCGTGGCGAAGGCGAGTGGACGTGTCCCCGCACCGGATCGATCTATCGCCTGGTCGGGGACCGGATCGTTGCAACAGGTTGATCCCATGCCCACGATCGGATCGACGGCATGAGGCTTGCGCTGATCTCGCACCATCGCATCGTGGAGGGCGAGGGCGTCTCCGCGAAGCTGATCCGGACCGCCGGATGCTGGCGGCGCCTCGGACACGAAGTGGCGCTGCTCGAACTGCCGACCGGACGAATCGTCGAACTCGAGCATCCCGGAGTCGCGACGGTCGAGGCACCGCCCCGAACGCGCCTCGGGTGGATCGTCAGACATCAACGGTGGTTCTCGAACGCGACGAGCGTGCTGCGTGACCTGCGCCCGGATGCGGCGTTCATCCGTCAGGGCCCCTGGTGTCCGGCCTTCGAGGGACTGCTCGGTCGGATCCCCACGATCTTCGAGATCAACAGCGATCCGGCGAGGGAGCTCGCCCGTCGGTCACGGACCGCCGCGGCGTACTGGCGCTGGACGTGGCCCCGCCTTGCGGCGCGTGCCGCCGGCTTCAACGCGGTCACATCCGAACTTCTCCCGAGAGGCGTGGAGATCCCGTCGATGGTGGTGGCCAACTCGGTCGAGGTCCCCGCGACCCCGCCGACCCGCGAGATCCCCGACGGTCCGCCGGTCGTCGTGATGCCGATCGGATCTCCGTCGGCATGGCACGGCGTGGACCGGGTGCTGCGCATCGCCCAGCAGGTGCCCGAGGCGATCTTCCGTCTGATCGGAGCGCCTGCGGAGACCGCTCCCGCCAACGTCGAGTTCGTGCCTCGAATGGGCGAGGCCGCCTTGCGCGACGAGCTTTCTCGATGCCGAATCGGGCTCGCCTCGCTCGCCATGGAGCGCGCCGGCCTGCGGGAGGCTTGTCCGCTGAAGAGTCGCACGATGATCGCGGCGGGCCTTCCGATCGTCTACGGCTACGAGGACCCCGACCTCGCAGCCGACACCCGCTTCGCGATTCGCATCGACTTCGCACGAGATGGACTGGACGCCGCCGTGGAGGCCGTCCGATCGCTGCTGGAGACCACCCGGCGGGATCCGGGCATTCACGACGAGGCGTGGCGATTCGCGCGAGACCGTCTCGGCGTCGGCGTGAAGGAGCATCGTCGCCTCCAGTTCATCGCGGATCTCATCGGCGATGGCGGGAGCCGTGTCCCATGACGCTGCTGCTGTTCACCCAGACCTATCCATTCGGCCGAGGCGAGGCGTTCATCGAATCCGAGCTGAGCATGCTGGCCGCGAATTGGCCGGTGACGATCGTCCCGGCCTACGGCGTGGTCGGTGCAGCGCGTGCGATTCCCGACGGGGTCTCGGTCGACACCTCGCTGGCGCAGCGGCGCAGGCCCCGACCGCCGCGAAGCTCCGCGCTCGGGTCCGCTCGTCGGAGCGCACTGGCAGCGGAACTGCGACGCTTCGGACCTGCGCTCCTGCATCCCCTTCGGGCGGCCTACGCCGCCCACTATCTGCACCGTGGAGGCCGCGCGGCGCGTTGGCTCCTCGCCCGACGGGATTCGCCGTCGATGATCCTCTGCTACTGGTCCAACGCCGAGGCGTTCGGTGCGGCGCTGGCGGCCAGGGTGGACCCGTCGATCCGGTTCGCTTGCCGAGCACACGGCGGGGACCTCTACGAAGACCGGGCGCCGGCGGGATACCTCCCGTTCCGCGAGGAGATCGCCGCCCGGTCCCGGGTCGTGCTGGCGGTCTCCGACGATGGGCGTCGTCACCTCGCCCGACGACATCCCGATCACGTGGAGAGGTTGGTCACCTCGCGACTCTGCCTTCGCGACGGACCGGGGCCGATCCGGCGGAATCCGAGGTCGACGTCCCCGCTGCTCGCAAGCTGCTCGACCGATGCGCCGGTGAAGCGAATCCCGCTGCTGGCCCGGACACTCGCCGAACTCGCCGCGCGGTCGCCGGATCGACGGATGCGGTGGCTCCACGTCGGCCTCGAGACCGATCGACTGATCGCCGCACTTCCGAGGAACGTCCCGCCGAACCTCGAGGCGGAAGGTACCGGCTGGATCGCGCCCGACGCGATCCGGGAGATCTGGACTCGCCGGGCCCCGGACGTCTTCGTGAACCTCTCGTCCTCGGAGGGTGTGCCGGTCTCGATCATGGAGGCCCTGTCCGTGGGCATGCCGGTCGTCGCGACCGGCGCCGGAGGCACGGGCGAACTCGTCGACGAGGAGGTCGGCGCCATCCTGCCGATCGACGTCGCCGCGGGGTCCGCAGCCGCCGCCATCGAAGCGGTCCTCGCGCGAGCCGACGAGCTCGGTCCGGCGGCGCGTCGCCGCTATCTCGCGCGATGTTCACCGGAGTCGGTCGGTGTCGAGTTCGTGGAGCACCTTCGACGACATCTGGAGTCCCCGGGCGAGAAGCCATGACGGCATTCGGCATCATCCTGATCCTCGGGGGCCTCCTGCCGCTTCTCGCCCTCGCCCGCTGGCGTCCCTCCTCGCTTCGCAGGCCGACGTGGTGGGCGGGACTGCTCTACCTGCTGCAACTGGGCATCGCGGCAGCGTGGATCCCCTCCGAGATCGAATCGCCCCTCGTCTCGGGCTCGGTCGCGATCGAATCGAGGATTCCCGAACAGGCGGCACGTCTTGCCACGGTCTCGTTCCCGGCATGTCTCTGTCTCTGGATCGTGCTGACGCCGATGCTGGATCCACGTCCACGTCGCACCGACCCCGAGCCCGCCGACGGCGAACGACCGGCGACCGCAGAGGTACTGCTGCTGGCCGCGGCGCTCTCGCTGGTCGGTTTGGGCGTCCTCTCGCTGCTGTCGGCGGTCTCGCTCACCGACACCGGACTCTGGGCGCTGCTCACCGATCCAGCCTCGACCGTCGAGCGGCGCGAGGCGACGTTCAAGCTGCTGCCTTCGGGCCTCGTGAAGACCATCTACGGGCACGCGACGACCGTCGGGATGCCGCTGTCGGTCGCGCTGCTGGTCTCTCGAAGGTGGCTCTCGCCGCCCGCACTGGACGCATCGTTGCGTACGGGTCTCGTCGCGCTGATCCTGCTCGCCGGCAGTCTCAGCGGCGCACGAAGTCCCGCCGCCCAACTGTTGATCCTCGCCGGACTCGTGGTGTTCATCGTCGGCCCTCCGACGCCGAGACTCGGCCGGATGATGGCCATCGGCGGCGTGGCGCTCGGGATCGTGCTGCTGTTGACGGTCGTCATCGCATCCGCGCAGTCGACGGCCGCGCTCACGGATCGGGTCGCCTCGCTCGCCTTCTGGGTCGGGCGTCGGGCGTTCAGCGTTCCGTTCCAGACCGGGCTCTGGCACCTCCAGTACGTCGCCGAACACGGCTCGTGGTCCTTCGACGGGATCTACCTGCCGTTGCGCACG
>JAFMML010000136.1 GCA_017859745.1 Planctomycetota bacterium
CGATCAGGGCCACGAGGTGCACATCGCCTACCAGACCTCCGGCTCGATCGCGGTCTTCGACGCCGACGCGCTGCGGTTCGCCGACTTCGCCGCCGACTACAGCCGAGTCTTCGACCTCGAGTCCGGCGGACTCGAGCGCCTCGAGCACGAGGTGCAGCGCGAACTCCGCGAGAAGACGCCGGGCGTGCCGGACTCGACCGCGGTGCGTCGCCTGAAGGCGCTCATTCGGCGCGGCGAGGCGAAGGACGCCGCCCGCGTCTGCGGAGTGACCGAGGACCGACTGCACTTCCAGGAACTGCCGTTCTACGAGACCGGCACGGTGCGAAAGAGCCCCATCGGCGAGGCGGACGTCGAGCGCACCGTCGCGCTCCTTCGCGAGATCGAACCGCACCAGGTCTACGCCGCGGGCGATCTCTCGGACCCCCACGGCACCCACCGGTCGTGCCTGGCGGCGGTCATGCGGGCGATGACCCGTTGCGAGCGTGAGGACTGGGCGAAGGAGTGCGAGGTCTGGCTCTACCGCGGGGCGTGGCAGGAGTGGGAGGTCGATCGCCTCGACATGGCGGTGCCGCTCTCGCCCGAAGACGTCGCCCGCAAGCGGCAGGCGATCTTCAGGCACCAGAGCCAGAAGGACCGCCCGCTGTTTCCCGGCCCCGACGACCGCGAGTTCTGGCAGCGGGCCGAGGATCGCAACCGGGCGACCGCGACGCGGCTCGATGCGCTGGGCCTACCCGAGTACGAGGCGGTCGAGGCGTTCGTGCGTTGGGACGGCACGGGCGTCGAGTAGGCGGGCGGGCGGGCCGCGCCCCGTCGCCACGCGTGCGCCGACGTCGGGGGATCGCCGTGTCGGAGCGCCCGACCCGCGCTACACGATCCGGTCTTCGCTTGGGATGTTGTGCGCGGGCGCGGTGTTCAGCTCGACGAAGACCTCGCCCTGGCGACGCTTCGCCTCGTCGGGCTCGACGTAGTCGCTGTGGCAACTCGCCTTGCCGGCATCGGCCCCGACGGCCTTGCGGGTCTTCGAGGCGAGCTTGTGGATCTCCTCGGGACTCAGCACGCCGCGCTTCTCGAGGATCTCCCGCTGCTCGGGCGTCAGCGCCGCGGACTTGACGGGCTTGTCGCGGCGGTACTGCTCGTCCTTGCCCGAGGCGAACTCGACGATCTCCTTCGAGATCCGCACGCTGCACCAGTCGTGGCCGCACATCGCGCAGAAGTCGGTGTCGACGTCGAGATCCTCGTCGTGGTAGGCCCGCGCGGTGTCGGGATCGAACGAGAGCTCGAAGTGCTTCTCCCAGTTGAGGGCGGCGCGGGCCTTGGTCAGCTCGTCGTCGCGATCGCGGACGCCGGGGATGCCCAGCGCCACGTCCGCGGCGTGCGCCGCGATCTTGTAGGCGATGCACCCCTGCTTGACGTCGTCGCGCTTGGGAAGGCCCAGATGCTCCTTGGGCGTCACGTAGCAGAGCATGCTGGCGCCGTGGTAGGCCGCCGCGGTCGCGCCGATGCAGCTGGTGATGTGGTCGTAGCCGGGGAAGATGTCGGTGACGAGCGGGCCGAGCACGTAGAAGGGCGCGCCGTGGCAGAGGCGCCGCTGCAGCTTCATGTTGAACTCGATCTGATCGAACGGCACGTGTCCGGGGCCCTCGATCATCACCTGCACGCCATGCCGCCACGCCCGCTCGGTGAGTTCGCCGAGGGTCTCGAGCTCGGCGAGCTGCGCGGCATCGGTGGCGTCGGCGAGTCCGCCCGGACGCAGTCCGTCGCCGATCGAGAAGGTGACGTCGTGGCGACGCATGAGCCCGCAGATCTCGTCCCACATCGAGTACATCAGGTTCTCGCGGTCGTGGACGATCATCCACTTGGCGAGCAGGCTGCCGCCGCGGCTCACGATGCCGATCAGGCGTCGCTTGATGAGCGGCAGGTGCGCCTTCCGCACGCCCGCATGGATCGTGAAGTAGTCGACGCCCTGCTTCGCCTGATGCTCGAGGGTCTCGAGCACGATCCGCTCGTCGAGATCCTCGATCTTCCGACCGATGATCATCGAGTAGATCGGCACCGTGCCGATCGGCACCGGCGAGTGCTCGCAGAACGCGCTGCGGCACGCGTCGAGATCGCCGCCGGTCGAGAGGTCCATGACGGTGTCGGCGCCCCAGCGGACCGACCAGTCGAGCTTCTCGAGCTCCTCGTGCGTGCCGGAGGAGACCGGCGACGCGCCCATGTTGGCGTTGATCTTGGTCTTCGTCGCCCGGCCGATCGCCATCGGATCGAGGCGGTGGGCGAGGTGGTTCACGTTGGCGGGAATCACCATGCGACCCGCGGCGACCTCGTCGCGGACCTGTTCGGCCGAGAGATGCGGTTCGCGTTCGGCGACGCGGGTCATCTCGGGCGTGACGATGCCGAGCCGCGCCGACTCGAGCTGCGTGATCGGAGCGAAGTCTGCGGGCAGCGAGACCTCGACGAGATCGCCGAGGGCCGTGCCGAAGGCGACGTGCCGGCGATCGCCTTCGACGCGCTCCCGTCGCGAGGCGTCGCGGCCGGCACCGGGGGTGATCGAGACCGACCACTGGTCGGGCAGGAAGTCCCACGCGGTCTTCGCGCTCGGCGGGGGCATGCCCGGGGTGTCCGGCGAACTGAAGGCGAGCGGTCCGCCGACGTCGGCGCGGTTGGCGAACGAGCCCGGCGTGGTCGCGGCGTTGGCGAGTCCGGGGTTGCGGGCCCCGTGCAGCGGGACGGCAAGTCGCGTCAGCACCGCCTGCTCGCCCTGGGGATGGTTCGCCAGCGCCTCGCGGCGGGCCCGGCCCCGGGGTGCGGGTTCGACGAGCGTCGAGGCGACGAAGGCGGGGGACTCGCTTGAGAATCCGCGACGTTCGGACGCGTGCTGTTCGGAAGTGGACTGGTCGGACATGGACGAGAACTCCGGCAACGGACCGGCTCGGGCCGGCGGGCGATCTCGATCCGACGACGTCGGGGCTTCGGCCGCAATCGCGGCCATCGCGTTCCCTACGCCGGTGCGAACCGGATCAGGTTCGACGGGTGCCTCTCAGCCGCCGACGTTCGGCAGCGCCCCGCGCGATGGGCGGAGTGTAGCGGGGGGAGAGATGCGACATCCTCCCCACTACACTCACGGAATGGCCCCGAACGACGCTGCGCCCGGTCTGCTC
>JAFMML010000069.1 GCA_017859745.1 Planctomycetota bacterium
CCGGCGGTGGCGCCGGAGGACTGCAGGCTGGTGCGGGTCTCGGCGTCGGCGAGGACGTCCTGGACGATGCCGCGGATGTCCGCAGCCCGCTGCTCGGTGAGCCACTCTTCACCCTGCTGAGCCTTCATGGCGGCGAGTTCCGCCTTCAGCTCGGCGATCTGGGCGAGAGCACTGGTGTTGGCCTCGTCGGTGTTGCCGTAGCAGAACCCACCAAGGGTCAGCGCGGTCGTGCCGGCGAGGAGCCCAACGGTCTTGTTCAGACGCATTCGGAAGTCTCCTGACTTGAGTGGCGGGATCCGACTCGACTCGGGGCCGAACCCGTCAACTCTTCATCCACCCGTCCATCAACGCCGACGCCCACGAGGCGACAGCCGGACGGAACCACATCCATCGGTTCGGAAGAACCGATTTGATGAGCGGCGGACTATAGCGACTTGCGAGAGATGCTCAAGAAGTCGAGAGATTCCGCCACCATGAGCCGCAGAATCCTCCAAGGGGCCCCCGCGGGGATCAATCTCAAAGCGTCGGCCCAACAGAGACTTACGTCTACGACCTTGGAATCCTCGACCCTTCAGGCGAACCGAGACCGGCCTGGCGAGTCGCCGGACCAAAAGGTCGCCTCCGCGGCCGATAACCAGTACCGAAGCTGTGGCAGACCTGTGATGGACCGAAGCCGGCAGGGGGAGAGGCCGCCTTGGGAGGTCCCCGATGCCGCGGTCAAGACCTCGTACGGACGGATCGGTCACCCTTCGCGGGCGCCGATTGGAAGACGGCTCCCTTGGCCGTTCCGCTGTCGGGGACCTTGCTGAGTCGCTCCAACGCCTCGGCCACCGTGCGCACTCGATCGATCGTGATCGCGGCCGTCGCCTTGCCGCTTCCGCCCGCGCGAATCCCGCCGACGGCGTCGAGATCCTTTTGCCCATGCGGGACGATCATCTCGGTGGCGCCGCGTCGAAGCGCTTCGGTGACCCTGACCTCGGCGTTGGCGACCGGCCGGACCTCGCCGGTGAGGCCGACCTCGCCGAAGACCGCCACCCCTCGCCCAAGGGAGAGGTCGTAGTGGGCTCCGGCAATGGCCAACGCCACAGCGAGATCGCTCGCCGGCTCGACGATTCGCAGGCCTCCGGTCGCTGCGGCGAAGACGTCGCGCTCGGCGAGACGCAGGCCCCCGTGCTTCTCGAGCACCGCGATGACGACCGCGAGACGATTGGCATCGAGCCCGCTGGCCCGCCTTCGTGCGGTTCCCGGAATCGCCGAGGCGGTCAACGCCTGGATCTCCGCCAACAGACCCCGTGTGCCCGCCACCGTCGGGAACACCGCCGAACCCGAACGGGCGCCCGATTCGGGATCGATCGAGAGGCTCCCGGCGGCGGGTTCGACGAGGCCCTGTGCCGCCATCTCGAGGAGGCCAAGCTCCGCGGTCGAGCCGAAGCGGTTCTTGACCGCCCGGACCACCCGATGGGCGTGGTGGCGATCGCCCTCGAAGGAGAGCACCACATCGACGAGGTGCTCGAGCAGCTTGGGCCCGGCAAGTTGGCCATCCTTGGTGACGTGTCCGACCACGATCACCACGCTGCCGGTCCGCTTGGCGGTGGTCACCAGATCGAGACAGCACCGGCGCAACTGGGTCGCCGAGCCGGGGGCGGCCGGCAGGTCCGGTCGATGCAGCATCTGGATCGAGTCGATCGCGACCACCGCGGGGCGGTGCTTGCGGACCTGCTCGAGGATCCGCGGCAGCGAGATCTCGGGAAGCACGAGAAGGCCCGGGCGATCGGTGCCGCCGAGACGTTCCGCTCGAAGGCGGATCTGAGCCCCGCTCTCCTCGCTGCTGACATAGAGGACTGTCCGATCGGCGGCGGCCATCGAGGCGAGGGCCTGCAACAGGAGCGTGCTCTTGCCGACGCCTGGATCGCCACCGAGGAGAACGGCGCTGCCGGGAACCACGCCGCCTCCGAGCACGCGATCGAGTTCGGGAACGCCGGTCGAGATTCGGACGACGTCGCCGAGCGGGACCTCGGACAACGGCATCGCGGCGTGGGCAGGGCCGGCGGCACCCTCGACGAGGGCCTCGTCGCCATCCGACCCGCCGGCACCCGCCAGCAGCGACGATTCGTGATCCGCGGCCTCCGGGGCCCGATACCGCTCCAGCGAATCCCACGCCCCGCAATCGGGGCAGCGCCCGCCCCATCGGGGATGGGTGCTGCCGCACTCGGTGCAGAGATACACCGCCTTGGACTTCGAGGACGCCTTCGCCACGACGGCGAGTCTACGAGACACCCCGGTCCGCCCGAGCGCTTCTCGCCCAAGTTTGGCAGCGAACCGGGAACTACTTGCAGTCGCCCCAGCCGCCCAGCAGGATCGAAAGATCCGCACCGCCGACCGTTCCGTCGCCGGTGAGGTCCGCCGCGGGATTCGGGGTACCCCACGCTCCCAGCAGGATCGAGAGATCCGCGCCGCCGACGACGCAATCGCCATCGAGGTCCGGGCACTTCGGGGGACATCCCGGCGGGGGGTCGACGATCGGCGTGAAGGTCGCGATGTAGCCGGCACGGTTCATGACGACCGCGTCCGCGACGGCGTAGCCCCATGCGAAGCAGAAGCCCTCCGGCCGCAGGTACGGGCCCGTCGTCTCGCCGAACTCGACGTTCAGCGTGCCGTCGAGGCGCTCGAAGTAGTACTCGACGTCGATCAGGTACTCGGCATCCGTATCGCCCTCGATGTCGCAACCATCCACCGGAAATCCGGGGAAGTCGTAGCCGTTGCCGAGGTCGATCACGAAGTCCGTGACGTCCTGGATGCCGCAGCACTTGGTCGGCACCTGCATCGGGGTGTCCGGCAGGATGAAGGCGCTGCCGTCGACGGTCAGGACCTCGAAGGAGACCGACCAGGATCCGTCGCCGTTGTCGTTGCTCGCCGCCGCCATCACGAATCGGGTCGGCGTGAGGGTCGCCGGGTCGTAGAGGGGGAAGGGTCCCGCATTGAAGACCGGAACGAACGGGTTGCCGGGGAAGTCGAAATTGGCGCCCAACGGGATCGCCCCGCCCAGCACGAACTCCTCGGGGAGCCACGCCACCACCGCACCGCCGGCGTAGGTGTCCAGGCCGCCCGCGAACGTGTTGGCGGCCGGAGCCGCGAGCAGCAGGCAGGCGGGCGCGATCAATCCTGTTCCGATGGAAGCGGCACGCATGGGTTCGATCTCCTTCAACGATCTCTTCGATGGCGGACCCGCGGCAGCCCTTGCCTCCGCGAGACCTCGCTCCGTAGGAATATGAACACCAATTCCCGAAATCGCCTCCCAATAAGCGGAGATTGCCGAAAAATCGAGTCAAGCGAGCCGAGCACCGATCTCGGACTCCTCCCGAACGGCCCAGATCACACCGATACACTCGCGCCGATGCCCGACTCCACCCCGCTCGACGCCTCCCGCCCCCGCATCCTGACCGGCGATACGCCGACCGGCCAACTGCACCTCGGCCACTGGGTGGGGTCGGTGAAGCGCCGCGTCGAGCTGCAGGACACCCACGACTGCTACTTCATCCTCGCGAACCTCCATGCCTTCACGACGCGAGCCGACAGGGCCGACGAGATCCGGAGGGACACCCTCGAGATCGTGCGGGACTATCTCGCGATGGGGATCGACCCGAAGCGGGCGACGATCTTCCTGCAGAGCGAGGTTCCGGCGATCAGCGAACTCACGTTCCTGTTCGCGATGCTCCTGCCCTTCAACCGGGTGATGCGGAACCCGACCCTGAAGGACGAGATCAAGGTCAAGAACCTCGGCGAGACCTACAGCTTCGGCTTCCCGCTGTACGCCGTCGGCCAGACCGCCGACATCCTCGCGTTCCGACCGGTCGGGGTCCCAGTGGGCGAGGACCAGGTGCCCCACCTCGAACTGACCCGCGAGGTCGCGCGGCGATTCAACCAGATGTACTGCGGCGTCGTCGACACCGTCGAAGACGACGACCATGAACGTGAGGGCGGCGTCTTCCCGATCCCCCGTGCGGAGGTCGGCAAGGTCGGACGCCTCGTCGGCACCGACGGCGTCAACAAGATGAGCAAGAGCCTCGGCAACGCCATCTTCATCACCGACACCGCCAAGCAGATCCGCAAGAAGGTCTCGAAGATCTACACCGGACGGCAGAGCCCGACCGAACCGGGCGACGTCGGCAACGCGCTCTTCCAGTACGTCGAGGCGTTCATCGAGGACGAGGGTCGCATCGCCGAACTCAAGGATCGCTACGCCCGCGGCGACGATCTCGGCGACGGACACGTCAAGGTCGAGGTCGCCGAAGCGATCGACCGGTTGATCGCGCCGATGCGGGAGCGCCGCAAGGCGTTCGAAGGCGACGACGATCGGATCATCGCCATCCTCAGGGACGGCTGCGAACGAGCCAACGCCACGGCCGAAGCGACGTTGGCCCTGGCCAAGGACGCGTGCGGCCTCGGGTTCTTCAAGCGATCCCTGTCGATGGCCTGATCCCCCTGATTCCCTGATCCCGAAGACCCGCAGGATTCGATCCGCCGGCACGCGGCAGCGTGCCCCGACGCGAACCACACCCGACCGCGTCGGACGCTCGAACGCTCGAACGCTTCAGCGCCCTCCGGTCGACGCCGCAGACCGGGATCGAACTCGCAGCGAACTCAGAACAGCAGCTGCATCTGGGCCCGCAGGGACCACTGCAGGTCCTCGCCCGCGCGGTCGAGACGGTATCCGGCACCGTTGTTCGTGCCGAAGCCTCTACCTCCATAGGCGGGAAGGCCGAGACTGTCGAGGTTGAAGCCCAGGTCGGTGGTGAACTTGACGTCGTTTCCGCTGATGAACCAGTTCACCCCGACCGTGACCATGTTGAGTTCGTTGTCGGTGTAGGGCGTACCGGTCACCGGCTCGGTTCCGCTGGTTCCCAACACGCCGTACTCGTATCGCCCGAAGACCTCGACGTCGTCGGAGAGGAAGTACCCGCCCTGCACCAGAAACCCCCAGGGGTTCTCGGTGCCGAGCGCCTGTCCCCCGGGCGTCGTCGCATCCTCGGCGTTCTGCCAGACCGCATAGGCGAACAGACTCGCGCCGCCGAAGTTGACGGTGACGTCGCCGGTGACGCCCGAGACGGTCGTGGCGTTCGCATTGCCGAAGCCTCCCGACCGGTTGTACCGCTGGTACAGACCGCTGACGCCGAGCATCACGCCGGCGTCACGCCCCCGGAAGTTGTTGAAGTCGGCGAACTCCTTCCACGACGCCTCGCCGAAGCGAGCCTCCGCACGACCGACGAAGGAGTACTGGGCGGGATTGGTGTTCCAGTTGGAACTGGTGATGTTGTTGGCGAGACCCGAGAACGGCGTGGGGATGCCGTTGCCGGTCCACGCCCGCAGTCGGAATCGATCCGACTCCCACTCGAGCTGGATGCCGCGGTCGTAGTTCTGCTGGAAGTAGCCTGAAAGCAGCGAGCGCTCGACGGCGAGCTGACGACGGCTCGAGACGAGATCCTCCTGAAGCCACGGCGCCTTGAACTGTCCGAGCCGCACCGAGAATCCGTTGTCGAACGCCTTGTCGATGTACGCGTTCTCGAGTCGGAAGTCCGTGGAATTGCTGGTGCTGAGCGAACTCGATCCGCGGTTGAACGCGCCCTGGATGTTGTAGGTCCACGATTCGTCGAACACGTGACCCTGGAACGCCAGCTTGGCGCGGCGCAACTGGAAGCCGTACTGCGTCGACCGCTCGGACGCGTCGTTGACGATGTAGCGGACCTGAAGCTGTCCACTGATCCGCATCGAGTACTTGCCGTCGGCGCTTCGCAGGTAGAACCCCTTGCCCGGGGCGTAGCCCGCCAACGCCCCGTCGGACTGGAAGCTCGTGCGCGAGTCGGCATCGGCGAGGACGTCGGTCACCACGGCCCGGATCTGCTCGGCCCGCTCCTCGTTCAGCCATCGCTCGCCATCGATCTGCTCGAGGCCGGCGAGGCGGCTGTTGAGGTGCTCGACGGTGGCTTCGAGGTGGTCGATCTTCTCGAGCGCCGCGTCGAGCGCTTCATCGGATCGCGAGGCCGTCGATCCGGTCTCGGCGGCATGCGTCGGCAGGACGGCTGCCGAGACGACGGCCAGACCGAGGGACAAGGCCGTTCGTCGAAGCGGTCGGAGGCGAAATCGGGTCTCGCTGGTCATGGGGGTTCTCCTGTGGAAGTGCGGAACATATCCGACGCCTCGACGGGAATCCCGTTCGACTCGTTCAATGCCTGTTAGCGCGATGGCGATCCAGATCGTCGCGGCCGCGAGGCGTCTCACCGACGGGTCCGATGGGTGGGGTCCATGCCGATCGCGGCGGCCTCGCCCGCCCGGGTCGACGCATCCGCACGGACGCGCCGCACCGAGAGGGCCGATGCGAGAACGCCGATCGTGCGAGCCTTCGGACTCGATGCGAACCAGAGCGGGTGGATCGAGTCGCCGTCAGGCGCCGCCGGCGACCTTCACCTCGTCGAGGATCCGCTCGGCGTAGGTCTGCATGGCGTCGCGAAGCTGCTCGAAGCTGTCGAGCACGTACAGGATCGGCTGATAGTGGTCGATCTCGAACGCCGTGTCGCAGACCGTCTCGAGATCGAAGGGGCGCCGATCCACCTCGTCCGAGCGGAGGGAGTGCTTGCTCTCGCCGGGACTCGAAATGAGCCCCGAGCCGTAGACCTTCAGTTCGCCGTCCTCGCGGATCAGGCCGAACTCGACGGTGAACCAGAAGAGCCTCGCAAGCCGTTCGGTGTGACGGGAGTCGTCGGTCTCGAGCGCTGCGAGACCGTAGGTCTGCAGGAAGTCGGCGAACACCGGATCCGCATGCAGCGGCACGTGCCCGAAGATGTCGTGGAAGATGTCCGGCTCGGGCAGGTAGTCGATCGACTCCTTCGGTCGGATCACGATCGTCGTGGGGAACTCCCGCCGCGAGAGGCAGGCGAAGAAGCTCTTCGCCGGGAGGTAGCCCGGCACGGCCCGGCTCTGCCAGCCGGTCATCGGCTTGAGGCGGCCGTTGATGTCCTCGATCGGAGGGATGCGATCGCGACGGAGGTTGATGAGCTTGGCGCCGTCGAGATAGGTCCGGGACGCGTGATCCGCGAGATAGGCCATCTGGCGATCGAACAGGATCTGCCAGGTCTCCTGGTTCTCGGTGGTGTACCCCTCGTAGCACTGCTCGATGTAGAGCCTGGAGGGATCGTCGAATCCAGGCTCGCCGAAGTGGTTGGCGTACTCCTGGGCGGCGCGGGCCTGATCGTCGTCGATCATCGCGTGGTTGAGGCTGGCGCTCATGCGTCTGCTCCTGGTCTCTCGAACGAGGCGCGTCCCGCGCCGGCACCTCGATGGTAGTCCTCGCCCGAGGGGAGGTTCATCCCGTCTCCGCGGCCCGCTCGCGGAGTTCACGCAGTCGCAAGCGGGCCCCCGCGGCATCGGTCATCGGTGGCGAGACCGGCAGTCGAAGCACGCCGTAGGCACCTCGAAGATCGAACCCGTCCGGATCGACACCGACAAGCCGGGGATTCTCGACCCCCCAGTCCGCGGGCGGGCGACCGCGACGGCGGGCCTCGGCGACGGCGATGCTCCGCAGACCGGCCACGTCGGTGTTGGCCTCGCTGCAGATCGCGACCTCATCGCCTTCGAGCGGGTTCGAGAGCGAGAACGCCTCGCCGTCGAGGAAGTAGCCGCGAAACCGACCCGCATCGATCGTCATGGCCGCCCAACGCACGTCCGGCGGATCCCCGTGGTGGATGCGCCACCGGTCGACGAGGGCCCCGTCCGGTCCCTGCTCGTCGATCGCCTCGAGCGTCACCATCAGTTGCAGCGATTCCTCGCCCTCGTCCGGCAGCGCCAGGACGACGTCCGCGGCGGTCAGCATCGCCACCATGACCGACGCGACGAGGCGCCCGTCCGGCGCGATCACGATGCGGATGGGCCGGGTCTCTCCATCGAACAGGATCAGACCCTGCAGGTGATCTCTCAGGTGGGCGTGCGTCTCGGCGACGATCGGGTCCATGCGCGGATGCTAGCGAAGGCGTCTCGACACATGGCGATACCGACTGCAGCGTCTCGACTCAGGCGAGTTCCTGTCGAATCGCCTCGAGAGATCGCAGCACCGCGGCCATCGATTGCGGGCGATCGGCCGTCTTGGGAGCGACGCACCGGAGGATCAGGTCCGACAAGGCCTCGGGCACCTCGCCGTTTCGCTCCGATGGCGGCGGGGGCAGAGGAACCTGCTCGGCGTCGATGGCGCCCGAATACAGGCCCTTCCGCTCGTCCGACGGTGGCAGAGCGGTCGGAATGACCTCTCGCGTCAGGGTCCAGTACAGCGTCGCGCCGAAGTTGTAGACGTCGGTCCGATCGGTGATCGCCTCGCGATGAGCCTGCTCCGGCGCCATGTAGCCGGGCGTCCCCTGGATCCGCTTCTTGACGGTGCCGATCTCGCACGCCTGCCCGAAGTCGATCAGTTTCACGACGCCCTGCTCGTCCACCATGATGTTGGTGGGCTTCAGGTCCGCGTGCACGAAGCCCCTCTCGTGCATGTGGGCGAGGGCCCGCGCAACCTGCACGAAGATGTCGAGGATGTCCACCAGGGTGGCATTGCTGCGCTGATCGACGGTGTCCGCGTCCACGAACTCCATCAGCATCACCACGTCCACCACGCGGAACATCTTCCGATTCCGGATCAACTTCTCGACCTTGCGGATGTTCGGATGGTCGAGGCGTTCGCAGACGGCGTACTCCTGCTCGACCTGCTCGACGAAGCGAGCGTCCTTGTCGGTCTTCCGCTCCACGTGCTTCAGGGCCCAGACCTGCTTGGTCCGGGAGTGCTGGACGGCGTAGATGGTGCTCGCAGCGCCCTCGCCGATCTTCGCCAGGACCTTGTATCCCGGGAACTGGCTGTCGGAGACCGTGGTCACGAGCGTGGCGTTCCTGCAAGCACACCCCGAGGGCCGGCGACGGCCGAGACGGAGTAGGGAAGCGGAGACGGGTCCGCGGGCCCCCGCAAGCACGTTCCAACGACCTTTCGGAGGCGAGAAGATGCGGGCGGTCACGGCCCGGGCATCGGCGACGACGCCCGACCGGAGAGACGTGATCGGAAAATGTATCGACCCCGGGAAGTGGCAGCAACACGCCGCCGGACGATCTGTTCAGTCGAGGATCGCTGAGGCGAACGCCGCCGCCGGGAAGAACTCGCCTGGACTGCGAACCTCGGTCAGAGACGAATGCAAATGCACCGCCGAGGCTGGGATGTCCAGTTCCCACTGCAGGCGTCGGACCAGTGCGATGGTTTCGCGGATCTGCCGCGGGGTGAACTCCCGGCGATTCCCGTCACCGATGACACAGATGCCGATCCCGGCGCGGTTCAGTTCATCCGCGGTCGGTTCGAGACCGGGCCCTCGAGGAGCCACGTGCGCCCCGGCCTGCTGGCGGTGCCAGCGAGGTCCAGCGAACACCACGCCATCCCCCAGGCCGGCACCGTTTCCGACGAGGAAGTGGTACCCGAGGCTCGCGTACCCGTAGGAGCGATGCTCGCGATCGATCGATTCCGGTGTTCCGCCGGGCTGACCGGAGTGGTGGACCACGATCGAGCGCCAGCGACCCTGTTCGATGGCGGCGTTGTGTGGCTGCAGATCGGCCGGGGTCGCATCCGAAGCGATCGAAACGAGCATCGGGCCCGGACGCGTGCGGTCACCAATGGCCAGAAGGCCCGAGGCCGAGGCGGTGGCAACGAGAAAACTCGCCCAGACGATCTGGGTTCGGGTGTGCCGACGTCCGGGTGCATCGACGCTTTTTCTGCGTGAACCGGCACCAGAGGCGATTCGGGACTTGCGAGCGAGGGGGGGCAAGGGGATCACGCTCCGGTTCGCACCTCAGGGACCCTGCGACCACCAGAGGTCGCCAGCGGCGTCGAGATTCCCCTCGGGTGGTTGAGGTATCGGGCAGGGTCCGTCGGTCTCGCCCCATTTTGCACGAACCTCGAATCCGCAGCCGTGGGAGCGCGGCACGCACGACGAACGGCGGGGCCGAATTCAGCCCTCGGACGGCCCATCTCCACCCGGACTCGGTGGAGACCCACCGCCGCCCGATCCGCCGGATCCACCGGAGCCTCGCCTCCGACGACGGCGACGCTTGCGTCCGCCTCCACCGCCCCCTCCATCGGGCCCGGCCGCATCGCCGCCCGCGTCCGCCGCCCCACTGCGGGGAACCCCAGCATCGGCACCGCCCTCGCCCGACCCGCCACGTCGGCGACGTCGGCGACGGCGTGATCGCCCTCCTCCGGACGAACGCCGTCCATCGGCATCGGACCCATCCGGCTCGGTTCCATCGACTTCCGCTGGTGGCACGCCCTCGCCGCCTTGCCGGTCGGAGGCGGTCGGCGCGTCACCGCCGCGTGGAGCGACACCTTCCTCGCCACCCTCGCCACCACCTCGTCGGCGGCGCCGCTTCCGACGGCCGGATCGACCCTCCGCTTCGCCACCGGCGTCGGCGGTCTCCTCGGACTTCGCCCGTTCGCGATGTCGGGCCTGCCGCGCCTGCCGTGCATCGCTGCCGCCACGTCCCATCGATCCCGGATCGGCGCCCCGGAACGGATCCGCGGTCGCCTCCTCGGGGGTCGGGCAGTTGTCCGGATCGCACAGCTCCTCGACGGGCACCGCGATCTGGCGGTTGTCGGCCTCCAATCGCACCAGCACCAGCTGCACGAGGATCTTCGAGTCGATCACCGTGCCCGGACCTTCCGGCGTGCCCACGCGGGTGCGGTTCTTGGGCAGACGCTTCTTGAGGTCTGCGTAGGTCTCGTCCTCGTACCGCAGGCAGCACATGAGACGTCCGCAGCGACCGGAGATCTTCAGCGGATCGACGGTGCCCTTCTGGACCTTGGCGCTTCGCATCGAGACCGGCTTCAGCACCTTCAGGAAGTTCTTGCAGCAGCAGTGCTGGCCGCACCGCTCGTAGTCGGCGACCAGGCGGGCCTCGTCGCGGGCGCCGACCTGACGCATCTCGATGCGGGTCTTGAACTCGCCGGCGAGACGGCGAACCAGCTCGCGGAAGTCCACCCGCTCCTCGGAGAGGTAGTAGATGGTCAGGGTCTCGTTGCTGAGGATCGGCTCGACCTCGACGATCTTCATGTCGAGACCGAGATCGCCCACCGCCGCCTTGACCGTCTTGATCCGCCCGCGGGCCTCCGCCTGCACCCCGGCCCACCGCTGCAGGTCGTCGGGCGTCGCCACCCGCAGGATCTTGCCATCGGTGCGGAAGGGGAACTGCTTGCCGCCGGAGTTCTCGATGTACTCGAGCATCTCCTGGCGCGAGACGCTCTTGCCGCAGCCGGAGTTGGAGCAGGTCGTCGTCAGCATCTCGACGACCTCGAGGCCCCGGTGGGTGCGGGCCACGAGCTTCGAACCGCATCCGGGTTTCGCGGGCCCGTCGTAGGGGTACTCCGCGACCGCCTGCATCGATCCGTAGCGGATCACGATGCTCGTCGGCGGCTTCAGGCGTTCGTAGATCTCCCGGTCGCTGAGGGCGTCGCGGGAGTCGGGATCGGCGTCGGCCTCGAAGACCGGCAGGGGGAAGATGCTCATGGGGCGTCGCGCAGTCGGAACGGTCGCGCACGGGTCGCGGAGACGGTCGTACGCGGGATGTCGTCGAGCGGGGGTTTCGGCTCCGGTCCACCGCTCGACGGGCGAACCGGGTTCAGACGCGCGATGCGTTCTCGTGATCGTATCGAACGACGGTTGGCGGCACCCGTCCCCTGCCGACGAGAGGTCCCCGAATCTCCGATCGAACGGCGTCGCGGTCGCTCAGGACCGGCGGCGACGCGGGGTCTCGGCACCGGGATCGCCATGCCGGGCGTCCCGGCGACGGGCGGTGAACCGAAGGCGGATCGGCACCTCCGAGAAGGGCACGAGGTCCCGCAGGCGGTTCTTGAGGTATCGCTCGTACTGCCCTTCGAAGAGATCCGGCTTGTTGACCACCGCCGCGATCGTCGGGGGATGGGTGCCGATCTGGCTGACGTAGTAGACCTTCGCCTGGGTGCCGAGCCGCGAGGACGGGCCGCGTTCGGAGAGGATCCGCTCGAACGCCGCGTTCAGGCGACCGGTGGTCTCGCGATGGCCGGCCTGTTCGAAGAGGTTGAAGGCAAGCGCCATCAACTCCTCGAGGCCCTCGCCGGTCTTGCCGGAGATGGTCACGATCGGGGCGAAGGAGAGGCTCGGCAGCTCCTGATCGAAGTGCTTGAGGTAGTCCTCGATCGACAACGTGTCCTCGACGAGGTCCCACTTGTTGAGGGCGACGATCGTCGGCGTGCAGCGATCGATCAGCTCCTTGACGAGGGCCTTCTCGATCTGGCTCGTCGGCTCGGTCGCCTCGAGCAGCAGCACCGCCACGTCCGCGCGGCGGATCGCGTCGGTGGCCCGCTGGTGGGAATACCGCTCGACGTCGTCGGCCCAGCTCTTCTTCTTGCGGACGCCGGCGGTGTCGATGACGACGAGACTGCGACCGTTGTGCTCGAGGCGGACGTCCACGCTGTCGCGGGTGG
Organism: Planctomycetota bacterium; assembly: GCA_017859745.1. Taxonomy (GTDB): domain Bacteria; phylum Planctomycetota; class Phycisphaerae; order Phycisphaerales; family SM1A02; genus VGXO01. The sequence goes on from JAFMML010000069.1 coordinate 12,527, forward strand.
TGCCGGCGATCTCCGAGACGATCACCCGCGGCTGCCCGGCGAGGGCGTTGATGAGGGTGCTCTTGCCGGCGTTGCGGCGACCGACGATCGCGACCTTGAGTTCCGGATCGACCGGGGCCTCGGCGATCGGCAGCAGTCGCTCGTGCAGCAGGGGAAGCAGGCGTCGGAAGCCGTAGCCGCTCTTGGCGCTGACGCCGAGCGCTTCGCCGAAGCCCAGCCGCATGAGTTCACCCGTCTGGGCCTCCCAGCTGTCGTCGTCGGCCTTGTTGGCGAGCAGAATGGTCCGATCGAACAGGCGTCGCTTGCGAAGGCGCTCCGCGACTTCGCGATCGAGTGGCGCGAGGCCCTCGTGGGCATCCACCACGAAGAGGATCAGGTCCGCCTCGCCGACGGCGAGGTCGATCTGCCGCTCGATGTCGGCGTCGAGTTCGGAGAGGTCCTTGCCGGCCTCGTCGATCCGCCGGTTGGCGGGGTTGTAGATGCCGTACCCGCCGGTGTCGGTGAGGTCCGCGAAGACCTCGGGCGTGCCGCGAGGCGTGTCGATCGGCGCCGGGATCTCGATGAGGCTCTCGACCCGGTCGCGGGTGACGCCCGGAGTCGGATCGACGATCGACACCCGTCGGCCGACGAGGCGGTTGAACAGGCTCGACTTGCCCACGTTGGGCCGGCCGACGATGGCGATGCGGGGGAGAGGCACGGGCGGCGGGATCCGAGGGGTGGCCGGACCGGGAGAGGCCATACGGCAGACAGGCGGCAG
>JAFMML010000137.1 GCA_017859745.1 Planctomycetota bacterium
TGGCGGGACGGCCTCGATCGCCAGCCCGCAGCGGCGCTCTCGTCCATCGGTCCCGTCTCGCCACCCGTCGTCGCGGTCGACTGCCCCTCGGTAGGCTTCCTCGGCATGTCCGACCAAGACCACGACCCATCGCCGGATCCGGAACTCGAACTGCTCGTCGACCTGCACCTCGGTCACGAGCGGCAGGGACCGGGGAGCCAGGAGACCACGCGGCGGGCGATCGATCTCGCAGGCCTTCGAACCAAGAACGACCGGCCGTTGCGGATCGCAGACCTTGGATGCGGCACCGGAGCGTCCGCCCTGGTCCTCGCGGAGGCCCTCGCGGCAGGTCCGTCGGAGTCGTCCGGCGTGGAAATCGTCGCGATCGACGGAATCGGCGCCTTCATCGAGCGCCTGCGCGAGCGAGTCGCCGATCGCGGGCTTTCCGGTCGGCTCGAGGGACGCGTCGCCGACATGGCCGCCCTGCCACTGGGCGACGGGGAGTTCGACGTCCTCTGGTCGGAAGGCGCGATCTACAACATCGGCTTCGAGCATGGGGCGAGGATCTGGCGGCGACACCTCCGGCCGGGCGGACTGCTGGCGGTGACGGAACTGAGTTGGACCTCCGCCGACCGTCCCGCCGAGATCGAGCGGCACTGGCAGACGGCCTACCCCGGCATCGCGACGCCCTCGGAGAACCTCGCCCGGCTCGAGCGGGTCGGCTACCTGCCGATCGGGTTCTTCATGCTGCCGGCGTCCTGCTGGTCGAACTACCACGATCCGATCGAGGCGAGCCTGCCCGCGTTTCTCGAGCGCCACGCCGACGGCCCTCACCGCGAGACGGCACGTGCGGTCGCCAAGGGCGTGCGTGTCGAGAGCGACCTGCGTCGGCGGTACGGCGCCTTCTTCGGCTACGCCTTCTATCTCGCCCGAACGCCGACCGAGTAGAGCGGTTCGGCGATCGGAGGCGACCCCCGTCGCATCGGCGCCATCTCGCCCTCGACGACATGATCGCGTCGCTCTTGGCCGATGAACACGGGGCGACCGAGCACGAACGGTCGATCATGGCCCGCCAACGCCGACCAACCTCCTGCCCCGACCGTGACCACGCCGCAGACCAATCCATTCGAACGCCAGGAGCCGTGGGTGCTCGCCACGTCGAGCCGCGATCGGTCGATGCCTGCGCTGCGTCGCTCGGATCTCGCCGCGCTCGAGACGGCCTCGAACGCGCTGTCGTCGGCAGGGAGCCGCCAGGACCGACTTCGCATGCTCGCGATGGCCGAGCACGACGGCGATCATCATCAGGTCGCCGAGGCCCTCGCCGACGCAGCGTCGCTGATCGAGCAGGACGCCCCACCGTGGCTGCGCCATCTGTGGAGCGCTCAGGTACGCGACGCCCTCGGCCGCCGTCGCGAATGCGACCGGGATCTCGACGCCGCGATCGAGGCAGGTGGAGACGCCATCGCCGACACCCACCTCGCAGCCCGCCTCGCCCGACGCCGCGGCCGCATCGACATGGCCCGGCGCCTTGCCACGCGACATCTCGAGGTTCGGCCCGACTCCGCCGCCGGACATGTCGAGGTCGCCCATCTCGATCTCGTCGGCCGTGATCGCGCCTCCGCCCGACGGCGTCTCACCCATGCGATCGGTCTCGCCCCGCACGACGAGCTCCTGCTTCGGGAGATCGACGAGGCGATGCCGGGCCTGCTCGTCTCCTCGTCCGAACTCGGCGACGTCCGGCTGCCCGGGCGCTGTGCGATTCTGATTCCCGGACAACTGCGCCGCCTCGAGACCTCCGTGCCGCTGCTCGAGGCCCTGTCACGTCACGCCGACCTCTTCATCTGCACCAACGGGGACGATCGCCCGAAGGCGCAGGATCTCGCCGACGCGACCGGCGGCGAGGTTCGCATCGTCGAGGACGATCCCGACGACCGCGCCGCCGAGGCGGCTTCGCAGATCCCCTCGATGAAGCAGTGGCTGAAGCTTCGGGTCGCCCTCGACATGGTCCGATCCCGCGAGCATCGCGACGGGTTCCGCTACGGGCACCTCCTCAAGCTTCGCACCGACTTCCACCACGTTCGTCCGGCGGGCCTGCTCGATCTTGCCGGCGAGTCCGGAACCCCGCGGCTCGTCGCCCGCTCGGACAAGGTGTTTGGAGGTCCGCGCGAGAGCATGATGCCGCTCGGCCGGCTCCACGATCTGATGCGAACCCTCTTCATCGATCGCGAGGCCACGTACTGGCCGATCGACGTCGAGCAGATCCTGCGCTCGACGGACGCATTCAAGTGGTACGGCATGAACATGCCGGAGCGGATCGTCGGCACGTGCCTGACCGCCCGGACGCTGCGACGGCGTCTCGACGCGCATCGCGCCGACTTCGCCACCTACGTGCCCCGCCGTCGGGATCGCTTCACGACGATCTTCGACGGCCACCGACGCATGGCGTCGGAGACCTGCTTCGCACGACACCTGAACATGCTCGGCACGGCCGTCGGCGACCATCCCGGTCTCGCCGGCTTCCTGTTGTCGGATCGGATGACGTGAGCGACGTCGCAGTGCTGGTGCCGGCCTGCGGAGACCTGGGCACGAAGACGCTCGGTCCTGCGCCGCTCTTCTCGGGAGATCCGCTGGCGTTGCCGGTCGGCGGGCGTCTCGCGATCGATCTGGTCCGCGAGTTCTACGCCGGAGCCCTGCCGAACGCGCAGATCGTGCTGGCGATCGATGCGAACGCGTTCGACCGCACCGTCTGGCGACCGCTGGCTGGATGCACATGGATCGACGTGGGTCCCACCGCGTCGATCTGCGACACCATTCAACGGGCCCTCGACCACCTCGACGAGACCTTCGTCGTCGTCAACCCGATCACGACGATTCCCACCGCATGCCTGCATCCGCGCGCCGCCATCGGCCTCGGCCGCGAGGCGATCCATCGCGAACGGTGGTCCGCGGTCGTCTTCGACGAACAAGGCAGGCCGAGCTTCCACCACCGCGACGCCGCGGGGCGCGGCGTTGGTGATCGTCCGGGGTTTCCATTCACAGGGCTGCTGTCCGGACCACGCGATGCCTTGCAGCGGCATCTCGCCCGGATCGACGGCACCGAACGAAGCGATCTGCTGCATCTGGCCGAACGACTCCATGCCGAGGGCGGATGCGAGTTCGTCTTCTCGGAG
>JAFMML010000027.1:0-30267 GCA_017859745.1 Planctomycetota bacterium
CCTGCTGCGGGAGGGCCTCGACCTGCCGGAGGTCTCGCTGGTCTGCATCCTCGATGCCGACAAGCAGGGGTTCCTGCGGAGCCAGTCGAGCCTGATCCAGACCATGGGCCGGGCCGCCCGGAACGTGAACAGCCTCGCGGTGCTCTACGCCGACACCATCACCCCGGAGATGCGTGCGGCCATCGACGAGGTCGAGCGTCGGCGGGCGAAGCAGATCGCCTACAACGAGGAGCACGGCATCACCGCGAAGACCGTCGAGAAGGCGATCCGCCGCGGCATCGAGCAGGAGATCGCCGCGGGCCGCACCGTCCGCAAGGCCGCGGGCCGGAAGCCCGCCGCGACCGTCGATCGCGACGAGGCCGAACGGATGCTCGAGGAGGAGATGCTCGAGGCCGCCAAGCGACTCGAGTTCGAGAAGGCCGCCTCGCTCCGAGATCGCCTCGAACGGCTCCGGGCCGGCGACGACTCGGGGCCGGTCGAGGTGTCGACGAGGTCCGAGGACCGACCCGGCGCCCCAGGCTCGAGAGCGGGGCGCACCGGCCCCCGGCGGCGTGCCCGACGCGATCGCCGCTGAGCGGAGCGTCGCCGAACCCGCTGCGTGCGAGATCCACGGTGCATGCGTCGACCCTGTCCCGGGTACGAGGACTCGCGCCGATTCCTTGAGAAGTGTCGATGCCGACGCCGGTTCGTCGCGGGGCGGCCCGAGGAGGGAACTCGAGCGCTCTCAGGCCTTCGGGCGTCCGCCGAGGCGAATGCGGCCGGCCGCGGCGATGAACCGACCCCAGGTGCGGCGATCCGCCCTGGCCGCGACGGGATCGCGTCCGGCTCGCCCGGCGGTCGCGCCGGCGGCCTTGGGCGAGGTCTTCGAGCGGGGGTTCTTGACGAGGGTGGGCACGGCGGTCTCGAACGTGGGATGTCGGCGGGGTCGCGGCTCCAGCCGCCAACCGCCGAAGACCTCTTCTTCGGACCGCCGGCGGCGGAGATCGCATCAATTTCGTCGGAAGGTGCGACACGATGGGACGCGGGCAAGCGTGGGACCGGAAATCCGGTCGAACATCCGACCTTTCCGCCCCCGCTACGCTCTCGACAACGAACGCGACGCCACCCATGCCCACGCCGTCCCCCGCTCCGCCCGACCACCGTTCGATCCGAGTCCTCGGTGCCCGCGAGCACAATCTCAAGGGCATCGATGTGGACATTCCGCGAGACCGCCTGGTGGTTCTCACCGGGGTGTCCGGCTCGGGAAAGAGTTCGCTGGCGTTCGACACGATCTTCGCCGAGGGGCAGCGGAAGTACATGGAGTCGCTCTCCGCGTACGCCCGGCAGTTCCTCGACCAGATGCAGAAGCCCGACGTCGACGGCATCGAGGGCCTGCCACCCACGATCGCCATCGAACAGCGAAGCGGCGGCCACTCGCCCCGCTCGACGGTCGCGACGACCACCGAGATCTACGACTACCTGCGGGTTCTGCTGGCCCGCTGCGGCCAGCCGACCTGCTGGCATCGCGATCCCGACGGATCCGCCTGCGGCCGCCCCATCGCCCGCACCGATCCCTCGGTGCTCGTCGACACGCTCGTCGCCAACCACGCCGGCGTCCGGGCGATGGTCGCCGCGCCGATCGTCCGCGGTCGCAAGGGCCACCATCGCGAGGTCCTCGAGCAGTTGCAGCGACAGGGCTACATGCGGATCCGGGTCGACGGGAAGCTGCTCGATCTGCGCGAGGCCCTGAAGGAGGGCGGCGACAACCCGCTCGGCCTCGCCCGCTACGAGACCCACGACATCGAGGCGATCGTCGATCGCATCGTCATCGAGCCGGACGGGCGGCAACGCCTCGCCGAGAGCCTCGAAGCGGCTCTGAAGGCCGGCGACGGCAACGTGCTGATGCTGCTCGAGGAGAAGGGCGATTGGGTCGAGCGGCGCTTCAGCGAGCGGTTCGCGTGTCCGGAGCATCCGGAGTGCTCGATCGAGGAACTCGCCCCGCGACTGTTCTCCTTCAACAGTCCTCACGGCGCGTGCCTGGAGTGCGCGGGCCTCGGCGAGACCAGCGAGTTCGATCTCGATCTGGTCGTGCCCGACCCGGAGAAGGGTGTCGCCGACGGCGCGATCGAACCGTGGCGTCGCAACGGACGCCGCATGAACATGTGGTACGCCCGGCAGCTGCGACGCTTCTGCGACTGGACCGACACGCCGCGGGACCTGCCCTTCGAGGAACTCGCCGAGCATCTGCGGCAGGTCCTGCTGTTCGGCACCGACGACGGCAGCGAGGAGGCTCTGGGGTTCTCCTTCGAGGGCGTGATCCCGAACCTGCACCGCCGCTATCAGGACAGCGAGTCCGAGTTCGTGAAGGAACGTCTCCGCCACTACATGGCGGCGATCCCCTGCCCGGCTTGTCGCGGCTCGCGCCTGCGGCCCGAGGCGCTGGCGGTGCGGCTCGCCGCCCGCGACGGCACCCGCATGAACATCGCCGAGATCGCCTCGCTGACGATCTCGAGGGCCCTTGGGTTCTTCGGCGACCTCGCCCTCGACGCCGAGCGGGCGAGGATCGCCGCACCGGTCCTCAAGGAGATCGACGCGCGACTGGGCTTCCTGGCGGCGGTCGGCCTGGACTACCTCACGCTGGACCGCACCAGCAGCACGCTTTCCGGCGGCGAGGCGCAGCGAATCCGACTCGCGACCCAGGTCGGGTCCGGCCTCGTCGGCGTCTGCTACGTGCTCGACGAGCCGACCATCGGACTGCATGCGCGGGACAACGACCGCCTCATCGGCACGCTGCGGAACCTCTCGCGGATCGGCAACACCGTGCTCGTCGTCGAGCATGACGAGGAGATGATTCGCGCCGCGGACCACGTGCTCGATGTCGGCCCGGGACCGGGTCGCCACGGCGGCACCGTCGTCGCGCAGGGCAGCGTCGAGGAGATTGCGACGAACCCCGCGTCGCTGACCGGCGACTACCTGTCCGGTCGCAAGGGCGTCCCCACGCCGGAGATGCGTCGGGACCTCGCCGCCAACGGCGTCGTCTCTGTTCGGGGCGCTGCGGCGAACAACCTTCGCGAGGTCGATGTCGACATCCCCCTCGGCGGCCTCGTCGTCGTCACCGGCGTCTCCGGCTCGGGCAAGAGCACCCTCGTCAACGAGATCCTGCTCAAGGCCGCGCTGCGCGAGGTGCAGGGTTCCAAGGCGACGCCGGGCGAGCACCGCGAGATCCACGGCCTCGAACAGCTCGAACGGATCGTCGAGGTCGACCAGTCGCCGATCGGTCGGACGCCGCGTTCGAACCCGGCCACCTACACCGGCATTCTCGACGAGATCCGCAAGCTGCTCGCGCTGGTCCCGGAGGCGAAGATCCGCGGCTACCAGCCGGGGCGGTTCAGCTTCAACGTCAAGGGCGGTCGCTGCGAGACCTGCCAGGGCCAGGGCGTGCGTCGCATCGAGATGCACTTCCTGCCGGACGTCTTCGTGACCTGCGAGACCTGCAAGGGCCGCCGCTTCAATCGCGAGACGCTCGAGGTCCGCTTCAAGGGCAAGTCGATCTCGGACATCCTCGATCTCACCGTCGAGGATGCGACCGAGTTCTTCTCCGCGCATCCGAAGGTCGCCCGCATGCTGGCCTGCCTGCGCGACGTGGGCCTGGGATACGTCCAGCTCGGGCAGGCCTCGACGACGCTCTCCGGCGGCGAGGCCCAGCGGGTGAAGCTCGCGAGCGAACTGGGTCTCGCCAAGAGCGGGCCGACGCTCTACGTGCTGGACGAACCGACCACCGGTCTCCACTTCGACGACGTTCGCAAGCTGATCGAGGTGCTCGAGCGTCTCGCGGAGTCGGGACACAGTCTCGTCGTCATCGAGCACAACCTCGACGTCATCAAGCGGGCCGACTGGATCGTCGACCTCGGCCCCGAGGGTGGAGACCGCGGCGGCACCGTGCTGGCCGTCGGCACGCCGGAGGAGGTCGCTGCGAATCCGGCGAGCCACACCGGCCGCTTCCTGAAGCCGCTGCTGGACGCGGCCAGGGTCGCCGCCGCGACGCCACGATCGACCGAGGTCGCATCGCGTCCGGCGCGATCCCGTTCGGGAGGGTCTTCGAGAGGAACTGCCGCAGCGACGCGCAAGGCGGCGGCCGTCAAGAAGGTCTCCAAGAGGGATGGGTCGAAGGGCAAGGCGACGCGTGCGACCGGAACGGCGTCGACTCGGAAGACGCCTGCGAAGAAGGCGACCGCTTCCAAGTCGCTCAAGAAGAAGCTCGAGAAGAAGACCGTGACGAAGTCCGTGAGGAAGTCCGTGACGAAGAAGGCGACCGGGAAGACGGCTTCGACCAAGGCGTCCTCGAAGAAGTCCGCCGGGGGCAAGGCGTCTCGCAAGAAGGTCGCCTCGACCGGCCGTGCCTGACACGTCGCGCCGACGCCGACGTTGGACCTCCGGGACGATCGTCTCGGCCGCTGCCGCCGGCGTGGTGGCGGCGATCGCGGCGGCCATCCTGCTCGATGGCCCCCTTCAAGAGTGGCGGCGCGATCGCATGCGTCCGGCGTGGATCGCGGCGATCGTCGGCGTCGATCCGGCCGGCCGACGCGAGGGGTGGTCGGCGATCGAGGACGATCTCGCGGACGAGACACCACTGGGCGGTCGTCTGCTCGCGGATCTCGATGCGGTGCTCGGGGGCGTCGAACCGCCGCCTCCCGACGCGGTGGCGGATGCCGCTCGCACGCTCGACCGGCACGGCCTTTGGCGGTGGGAGGTTCGTCCGCACCTCGCCATCGCCCGCTCGATCGAGGCACTCGCAGCGGACCCGGTCGATCGCGTCGCGATCGATCGAGTTCGCGACCGTCCAGATCCGCATTCGCTTCCCGTGCCGACGGCGACGGTCGCCGCGATCTGGGGCCGATCCGACGACTCGATGCGGTCTTCGCTGCTGCCCTCGCTCGCGCGCCTCGGCGAACCGCAGCGCCGCTCGCTGCTCGAGCGCCTCCAACGGCCGAGGAACCCGACGGTGGCACGACGCCTCGAGGGTCTTCTGGACGATTCCGCTCTCGCCCCCTCCGGCCCCTCCGGCTCCTCCGGTCTCGACGGCCTCGACGGGCTCGACGTCGCATGGGAGCTCGCCAGCGATCCGGCACGGCCGCGTGCGATGCGACGCCTCGCCTTGACGCGCCTGGCCCGCAGCGGTCGCCTCGAAGAGGTCCCCAGCACGATCCGCACCTCGATCGAACGGGGCCCGATCGCCACGGCGGAGGGGACGGTGGTGCCGGCGGTTCTTCTGGAAGAGGCGATCGCCGCGGCCGAGGGCGGATCGGTCGCGCAGAGTCGGACCGGCACCTGGCTCGCGTCGTTCGATCCGTCGAAGCGGGCCGCCGGCGTACTGCTGCTGGCCCTGCGCGGCGAGCAGGCGGAGGGGACCCTGCGGCATCTGGCGACCTTGCGCCGGGATGCGGACGAGCGCCGGGTCGCGACCCTCGCCGCTGCGGCCCTCGCCCTCGACGATTCGGCGCTCCTGCCTCCATCGGTGTCGAATCGGCGGGAGTTCCTGTATCGGATCGCACATGGCGAAACCGGTCTCGACCCGGAGGTGCTGGCCCTTCGCCTCGCTGCGGGCGAGGAGTACGCCGTCGACGATCTGCTCGAGCGGGGTGTCGCTGCGGAGTCGCCGGAACTTGCCGAGGCCCTTGAAACCGCCCTGCTGGAGCGGTTCTGTCCCGATCTCGCCGAACTGGACCTCTCCGATCGGGACATGGCGATCGTGGCCTGGTGGCGGATGCGGTCCGAGTCGGACTTCGAGTTCGACGCGCGATCCAGGCGGTGGCGGCGAGCGATCCCGGAGTAGGCCGCTTGTGGTCCGTTCCGATCGCGAGCATCATCGCCGCACGAGGACCTCACGGGCCCGATCGCGCGATCTCGGCCCGTGAACACCGACTCCAAAGGAGCGTCATGCCCGAGCCCGGCTTCGTCACCTCGCTGCGACTCCTGATGACGCCGCAGGACACCAACCATCAAGGCACCGTCTTCGGCGGCGTCATCCTGTCGCGAATCGACCAGGCGGCCTATCTCGAGTGCCGCCGCCACGGCCAGCACCGCTGGGTCACGGTGAGCATGGATCGGATCGAGTTCAAGGCTCCGATCTGGACCGGAGACATCGTCGACTTCGACACCTGCACCGAGGCGACCGGTCGAAGTTCGGTCACCGTGAAGGTCGAGGTCTTCGCAGAGCGCTACTCGACCGGCGACCGGGTGGCGGTCACCGAGGCGACGGTCAAGATGGTGGCGGTGAACGCCGCAGGGAAGTCGATCGACTTTCGCTCGGCGCCCACCGTGGGAAGCGCCGTCCGTCCCGAGCGGACCGGCTGAGGACGACGCCGTGGACCGACCTCTTCGTCTGGGCCTGATGGTCTCCAAGGGAGGCCGAACCGCGGAGAACCTCGTGATGCGGATCACCGCGGGCGAGGTGCCGGCGGTGGCCGCCATCGCGATCGGGCATCACGCCGACGCACCTGCGGCGATGCGGATGCGACGCCTCGACGTGCCCTTCACCACGATCCCGTCGCCCCCGATCGGCTCGCTCGACGACGAAGCCGCGGCCGGGATCGCTGACCGCATCGACGAGGCCCTCGAAGCGGCCGAGGTCGATCTGGTCTGCCTCTGCGGCTATCTGCGGAGGTTCCGCGTCGGCCGACGCTGGTCCGGACGCGCGATCAACATCCACCCCGCGCTGCTGCCGGAGTTCGGCGGGCCGGGGTTCCACGGCCTCGCGGTGCACCGCGCGGTGCTCGCGTCGGGAACGACCGAGACCGGCTGCACCGTGCACTGGATCGACGAGCAGTACGACCGCGGCGAGATCCTGCTGCAACGCCGATGTCCCGTCGAACCGGGGGACACCGCGGAATCGCTGGCGGCGAGGGTCTTCGAGCAGGAGTGCCTCGCCTTCCCGCAGGCGGTCGTCCGCATCGCCCGGGAGGACCTGCTTCCGACGACCTCCGAGGCTCCGCCGTCCTCGGCAGGCACGTGAAAGATCCGAATCCGCGGTTGCCCCGGACCGCTCGAGGGGTCACGATTCGGTCGGTGACCGAGGATCTTCGACACGCCCGAGTCGGATTCGCGCTGATGCTGGCGTTGGCGTTCGCCGCGACGATCGTCGTGGAGACGACGGCGGCCGTCTGCTCGGACGAGATCCTCGAGGATCGCGTGGTCGAGGCGTTCGGCCGGGGAGATCTCGCGACCGCCGAGCGTCTGCTGCTGGAACTGCTCGCGACCGATCCGCGGCATCCGGAGCATCTCTACAACCTCGCCTGCGCCAAGAGCCTCCAAGGCGATCCCGAGGCCGCGATCGGACGCCTGCTCGAGGCCGTCGATTCGGGCTTCCGCGACGCGCGCTTCCTCGGGGAGGATCCCGATCTCGCCGCGGCCCGCGCCCATCCGGACTTCACGCGCGTGCTGGCCGCGGTCGACCGGGCCGAGGCCGGAGGCGGCCGACGGGGCGCGGAGACCGGACTGGCGGCGTGGCTCGATCGATTCGGCGCGAGCCGCTATCGGGTCGAGGACGATCCGGGGCGCAACCTGCTGATCGCGACGGCGCTCGAGGGCGACTCCCACGAGGAGATGCTCGCCATGCTCGACGCCCAGGCGGATCACCTGGTGACGACCCTCTTCGAACGCTACCCGCAGACCCCGGTGCTGCTGGTCGTCGCCCGTCCCGAGGATGCCGCCGCGTTCTTCGCCGACGGGACCACCGCCGGCCTCTACGAGCATGCTCGCCGTCGCCTGGTCACCCGCGACATCGGGGAGAGTCTTCGCCACGAGTTCACCCATCTGCTGCACCACGCCCAGATGGAACGGCTCGGACAACGGCACCCGATCTGGATCCAGGAGGGCCTCGCCAGCCTCTACGAGCATCACCGCCTCGACGCCTCGGGCAAGGTCGAGTTCCTGCCCAACAGCCGGCACAACGTCGCCTATCGCGCCGCCCGCGCCGCGGTGACGCGTCCGCTTCGGGAACTCGTCGGCCTGTCGCACCGCGAGTTCATGGACGAGTCGACTCGTCTGTACCCGCAGACCCGGGCGATCTTCGAGTTCATCGCCGCCGAGGCCGGCCTGGCCCGCTTCTGGCGAACGTACCTCGAGACCTACCCGGAAAGCCCCGACGGCACCGCAGCCCTTCTGGCATCCTTCGGCGAAGGTGATCTCGATGCCCTCGACCGACGATGGCGGCGGTGGGTGATCGACCGGGGACCGATCGACGACTCGGTGCGGCCCGGCGACGCCTCGCTGGGCATCGAGGGGAGCGATCGGCCCGACGGCGTCGAGATCGAACGCGCCCTGCCCGGCGGCGCGGCCCGCGCGGCGGGCGTGCGGCGGGGCGACGTCCTGGTGGCGATCGACGACATGCCGATCCGCTCGGGTCGGGAACTGGTGCTGACGGTCGCTTCCCGGCGCGTCGGCGAGCGCGTGCTGCTTCGCCTGCGACGAGGTGACGACACCATCGAACTCGAGGCGCACTTGCGTCCGCTGCCGGGCCGTTCCGGCGGAAGCGCCATTCTGCCTCGCGCGCCGATGCCCACGCGTCGGGTCCGTTGAACCGCCTCTCCGGGCGTCGTAGACTCCAAACGTCCCGCGACGCCACAGAGATCCCTCGATGCCGGCCACCAGGCCACGCCCGCCCGCCCACTCCTCCCGGAAGTTCTTCCTGCGTGGACTCGCGGTGCTGCTGCCGTCGGTGCTGACGCTCTGGCTGCTGGTGCAGGCGTACCGGTTCGTGGACTCCTCGATCGCCACGCCGATCAACGAGGGCATCCGGCTCGCGGTGATCCAGATCGATCGACGCACCGGCTTTCTGCCGCCGCAGTTCGATCCCGGCAGGGACGAGGTCTTCTCCGAGGTGGCGAGGACCGCGACCAGCCGAGAGCCGCTCGACACGGATTCGGCCCGGCAGCGGCTGCGGGAGCAGGCCTTCATCGAGTGGTGGAACGAGCGGTGGTACCTGAACCTGGTGGGCCTGCTCGTGGCGGTGGTCGCGGTCTACCTCGCGGGCCGGCTCGTGGGCGGGCTGATCGGCCGATCGATCTACCGTCGGATCGAACGGGTGCTGACCTCGGTGCCCATCGTGAAGCACATCTACCCGCATGTGAAGCAGGTCGTGGACTTCCTGCTCTCCGACGACCGGCCGATGAAGTTCAACCGCGTGGTCGCCATCGAGTACCCCCGCAAGGGCATCTGGTCGATCGGCCTCGTCACCGGAGACGGCATGCGGCCGGTGCAGGAATCCGCCGGCGACTCGATGACCATCTTCATCCCCAGTTCGCCCACGCCATTCACCGGCTACACCATCACCGTTCCCCGGACCGACACCGTCGATCTCGACCTCACCATCGACGAGGCGTTGCGATTCGTGGTGACCGCCGGAGTCCTCGTCCCACCCCGCCACGCCACCACGCCGACGCTTCCCGGGCCGGAGCCGTCCGACGGATCGGGCCCCGCCACCACGTAGCGCATCACCAGTTCGGAGCATCCATGCAGGTCAACATCACAGCACGGCACATCGAGGTCACCCCGGCGATCGAGGAGTACATCCGGCGCAAGGCGGAGCGACTTCCGCGATACTTCGACCGCGTGCAGCAGATCGACGTGGTGCTCGAGAAGCTGCCCCACGAGTACAAGGTGGAGATCCTCACCGACGTCGAGAAGCACCGGGACTTCATCGCGACCGGCAGCCACGAGGACCTCTACGCATGCGTGGACGTGGTGTGCGACCGAGCCGTGCGCCAACTGACCGACTGGAACCAGCGCATCAAGCAGCACAAGCCCTGACCGCCGCAGGAACCCACCGATGCTTTTCAAAGAGATCGTCGTCGAAGAGGCCGTCATCCCCGTGCTCGCCGCCACCAAGCGCGACGATGCCATCGCCGAACTGGTGGACGCCCTCGTCGCGGCGGGCACCATCGCGCCGAGCGATCGGGACGAGTACTACAAGAAGGTCCTCGCTCGGGAGCGGAAGGGTTCGACGGGCTTCGGTCACGGGGTGGCGGTGCCCCACGTCAAGAGCCCCGACATCCACGCCGTGGCCGTGGCGATCGGAATCAGCCCCGGCGGCGTCGAGTTCAACGCCCTCGATCGCAAGCCGGTCCACTCCATCTTCCTGCTGATGAGTCCCGAGTCGGACCCGGACGTCCACCTCCACCTCGAGGCGATGGAGTTGATCTTCGGCCACCTCCGCAACGAGCGATTCCGCAACTTCCTTCGCCAGGCGAACTCCGTCGAGGATGTTCGCACGCTGCTCGAAGAGGCCGACGCGAGCCGCCCCACGACCTGAGCCCCGTCCCGGTCGATCCGCCTTCCACCCTCGGCACCGACCCCGGAACCCGACGTGCCGTCGATCCGCGTGTCCATTGCGAACCGACTGGGCCTTCACGCCCGTCCCGCCACCGCCTTCGCCCAGGCGGCCGGACGATTCCGCGCGGCGGTCAAGGTTCGTCGCTGCGACGGCAAGGAGTGGGTCGACGGCAAGAGCATCATGCAACTGCTCATGCTGGCGGCGACCGCAGGCACCGAACTCGAGATCGAGACCGACGGCGCGGACGGAGCCGAAGCCGCGAAGGCCCTCGAGCAGCTCGTCAGGAGCCGGTTCGACGAGGAGTAGGCCGCGCCGCGACGCCGGACCGGCACCGGCCCGATCAGGCTTCTGCGCCGACCCGACGCTGCATCAGTCCTTCCAGGGCCGATCGCGGATCGAGCGATTCGAACAGCACCGCGTACACCGCTTCGGCAATCGGCATCTCGACGCCGCGATCGGCGGCGAGACGACGAATCGCCCGTGCGGTCTCGACCCCTTCGACCACGCTGTCGGTCGCCTCGAGGTGACGTTCGAGCGGCACCCCGCGGCCGATCGCCTCGCCGCAGGTCCGATTGCGACCCTCCGGGCAGAAGCAGGTGGTTGCGAGATCCCCGACACCTGCGATGCCCGCGAAGGTCTCCGGCCTCGCTCCGAGCGCTTCGCCGAGGCGGATGATCTCGGCGAGTCCCCGAGCGAGGAGCGCGCTCTTGGCGTTGAACCCGGCATCGAGCCCGTCGAGAACGCCCGCGGCGATCGCGACGACGTTCTTCGCCGCACCGGCGATCTCGACCCCGATCGGATCCGAGCTGGTGTAGACCCTCATCCAGGGCGCGAGGAACAGCGTCTGCACGTGGTCGACCCACGCCGGGTCCTCGCCGGCGGCCACCATCGTCGCGGGCCGATGCATGGCGAGTTCCGAGGCGATCGTCGGTCCCGACAGGACCGCCCGCGGCACGTCTCCACGCATCTCGGCGAGGATCTCGAGAGGACGTTCGAGCGTGGTGGTCTCGATCCCCTTGGAGACGCTGACGATCGGCAGGTCCGCCGAGGGGAGTCGGGACCAGACCGGTCTGAGGAACTGGACGGGAATCGCGCTGACCAACGCGCCGGCGTCTTCGAGGGCCCGGGCGGGATCCGCCTCGATCTCGATCGCCTCGGGCAGCGTGAATCCCGGCAGGCGCGGGGATCGGCGGGTCGCCGCCAGAGACGCGAGGGCGTCGGGAAACGGTCCCCACAGGCGAACCGCATGGCCCACGAGCGACAACTGCTCGGCGAGAACGAGGCCCATCTGCCCGTCGCCCACGATCACGATCCGCTGGCCCATGTCGCGATGATACGGCGGTCCCGCGCGAACCCCTCGCCGCCGAGCCTGCTAGTCTCTCAAGCCAACGCCCCTTTCCGAGATCCAGCGCCCGTGTCCACCGCCACCTCGCCAGGCTCTCTCGTTCCCGCCACCCACTCCCACCGCAACGGCCTGGCCGGCGGTCGAGACGAGGGTGCCGGCGGAGAGCGACTCGAACGTCAGCTCGTCATCGCCCTCGGTGGCGGCGTGCTGCTCCTGACCTCCTGGATCGCGTCCCTGCTCGGCTACGAGGCGGCGGTGGCCCAGATCCCCGCGGCCATCGGAGCCATCGTGCTGGTGCTGCCGCTGGCCCGCGGCGCGTGGCAGGAGCTCCGAAGCGGCGGTGCCAGCAGCGACAGCCTCGCCTGTCTCGCGGTGCTCGCGGCGTTGGCGAACAACTACTTCCTCGCCGCTGGATTCCTCGCCTTCTTCCTGTGGCTCGCGGAGCTCATCCTGTCTCGGACCGCCTGGGGTGCCCAGCGGGCCATTCGAGACCTCATCGAGCTGACGCCAGACATCGCCCGAATCGTGTCGGAGGACGGTTCCGAGCGGGAGGTCTCGCAGAGCGAGCTTCGAGTCGGCCAGATCGTTCGCGTGCGCCCGGGCGAGAACCTGCCCGCCGACGGACGGGTGGTCGCCGGAAACTCGAACATCAACCAGGCGTCGCTCACCGGCGAGGCGGTCCCGGTGGAGGTCCAGCTGGGATCGGAGGTCTACGCGGGCACCACCAACCTGACCGGCCAGATCGATCTCGAGGTCACCGCCGTCGCAGGGCAGACCACGATCGGCAAGGTCGAGCAGTTGATTCGCGAGGCCGAACGGTCGCGAACCCGTCGGCAGGAGCTCATCGAGCGCCTCGCCTCCTACTACGTGCCGGTGGTCCTGATGGTGGCGCTGGTCGTCTGGTTCTTCACCAGTCGCAGCGCGGACGCCGCCGTCCGCGACACCGCCGCGGAGCGGGCCATCACCGTGCTGGTGGTCACCTGTCCGGGTGCGTTGCTGATCGCCTACCCGACGGCGATGGTGGCGGCCTTCGCCGCGGCTGCACGACTGGGCATCATGATCAAGCAGACGCGGACCCTCGAAGCCGCCGCCGAGGTGGACACCGTGGTCCTCGACAAGACCGGCACCATCACCACCGGTCGATTCGCGGTCAGCCGACTCGTCCCCGCCGAAGGTGTCGAGGGCGCCGCCCTGCTGCAGGCCGCCGCGGACGCCGAGCAGAGTTCCAACCATCCCCTCGCCAAGTCGATCCTCGAGACGGCGACCAAGGCCCGCCTGACGCCCCACCCGCTCCAGGGCGTGGAGGAGGCGCACGGTCGGGGCGTGAACGCGACCCTCGAGGGCGGACGGACCGTGTTGGCGGGCCGGGGTTCCTGGATCGCGGAGCTTCATCCCGACACGGCCGCTGCGGTGCAGGAGGTCGAGCAGAAGATCGACGGCATGTCGAGCGTCCACGTCCACGAAGGCGGCCGCTATCTCGGCGCGGTCGGGCTCGAGGACAAGTTGCGTCGGCACGCGAGCGAGGCGATCTCCTCGATGCGGGAACTCGGCGTGCGCCGCGTCAGCATCTTCACCGGCGATCGGCTGTCGGTCGCGGTTCGCGTGGGTCAGGCCGTCGGCGTCGATGCGGTCGAGGCCGAGTGCCTGCCCGAAGAGAAGCACGAGCAGTTGCAGCACCTGATCCGCCGTGGCAGCCGGACGCTCGTCGTGGGAGACGGCATCAACGACGGTCCGATCCTCGCCTCCGCGGACGTCGGGGTCGCGATGGGCCTGTCGGGGTCGGACATCGCCACCAATTCCGCCGGCGTCGCGCTCATGAACGACGATCTGCGGCACGTGCCGTTCCTCATCGAACTCGCCCGCCGGGCCCGCGGCGTGATCGCCCAGAACATCGGCGCCAGCCTGCTGCTCGCACTGGTGGGCCTCGCCCTGGCCGCCAGCGGCCAGATCCAGATCTGGGTGACTCCCTTCTATCAGGCGGTGGCGTACATCTTCGTCATCGCGAACAGCCTGCGTCTCGTCCGCTTCGGCGAAGACTTCGCCGGTGCCGAAGAGGCCCGCAGGGCCGAGGACGCCCGCAGGGCGGCGCGGCCGACCCGCGCGGCCTCGCGGCGAATCGCCCCGACGGCCTGATCCGATCGAGGCCAGGGAACGTCCAGCACCCCGAGGTCGAGTTCGCCCTCATCCGCCGACCGTCCCCCGGCGAAGAGGCGACCATGCCCGAGCTTCCCGAAGTCGAACGCGGCCGAGAGATCGCCGAACGCCTCTGCCGCGGACGCCGGGTCGAACGGGTCCACTGCCCTCCGGACGAGATCGGTCTCGCCGGCTGCAGCGCCGCCGCGGTGCGGCGGGCCCTCCGAGGCGCGACGGTGACCGGCGTGGGCCGTCACGGCAAGCAGCTCTGGTTCGAACTCGATCGGCGACCTTGGGTCCTGGTGCACTTCGGCATGACCGGCGCGTTCCATGGGCGCGACGGCGGCCCGCGTCCGAAGTGGTGTCGCCTCGATCTCGCCTTCGCGGACGGGCGGCATCTGGCGTTCTGCGACCCCCGTCGCTTCGGACGAATCGGCCTGGCCGACGAACCTCGGGCGGAGCCGCCGGTGTCGCGTCTCGGTTTCGATCCGCTGCTGGAGATGCCCTCGCCCGCGGCGTTCGCCCGCCTCGTCGAACGGCGACGCGGCAACGTCAAGCGACTGCTGCTCGATCAGACCTTCGCGGCGGGCGTGGGCAACTGGATCGCAGACGAGGTGCTCTACCAGTCGAAGATCGATCCGCGCCGCGACGTCGAGGATCTCGACGATGCGGAGGTTCGGGCGATGCGCCGCACCCTCGGCACCATCGTCCGAACCGCCGTCGCCGCGAAGTCGGTCTCTTCGCGGTTTCCGCGAACGTGGCTCTTCCACCGTCGGTGGGGCAAGGATGCCGAGGCCCGGACCCACGACGGCCGCCCCCTCGTGCACGAGACCGTCGCGGGCCGAACCACCGCGTGGGTGCCGGACGTCCAGCGATGAACGTGCTCTCCTCCTGGTGGCCGCAGTGGTTCCCGCCGGATCTGCGGCTGCCGCTTCGCGAACAGCTGGCGGTGCACTGGCGGGCGAACGTGCTGATGCTCCGCTCGCCGGCGGCGATCCTCGGGTTCTGCGGCTGGAGTCTGCTTCCGCTGGTGCCGCTGCTCGGCGCCGCCTGGGCTGCGGGATGGATCGGCGGCGAGCCGCGCGGCCTCGGCAGCCCCTGGGGCCTGGCGACCTACGGGGCCGCGATCGTCGCCTACCTCCTCCTGCAGCATCTCGCGTTCGTGAAGGCGATCGACCGCACCTACCTCCCCCACGTGCGGCGGGCGTTGTGCGACCGCGGCCTGCGGGTCTGCCTGCGATGCGGGCACCGACTCGGTCCGGCGGCGGTTCGCTGCCCCGAGTGCGGCGCCGCCGAACCGGGCGAGCCGTGAACCAACCGCCCGTGCCGTCCCGTCCGACGCCCGACTACACTCCCCGCCCGATCGGCCCCGGCACCTCCACGTGAAGATCCGCAACTTCTCGATCATCGCCCACATCGACCACGGCAAGAGCACTCTTGCCGATCGTCTGCTGCAGGCGACTCGTGCGGTCAGCGATCGCGAGGCCAAGCAGCAGCTTCTGGACTCGATGGACCTCGAGCGGGAGCGGGGCATCACGATCAAGGCCTCCGCGGTCACGGTGGGCCACGACCTCGACGGCGAGGCGTATCAGCTCAACTTCATCGACACCCCCGGCCACGTCGACTTCACCTACGAGGTCTCGCGGGCCCTGTCCGCCTGCGAAGGCGCCCTGCTGGTCGTCGACAGCACCCAGGGCGTGCAGGCCCAGACCGTGGCCAACGCCTATCTCGCCATCGCCAACGACGTCGAGCTGATTCCGGTCGTCAACAAGATCGACCTGCCCGCGGCGGATCCCGATCGCGTGGCCATGGAGATCGAGCAGGTCCTCGGCCTGCCCGCCGAGGACTGCCTGTACGTGTCCTCGAAGACCGGCCAGGGCATTCCCGAACTGCTCGAGGCGATCTGCACGCGTCTGCCCGAGCCCCGTGCCGCAAGGACCGATCGCCTGCGGGCCCTCATCTTCGATTCGATCTACGACGACTACCGCGGGGTCATCGTCTACTTCCGCGTCTTCGACGGGTCGATCCGCACCGGCGACCGCGTCCGGATGATGGGCACCGGCCGAACCTACGCGGTGACGGAACTCGGCCGATACACCCCGCGACCGACCAGGGTCGATCGCCTCGGCGTCGCGGAGGTGGGCTACATGGTCGCCGCGATCAAGAACCTCGGCGACGTCCGGGTCGGCGACACCATCACCCTCGACGCCCATCCCGCCGAAGAGGCGCTGCCGGGCTACGAGGAGCCGCGGCAGATGGTCTTCTGCGACTTCTACCCCTCCTCAGGCGGTGGCGAGGGCGGCCGGCGCGGCGACTTCGAGAGCCTGCGGGACGCCGTCGAGCGACTGCACCTCAACGACGCCAGCTTCACCTACCAGACCCAGCACAGCGACGCCCTGGGCTTCGGATTCCGCTGCGGCTTCCTCGGCCTGCTGCACATGGACATCGTGCAGGAGCGGATCGAGCGCGAAGGCGGCGTCGAGGTCGTGCAGACCGCGCCCACCGTCAGCTACCTCGTCGACCTGAAGGACGGCGAGACCATCGAGATCCACAACCCCGCGGACCTTCCGGACCCCAACTCGATCGAGGCGATCCGCGAGCCGGTCGTCAAGCTCGAGGTGATCTGTCCCGACGAGTCGATCGGCGACCTGATGGGCCTCTGCGACGCTCGGCGCGGCATCTTCAGGGGACAGCGCTTCGTGAGCGACGGTCGCCAGCTGCTCGAGTACGAGCTGCCCCTCGCGGAGATCATCTACGACTTCTACGACAAGCTGAAGTCGATGACCCGCGGCTACGGAACCATGGACTACGAGATCGTGGAGTACCGCGCGGCGGATCTCGCCAAGGTCTCGATCCTCGTCAACGGCCAGCCGGTCGAAGCCCTCAGCCTCATCGCCCACCGCTCCAACGCCGAGATGCGCAGTCGCGCCATCCTCGCGAGACTTCGCAAGCAGATCGATCGACACCAGTTCGAGATTCCCCTGCAGGCGGCGATCGGCACCCGCATCATCGCCCGCGAGACGATCAAGGCGCTTCGCAAGAACGTCACCGCCAAGTGCTACGGCGGCGACGTCTCCCGCAAGCGCAAGCTGCTCGAAAAGCAGAAGGAAGGCAAGAAGCGGATGAAGACCGTCGGTTCGGTCAGCATTCCGCAGGAGGCGTTCCTCGCGGTGCTCGAGCAGGGCGACTAGGACCGACCCACGTCGCCGGGGGCGCCGCCGTCGGGATCGACGGCGAGTTCCCCGAGACGCCGCGCGAACGCCGCGGCGAGGCCTCGCTTCACCTCCGCGACCGAAGGCGCGGCCGCGCCGAGCTCCTTCGCAAGGCTCGTGACCGGCCGGCCCGCGAGGCCGCAGGGCACGATCAGGCCGAAGTGCGAGAGATCGCAGTCGACGTTCAGCGCGAGTCCGTGCATGGAGACGCCGCGCCCGACGCGCACGCCCATCGCCGCGATCTTCGCGGCCGTGGGCCCTTCGCCGATCCAGACTCCCGTCGCGCCGGGATCGCGGCGACCGCCGAGACCGTGCCGGTCGATCGCGTCGATCACCACCTGCTCGAGCAGGCGCATGTGGGACCCGACCCGCAAACCGAACCGCGGGAGATCGAGGATGGCGTACGCGACCACCTGCCCGGGCCCGTGCCACGTGACGTCGCCCCCCCGGTCGGTCTCGCGGAGTTGGACGCCCCGGGCGGCCAGCATCTCGGGAGAGGCCAGCACATGACTCGCCGCCGCCGGCCGGCGGGTCACCGTGACCACGGCCGGATCGTGCTCGAGCAGCAGGATCGCCATCCCTCCTCCGGAGGTGCGCTGCTCGACGACCGCGTCCCGGCGCCGCCGCTGGACGGCCAGTGCATCGTCGTAGGAGATCCGACCGAGATCGACGATCTCGACGAGCGTGCCGCCCGCCCGGATGGGGTCGAAGACGAGGCGATCGGCATCGGTCGACGACCGCTCGGAATCGGGGGCGGCTGGGCTCACGGGGCGAGCATAGGTCGTCCCGCCCCGGCCTCCGGGCGGAAGATCGCCGGGCGTTCGGGACATCGAGCCGGCAATCCGTACAATCCCGCCCATGCCTCAGGTCCACCCGACCGCCTGTCTCGGCAAGGACGTCGAGCTTGCGGACGACGTCGAGATCGGTCCCCTTTGCGTGCTGGAAGGCCGGATCCGCATCGGATCCGGCACCCGCCTCATGGGCGGGGCGTGGCTGCAAGGACCGCTGGAGATCGGCGAAGGCAACCTGCTGTGGCCCGGCGTCAGCCTCGGCCTCGCCCCCCAGTCGGCACGATTCGACCCCTTCGAG
The DNA here is from genome assembly GCA_017859745.1 of Planctomycetota bacterium. Classification (GTDB taxonomy): domain Bacteria; phylum Planctomycetota; class Phycisphaerae; order Phycisphaerales; family SM1A02; genus VGXO01. The sequence goes on from JAFMML010000027.1 coordinate 18,089, forward strand.
GACGGTCCGGGCCTGGTGATCGGCGACCGGAATCGGCTGCGCGAACACGTGTCGATCCACCGCGCCACCAACTGGGAATCGCCCGAGGGGCGAAACGACCCCACCCGGATCGGCAACGACAACTACCTGATGGTCAACTCGCACGTCGGTCACGACTCGGTCGTGGGGAACCACTGCACGCTGGCCAACGGGGCCCTCGTCGGTGGCCACGCGGTGCTCGAGGACCAGGTCCTGCTCGGCGGCAACGCCGCGATCCATCAGTTCTGCCGGATCGGTCGCGGGGCCATGGTGTCGGGACTTGCCGCGGTCACGCTCGACCTGATGCCCCACTTCACCGTCACCCAGATCAACTACGCGGGCTCGCTCAACATGGTCGGACTGCGTCGAAGCGGCGCGACCCCCGAGCAGATCGCCACGGTGATGTGGATCTTCAAGCTGTTCTGCCGCTCGCAGTTGCCGACGGCGCAGGCGGTCGAGCGTCTCGAAGAGCGACGCGGGGACCGCATGGTCGACACCTACCTCGAGTTCGTCCGGAAGAGCACCCGAGGCCTCGTGACCCGGCGTGGCCGGACGGGATCGGCCCGCGAGTCCGCCACTCAGGAATCGGGGGCCTGACGCCTCCCGCCGGCTCGTCCCGCCCGGGATGCCGCCGGCGCTTGCAGACGACGTTCGGCACGGAGGCTTGGCGGGCATGGTGGCCCTGATCTACGCGAACCTCGGCAGCGGCTCCTCGGGCAACGGCGCCGTGCTGGCGTGGCAGGAAGGCGATCGCCGCCGAGCGATTCTGATCGACCTGGGACTTTCGCCCCGCCGGACCCGGGCCGCCCTCGCCGAACTCGACATCGACCCGACGCATGTCGCCGGCGTGGTGCTCACCCACCTCGACCACGATCACTACGGGGCCCGATGGGCCCGCTCGTTGCTGGCCCGAGAGATCCCCGTCCACGTCCACGTTCGACACCGGAGCGAGGCCATCGAACGAGGTGTGCCGGAACCCTGCCTCGACCTGTTCGAAGATCGGTTCCGGCTCGGCGACGCCTTCGAGGCGGAGGGCATCCTCGCCGACCACGACGATGTGGGCTCGGTGGCGATTCGTCTGGACGGTCTCGGACGCCGGATCGGCCTCGCCACCGACCTCGGACGCATTCCGGATCGAATGCTCGAACGATTCGTCGGACTCGATCTGCTCGGACTCGAGAGCAACTACTGCCCGCAGCTTCAGGCGGCGAGCGATCGGCCGGAGTTCCTGAAGCGACGCATCACCGGCGGTGCCGGACACCTCTCCAACGACGAGGCCCTCGCGGCCGCGCAGGAGATCGCCTCCCGCAGCGATCTCCAGCACCTGGTGCTGCTGCACCTGTCTCGACAGTGCAATCGTCCGGATCTGGTTCGCGCGATCTTCGAGCGGGGCCTGCCGTCGCTGGCCGGTCGCATCTCGATCGCGGATCCCCGCCGCACCGTGGGGCCGCTCGAGATCGCCCCGGGTCAGGCGCGGGTCTCGTCGATCTTCTCCCGCAGCGAGAGCGAACCCGGCTCGCGTCCCGCGAGCGCCGCCTCCTGCATCGAACGCCAACGCTCGCTCTGGTAGGGCGGGTCGCCAAGGCGCTCGCCGTCGAGCGCCCGCGGCACCAGCAGCGGCATGCCCGGCGGCAACGCGTCGAGATCGACGACGAGATCGCCTTCGAAGCGACCGGCCTCGTCCAGTTCCCGGTACACCTGGAGCGGACGCCCCGCCGTCTCGACCCGACACACCGCCGCAAGTTCGGGCGGCAACTCCGGGCCCTCGTCGCCGGTCCACCACGCCACCGGCGAACCGGGAAGGACCAGTGTCCCCGCCGCCATCGCCGCGAACGTGATCCGCCGCTCGATGGCGTTCTCGAGCCACGTCTCCGCCTCGGGCCACTCCGGCATCCAGATCGGCTCGCCCTTCGGGCCAAGGCGAAGCAGTCGAAGGCCCGCGTACACGCTTGCCGCCACCGCCCGATCCGCGGCCTCCGCCGCCGCGAGCAGCTCCTCCGGCATCTGCCGGCCTCGCCAGATCCGGTCCAGTTCCCCCGCCGCCCGTCGTACCGTGACCGCTGCGAGATCCCGGGCAAGCGGTCGTTCCGCCGCCTCGAGGCTCCCCATGTTCGCGAGGGCATGCCTCACCGCCTCGCACTCGATGAGCGGCGCAACGGAGCGACGCCACGCGTCGCCTTCCGCGGTCCGCGGCAAGGCGGCACTGGCCTTGGCGAGTTCGAGCCCCTCCGCGAGCAGGAGGGTCCATCCGGCGGCGTCGGGCAGGCCGAGCGCCGCCGATCGGGGGGTCTGGTCGGGCATCGCCACATGGTGGTCGACTCGACCGGTCGGTTCAACCGCAACGGTCTGCTAGTCTTCGCGACCCATGAGCGAATTCATCGGCCACGAGTGCGGCGTGGCGATGCTGAGACTGCTGCGGCCGATCGAGTGGTTCCAGGAGACCCACGGCGATCCGCTGTGGGGGCTTCGGAAGCTCTACCTGCTGATGGAGAAGCAGCACAATCGGGGTCAGGACGGGGCCGGCCTCGCCACGGTGCGGTTCGAGATGCCGCCCGGGGAGAGGTTTCTCGCGCGGGCCCGCACCGCCAAGCGGAACCCCATCGAGCGGCTCTTCGACGACGCCATCTCGCCCGCATCGAAGTTCAGCGACGCCAAGTTGCGAACGGTGCCTCCGCTGGAACTCAAGCGTCGTCTTCCGATGCTCGGCGAGGTGCTGATCGGCCACCTGCGGTACGGCACCCACGGCGGCCGCTCGACCGACCACTGCCACCCCCTCATGCGGCGACACAACGTCGCCAGCCGCAATCTGGCGGTCGCGGGCAACTTCAACCTGACCAATGCCCCGGAGCTGTTCGCGCGTCTCGTCGAGGACGGCCTCAATCCCGTCGGCGACTCCGACACCATGGTGGTGCTCGAACGGCTCAGCTACTTCCTCGACCGCGAGCACGACCATCTCTCCGCGGCGATGGGGCCGGGCTCGTTCCGGGGTCTCGACGGACGTGTGCTTGCCGAGGAGATCGGACGCGACCTCGACCTCGCCCGCATCCTTCGGAAGTCCTGCGAACTCTTCGACGGGGCCTACGTTCTTGCCGGCCTCCTCGGCCACGGCGATGCGTTCGTGGCCCGGGATCCCGCGGGCATTCGCCCGGCCTTCATGCTGCGCAAGGAGCACTTCGTGGCGGCGGCGAGCGAACGGGCCGCCCTGGTCACCGCCTTCGACGTGATGCCGGAGGAGGTCGAGGAGATCCCGCCCGCCCACGCCCTCCTCGTGAAGCGGTCCGGCGAGGTGTGCGTCGAGGCGTTCGCCGAGCCTGCGACGCTTCGACAGTGCACCTTCGAACGGATCTACTTCAGTCGCGGCAACGATCCGGACATCCACCGCGAGCGGAAGTCCCTCGGCCGCAACCTCGCCCAGCCGATCGTCGATCGACTCGGAGGTCTCGACGGCGCCGTCTTCGGCTTCATCCCCAACACCGCCGAGATCGCCTACCTCGGTCTGGTGGAGGAACTCGATCGGATCGCGACCGATCTCGCGGCCGAACGCCTTGCGGGCCTTCTCCAGAAGGGGCCGCTGGACGAGAAGGCGATCCGCTCGGCCATCGACCACCGTGCCCGCACCGCCAAGATCGCCCACAAGGACCAGCGGCTGAGGACGTTCATCACGCACGACGCGGCGCGGCGGGATCTCGTGGGGCACGTCTACGACGTCACCCATGGCGTGCTCGAAGCCGGCGACGCCCTGGTCGTGGTCGACGACTCGATCGTCCGCGGCACCACGCTTCGCGAGTCGATCGTGACCATGCTGGCCCGTCTGCGGCCGGGCCGAATCCTGATCGCGAGCTCCTGCCCGCCGATCATGTACCCCGACTGCTACGGGATCGACATGAGCCAGCTCGGCCGCTTCATCGCCTTCGAGGCGGCCGTCGCCCTGCTCGAGGAGCGAGGCGAGGGCGAGCGAATGGTGGAGGTCGAGCGAAAGTGCCTCGAGCAGGAGCACCGCCCGGTCGAGCGGATGAGGAACCACGTGGCCGAGATCTACGCCCCGTTCTCCCTCGAGGAGATCGCCGGCAAGGTCGCCGATCTGGTCCGCTCGCCGCGTCTGGAGGACGAACTGGGCTGGACGGGCCCGATCGACGTCGTCTACCAGTCCCTCGAAGGCCTCCACGAGGCCATGCCGGGGTTCACCGGCGACTGGTACTTCACCGGCGAGTACCCCACCCCGGGCGGATACCGGGTTCTCAACACCGCCTACCTCAACTGGCGGCGGCGGAACGACCGGCGGGCCTACTGACGTGCAGGATCCCCGATCCGGAGCGAGGCGGGACCTTGACGCGGCCCGGACCGTCTGTTGCAATGGTCGATTCGGTCCTGCCGGTCGTCGGAGCGTGCGCTCCCGCACCGGCGCCTGACGTCCGCGCCGGTCCCGGCTCCTTCAGGAACACGCTCGCATGGCTCGCTATCTCGGTCCCAAGGTGAAGTTGTCCCGCCGCGTCGGAGTTCCCGTCGCGGACATCCCCAAGCACACCGCGAAGCGGCAGCTGACCCCGCCGGGAATGCACGGCTTCCGCGGACGCCGCCTGAAGGAGTACGGCATCCGCAAGGACGAGAAGCAGAAGCTTCGCTACCACTACGGCGTGCTCGAGAAGCAGTTCCGTCGCTATCTCGCCGAGGCGGGTCGACGTCCGGGCAACACCGGCGAACTTCTCCTGCAGTACCTCGAGCGTCGTCTCGACAACGTGGTGCGTCGTGCCGGCTTCACTCGCACGATCTGGGCCTCGCGGCAGATGGTCGTCCACGGCCACGTCCTGGTGAACGGCCGCAAGGTCGATCGCCCGAGCTTTTCGATGTCCGTCGGCGACGTGGTGAGCCTGCGGCCCGGGATCCACAATCTCGCCCGCGAGAACATGGAGTCGCTCGCCGGCCACATCGTCCCCGGGTGGATGGTGCTCGACCCGTCGGAGCTCACCGCGAAGGTCGCGGCGCTGCCGACCTCGGACCAGATTCCCTTCGACGTCAACACCAACCTGATCGTCGAGCTCTACCGCTGATCGACATCCGCCACCGCCGCCTCCGCCAGGCGGGCCCCGCCCACTCGGCGTCGGGAACCGGCTGACGGCGGGCGCCGCAAGGGTCCGCCGCCCATGTTCAAGTTCCTCCGCAAGTACAAGGGCTGGCTGCTCGGGGTCTTCGGCAGCCTGCTGCTGATCGTGTTCCTCGTTCCGCAGGCGATTCAGGGGATCAGCCAATACACCGCGACCCAGGGTGGAGCCTGGGCCCGCGTCGGGGCGGATGCGGAGAAGGTGACCTACGGACTGCTCGATCGCCTGCAGCGCGAACTTCGCGTGGTGCAGGCCGTCGGCAATCCCACGCTGCAGGCTCTCGGAGCCGACAGAAGTCCCGAGCACTGGTACCTGCTGCGGCGCGAGGCCGAGCAGGCCGGCCTGCACGGCGGCGCCGGCGACGGCCGGTCGATGCTGCAGACGATGGCGTCGCAGATCAACCAGCAGCGGACGGCCACCGATCCGTCGATGCAGATGCTCTCGGAGGACGACGTCCTGGGCATCCTCTGCCAGAACTCCGGCTCGAGCCCCCAGGACGTCCTGGAGACGCTCGGCCGACTCTCGGGCGTGATGCGGCTCACGAACCTGTTCGCCGGTCTCGACCGGTTCTCCGACCGACGCCTCGAGCAGGCGGCCGCGGAGATGATGCTCGGAGTGTCCGGCGACCTCGTGGTGCTCGATCCCTTGAAGGGACCGACCGGCGCCGCGACGCCGAACGACGCCGAGGTCGAGGCGCACTTCGCGGAGTACGCCGCGGACGCCCCCGGCGAAGGCGAGTTCGGCTTCGGCTATCGCCGTCCGGACCGATTCAAGCTCGAGTGGATGTCGATTCCCGCCCAGGCGATTCGCGATGCGGTCGCGGTGGGCGGCGATCTCGACATCCTCACCCTCAAGCGGCGCTTCGCCGAGGATCCCGCGGCCTTCGGTGTGGCCGCGGCAACCTCGACGGGGCGGCCCGACTTCGACGACTACGCGGCCCAGGTGCGGGCGGTGGTGCTCGAGGAGACCACGTCGCGGCGCCTGTCCGAGCTGGCCAAGTCCCTTTCGGACCGGTTCGCCGCGTCGCAGCGCAGCCTTGCCCGAACCGGCGACGGCCGCTACCTGATCGACGAGACCTGGTCCGAGCGGATGCCTCCGCTGCTCGAGGTCGCCGAGGAGATCTCCGCCGACTACGGCATTCCCACGCCCGAGATCGGCTCGAGCGGCGAGGCGTGGCTGGAGTTCGCCGACCTCTCCTCCATCCCCGCGCTGACCCGCGCGACCACCGATCGGTTCGGCACCTCGCCGATGCGGACCGTCGATCTGGTGCGAGCGGCTCGCGAGTTCGATCCGGCGCAGCCCCTCCCGATCCAGGTCGGCATCGCCGGCCCCGTGCTCACTGCGCCCAACGGCGATCTGGTGGTGTTCCGCCTGCTCGCGGCCGAGGCGTCGACACCGGAGACCGATCTCGAAGCGGTCCGGGACCGGGTCGTGGAGGACCTCCGCCGCGTGGTCGCCTTCCGCGATCTCGAGGCCGAGCTGCCCCGCCTTCGCGAGCGGGCGATTCAGGAGGGTCTCCGCAGCGTCGCTCGCGAGTTCGACACCACCGTCGAGTTCGCCCCGATGATCCGCGAGGCCGATCCCCAGTTCCTGCAGCAGGGATTCCGGGTCTCCAGCAGCCTTCCCGGCGGTCTCGGTCGCGACACCGAGCTGGTGACCCAGATCGTGCGAAAGGCGATGGAACTTCCCGTCGACACGGCGGTCCGAACGCTGCCCGAGGACGAGCGGACGATCGCCGTCTCGGATCCGAACAAGCTGGTGGCGGCCCTCGTCCGCATCACCAACCTCGCCCCGCTGACCCGCGAGACGCTCGAGCCGCTCGCCGCGAACCCCCGGTTCCAGGCGACCTTGATGGGCAGCGAGTTCGGCCAGGATCTCGTGACCATGTTCGGTCTCGAGGAGATGGCCTCGCGGCATCGCTTCGAACGGGTGGCCTCGGCGAACACCGATGACGAGTTCATCGACGAGGAGCCCGCCGCGAACTCCGACGACGGCGACTCTTCCGCCGGCTGAGACGCGAGGGACCGCCGGGACCGGACCGAGGGGCGGCAGGCGTCCACGATGGACCGCCCTCGCGAAGCGAGGCGTCGACCCGGGTTCGCATCAGGCGCCGGCCCGAACCACGAGGCGGTGCCCGCTCCGACCGTTCGGAGCGGTCCGACTTGTCCGACACGCCCGCTGCGAGAACGTCGCCCACGGGCCCGTTCCGACCGGTCAGCTGACCTTCGAGCCCGGCGGCACCGGCTTGTCGACGGTCAGCACCATCACGTTGCGCTCCTCTCCGTCTCCGGGAAGCACCTCGCTCGCGGCGAGGATCATGCCCTGACTCCTCTCGCCGCGAATGGTGCGGGGTTCGAGGTTCGAGACGATCACCACCTGCTTGCCGACGAGACTCGCGGGCTCGTACCACGCCTTGATTCCCGCACAGACCTGACGTCCCTCCGGCGTGCCGTCGTCGAGCTGGACCTTCAGCAGGCGATCGGCGTTGGGGTGGAACTCGCACGCCTTCACGGTGGCGACGCGAAGGTCGAGCTTGGCGAAGAGGTCGAAGGGGATGGTGGGAAGGGCGTCTGGGTTGGCGGTCTCGGACATCGGCGACTCCGGGGTCGAATGGAACGTGCGAGCGAGCGGAACGGACGGGATCCCGAGCGGATCTCGCCCGGGGGCGACGAAGGCGCAACGAGTCGCGACGGCGACGCCGAACTCGCTTCGCTCGTTTCGATCATGGTACGCGCGAGGTCCGCCGGGCGCAGCTCTCCCCGGCCGTCGCGAAGGGACTCCGCATGGACGTGAGAGCGCGGGACGAAGGCCCGCGACCGACTTGCGAGGCCCGTCCGCGACCCGCCGCTCAGACGCCGACCGCCGCGGCGTCCCGATCGCTGAGCATGCCCCCGTCGGTCCGTTCGCGAACGGTGCCGTCGCGCTTCCAGCTTCGCTCGCAGCGGGGTTCGCTGCGCAGGTCCTCGATCGAGATCGAGGAGGCCGACGCGTCGAGGCGAACCCTCGACACGCCAAGCAGATCCGCAAGCTCCTCCGAGAATCGGGCCAGCGATCCGTCGGCATCGGGCAGCACCACACCGGCCTCGAGGGGGTTCTCGATGCCGGCGGCCTTCGCCTGCTCGAGCGCCTTCAGGGCCTCGTCCCGCATCGCCATCGCCTTCGGCCACGCATCGTCCGCCGAGACCGACCCGTCGCGATGCGTCAACGTCGCCGCGGAGGCGTCCTCCGCGACGCCCGGCAGGCACTGCAGCGCCTCGTCGGCGGTGTGCGGGAGGATCGGGGCCACCAGCCGCACCAGCACTTCGACGATCTCCCGCATCGCTCGCTGGGTACGACGACGCCGCAGGCTGTCCGGGCGATCGCAGTACAGGCGGTCCTTGACCGCGACGCAGTAGACCGCCGAAAGGGTCTCGTTGCACAGGGCGTGGATCGCCAGATGCGCCGCCTTGAAGTCGTAGCGCCGATAGGCTTCGCGCACCCGACGTTCGCAGGCGGCGGTCTCGGCCAGCGCCCATGCGTCGATCGAGTGCGGCTCGATGCCGTCGACGCCGGACCGCAGATCCTCCGCATCGGCGAGGTTCGACAGCAGGAAGCGAATGGTGTTGCGGACCTTTCGATAGGAGTCGCCCGCGACCTTGAACAGCTCCGGGTCGGCCTTCACATCGCCGTCGTAGGAGATCGACGAGACCCACCAGCGACAGACCTCGGCACCGAAGTCCTTCAGCAGGTCGTCGACCGAGAGGGCGTTGCCGCCGGACTTGGACATCTTGCGACCGTCGCGATCGACGATGAAGCCGTGGGTCAGAAGCGTCCGGAACGGAGACTCCCCGGTGGCGCCGAGGGCCGGCAGCATCGACAGCTGGAACCACCCGCGATGCTGGTCGCTCCCCTCGAGATAGAGTTCGGCGGGGTAGCCGATGCCGCGGGCCCGAAGCACCGCGTTCCAGCTCGACCCGGACTCGAACCACACGTCGAAGATGTCGTGGAGCTTCTCGAGTGCGGCGACATCGAGGCCTTCGGGCGCCTCGGGATCCTGCGAGGGGTCGTAGCCGGCAAGGAGTTCCGCTGCGGATCGGGCGAACCAGGCGTCGCTGCCCTCGCGACGGAAGACCTCCGCGACCGCTCGCACGCTGGCGGCGGTCAGCAGCGTGACGCCGTCGGGCGACTGGAAGGCCGGGATCGGAAGTCCCCACGACCGCTGGCGACTGATGCACCAGTCCGGTCGCGACTCGACCATGCCCCGGAAGCGGTTCCGCCCCCACTCCGGCACGAAGCGCACCGTCTCGGTCGCCGCCAAGGCCGAGGCCCGCAGCGAACGGCCGTCGCGGGAAGTGGGTCGATCGACGCCGATGAACCACTGCTCGGTCGCCCGGAAGACCACCGGCGTCTTGCTCCGCCAGTCGTGGGGATAGCTGTGGCGAATCGTGCCCGATGCGGCGAGATGGCCGCTCTGCTCGAGACTGGCGATCACCGCCTTGTTCGCCTCGCCGAGATTTCTTCCCTGCAGCCACTCCGGCACGGACTCGTCGAAGGTCCCGTCCTCGCGGAGCGGGCAATAGACCTCGAGGCCTTCCGCGAGGCCGGTGAGGTAGTCCTCGCGCCCGTGCCCCGGCGCCGTGTGCACGAGGCCGGTGCCGTCCTCGAGGCTGACGTACGCCGCCGGAACCACCGGTCCCTCGTGGGAGGTGAAGGGATGTCGGTACCGCAGGCCGACGAGCGCCTCGCCGTCGCAGGCGGCCAGCACCTGCGGCGCCTCGCACCCGATCGCCTTGGCGACCTCCTCCAGCAGGGATTCGGCGACCACCGTGTCGCTTCCGTCGAGCCGCGCCAGCACGTAGCGCAGCTTCGGGCCCACCGCGATCGCCCGATTCGCGGGCAAGGTCCAAGGCGTCGTCGTCCAGATCATGAACGTCGGCGTGACCTCCGGCTCGACGCCGAAGGCTCGTCCGACCGCTTCGCGATCGATGGCGTCGAACTCGACGAACACCGAGGGATCGTCGCGGTCCTCGTACTCGAGTTCGGCCTCGGCAAGCGCCGTGCGATTCGCGATCGACCAGTGCACGGGCTTGCGATCCCGATAGACCAGCCCCTGGGCGACCAGTTCGGCGAAGACCTCCAGCACCTCGGCCTCGTAGGCCGGATCCATGGTCAGGTAGGGATGGTCGTAGTCGGCCAGCGTCAGCAGGCGCTTCATCTGGCGCGACTGCAGCTCGATGAAGCTCTCGGCGCTCTCGCGGCAGCGACGGCGGATCTCGATGCGTCGCTCCGCCTCGGGCAGGGCCTCGATCGCCTTGGCCTCGGCGCTCTTGAGCAGCTCCGTCATCACCTTGTGCTCGATGGGAAGGCCATGGCAGTCCCAGCCCGGGACGTACGCCACGCGGTCTCCCTCCATCAGGCGGCTCCGGACCACGAAGTCCTTCAGGGCCTTGTTGAGCAGGTGCCCGAGATGGATGCCGCCGTTGGCATAGGGCGGTCCGTCGTGGAACACGAAAGGCGTCGCCGACTCGCGATCGCGCTGAACCTCGGCGTACAGGCCCTGCGACTCCCAACGCTCCACGGTGCGAGGCTCGTTCTCGGCGAGCTTGGCCCGCATCGGGAAGTCCGTCGCCGGGAGATTGAGCGTCGACTTGTAGCGATTGCGATCGGAGGATCCCCCGGTCGACTTGTCGTTGGTCTGGCTCATCGCGGATTCATCCGGGATCCCACGGATCCGTGTTCAGGGCTTCGGCACCTCGTCGCCGTCCTTCACGGTCTCGTCGAGGTACTTCTGGAAGTCGCCCATCTTGTAGCTGACGAAGCAGAAGACGTGATGCAGCGTGAACCACTCCAGGTCGGTCGGATCCTTGTCGAGATCGCTGCGGAGGCGGTTGAGTTCGGCGAGCAGGGTCTCGGCCTTCACGGCACGGCTCCTCTGGGCGGGGCGGGACTGGAACGAGCAGGGTCCGGCGGCGGCCCCTCCGCCGACGCCGGTCCCGTCATTGTCGCGATTCTCGGCGGAACGTGGAGATCGACGCGCCCACCTCTCGATCGCCCACCGGACTCAGTGGTCGTGATCGTGGTGGTCGTGATCGTGGTGGTGATGGTCGTGTGCCCCGCCGTGGCCATGGTCGTGGTCGTGGCCGAGTCCCTCGAGGATGCCCGTGCCCCACGCGATCGCCACGCCGAGGATCAGCATCGCCGTCAGCTTCAGGCGATCGTGGTCGTGGAACTTGAGCTCCGGCAGCAGATCCGCCAACGCGATGCACAGGAACGTGCCCGCGGAGAAGGCGAGCGCCAGGGCCGTCCACGCGGCGGCGTCGTCGGTTCCGGAGATGCCCAGATGGAACAGCACGATGCCTGCGGGAACCATCATCGCAAAGGACAGGTTCGCCAGATGAATCCGCCACCGCGAGACCCCGGCGCCCCGCATCAGCATGGTGATGGTCATCGCGTCGAAGGGCTTGTGCAGCACCACGCCGAGGAACACGCCGAAGCCCGCCAAAGCGGTCCCGTGATCGTGCGCCGCCGCGGCCTCGACGCTCGCCGCGAGAGCGATCCCCGACAGGAGCGTATGAAGGGCCAGTCCGGTCATCGCACCAACCCAGGTCATCCGATGCGAGGTGCCGGCCGCCGGCGATCCATGGTCGTGCCCGCATGCCGAGTCGGCCTCGGCGTGCGACGAGGCCGACTGCTCGCCATCCACCGGGACCGGTTCGTGCTCGTGGAAGGACAGGAACCGTTCGAGCAGGAACATCACCAGGAAGCCCAGCAACAGGGCGAGCATGATCGGATCGAGTCCGCCGTGCAGCTGGGGGCCGCCCGCCGTGGCCGCGGCCGCGGACTCGCCCCAGATCACGATCGCGTGAGGCAGCATGTGGATCACCCCGACCCCGAACATGACGCCGGCGACGAGCGACAGCGCCAACTGCATCCGAGTGTGGTCGAAGCGGATCAGGGTCGGCAGCAGTCCCCCCGCGAGGGACGCTCCGAGAATCAGCAGGCAGTAGACGGCGAGGGTCAGGGGAGGTCTCCCGAAGAGGGCCGACGCCCCCGATCGTCTCGAGGGGCGTCCGGGGGCACTGG
>JAFMML010000027.1:30284-42351 GCA_017859745.1 Planctomycetota bacterium
CCGGCGGAGAACTGGGCCGGCGGAGAACTGGAACGGCGGGGAATGGTACCGACCTGCTCCACGCCGGCGGTGGCGCGACCCCACCGGTCCGTCGATATACTCGTGGTCTCCCGTTGGGGCGGTAGCTCAATTGGGAGAGCGCCTCGGTCGCATCGAGGAGGTTGTGAGTTCGATCCTCATCCGCTCCACTTGGGCAACGCCCCGCCACACCGGCGGGGCGTTGTCGTTCCTCGCGTTTCTTCAGGGCCCAACCGCCCACCCGCCCACCCACCCGCACGCCCGCCCGCCCCGGGTCGATGTGAAAGGCCGGCCAATGCCCGCAAGAAGTTCGCGCGTGGATCGACCTCCGACCGGGATGGCGGGCTGCGGACCCAAGACGCCCGACTCGTATACTCGCGCCGGTGAGTTCGCCTGACGCGACGAGTTCCCCGGAGTTGGATGATCCCGCCGCGACCGACGCGGCGCGGGCCGATGGCGACGCGCTCCTCCACACCCTCGACACTCCGGCCATGCGCCAGTTCCGTCGGTTCAAGGAGGCCCATCCGGGCTGCCTGCTGTTCTTCCGGATGGGCGACTTCTACGAGCTCTTCGGCGAGGACGCCGTGGTCGCGCACCGGGCCCTCGACATCACGCTGACCGAGCGGACCCGAGGCGTCCCGATGGCGGGCGTGCCCCACCACGCCGCGGAGCAGTACCTGAGGCGTCTCGTCGAACAGGGCTTCCGGGTCGCCATCGCCGACCAGATCCAGGACCCCAAGGACGCGAAGGGCGTGGTCGACCGCGCCGTGGTTCGCGTGGTCACCCCGGGCACGCTCGTCGACGAACATCTGCTCGACGACGGCGCGAGCAATCGGATCGCCGCGGTGGCGGCGCCGACGGCCGAGGGCGATCGGTGGGCGATCGCGACCATCGAGCTCTCGACCGGTGTCTTCAGCGTGCTCGATGTCGATGCGGACGAGATTTCCGACCGCCTGATGCGTCTGCGTCCGCAGGAGCTGCTCGTCCCCGCCGACGCGCACGGCGACCGCCCCGACTGGCCCTGGCTTGCCGAGGGTGTCGGCTGCCCCTGTCCCGCCACCCCGCGGCCGGGATGGACCTTCACCGCCGCCAATGCAGCCTCGGAACTGCAGACGACCTTCGCGGTCGCCTCGGTCGAGGGGTTCGGCCTCGATCCGGCCTCCGCCGCCACCGGCGCGTGCGGCGCGGTGCTTCGCTACGTGACCGAGATGGCGGCCACCGACGCCGAGCTCGGCGCCGGTCGGCTCGGTCATCTGCAACCCCCCCGCTGCGAGTCCGACCGCGGCCGCCTGGAGATCGACGCGGTGGCCCTGCGAAGCCTCGAGGTCGAACGGACGGTCCGCGGCGGCGATCCCGACGGCAGCCTCGTCGGCTCGATGCGACGTTGCCGGACGCCGATGGGGCGTCGCCTGATTCGCGAGTGGCTCTGCTTCCCGAGCGCCGATCTCGAGGTCGTGCGCCGTCGCCATCGTCGGGTGGCGACGCTGGTGGACGATCGTCGCCTCTCGGGCGAGCTCCGGCGGCAACTCGACCGGATCCAGGACGTGGCCCGGATCGGTGGACGACTCGGCCTTCGGCGGGCGACCCCCCGAGATCTCGCGGCGCTCGCCCGCTCGATCGAGTCCGCCGCGCAACTCCGGGACGAACTCGCCGACGTCGCGGCGTTCGACGGCGATCGGAGCGACCTCGCCGCGGTGCTTACGAACATCGAGGATCTCGCGAGGGAGACCGCGGCGGTCGTCGTGGAGTCGCCTCCCACGCATCTGCGTGAAGGCGGCGCGTTCCGCGACGGCGCCGACGCCGCGCTCGACGGGTACCGTCGCCTCCATCGCGACGGCGGAGGCTGGCTCGAGGAGTACCGGGAGCGCCTGGCCGAACGCACCGGCATCGCCAGCCTGAAGATCGGATTCAACCGCGTCTTCGGGTTCTACATCGAGATCGGCAACGCCCACCGCGCCGCCTCGCTTCCGGAGTCGTTCGTTCGCCGCCAGTCTCTGAAGAACGCCGAGCGGTACTCCACCCCCGAACTCGCCGACCACGAGACGAAGGTGCTCGAGGCCGAACGCCGAAGTCTCGAGCGAGAGCGCGAACTCTTCGAGGAGCTCGCAGGCCGGTGGGCCGAGCATCTCCCAGCGCTCTCGGGACTCGCCGTGGCGGTCGGCACGCTCGATGTGCTCGTCGCCTTCGCCGAGACCGCCGTCGCCGGCCGCTGGGTCGAGCCGGAGATGCGCGAGGAGCCGATCCTCGAGATCGTCGCCGGCCGGCATCCGGTGCTCGATCGGCTGCTGCGCGACCGTTTCGTGCCCAACGACTGTCGGCTGCGGGCCGGCGACGCCGCGAGCGATCCCGCGGAATCGGCTTCGCTCGCCCTGATCACCGGTCCCAACATGGCCGGCAAGAGCACCTTCATCAGGCAGGCGGCGCTGATCGTGCTGCTCGCGCACGCGGGAAGCTTCGTTCCCGCCGAGTCGGCGGTGATCGGCCTCTGCGACCGCATCCACACGCGGATCGGCGCCAACGACGAACTGCACGGCGGCCAGAGCACCTTCATGGTGGAGATGACCGAGACCGCGAGGCTGCTTCGCCAGGCGACCGAACGAAGCCTCGTGGTGCTCGACGAGATCGGCCGCGGCACCAGCACGTTCGATGGTCTGAGCCTCGCGTGGGCGATCGCGGAGACGCTCGCCGATCGCGGCACCCGAACCCTGCTCGCCACGCACTACCACGAACTGACCGAACTCGCCGAGCGTCACGCCGCGGTGCGCAACCTGAACGTCGCGGTTCGGGAGTGGGGCGACCGGATCGTCTTCCTGCACCGCATCGAGCCCGGCCGTGCCGACCGAAGCTACGGCCTGCACGTGGCCCGACTCGCCGGCGTGCCCGAGGCGACCGTCGCCCGAGCCGAGGCCCTGCTCGCCGGGCATGAAGCCGCGGCGTCCCGACGAAGCGGCCGCGACGCGGGCTCGCGCCGACAGCCGACGCTGTTCGACGCACTCGCCGCGGATGCGGAGGGGAACGTGCCGTCCGCCGCGACGCCGCAGGCCCCGCTCGCCCCACCGCCCGCACCGGTGGAACATCCCATCGTCGAGATCGTCCGCGACACCGAGATCGATCGCCTCAGCCCGCTCGAGGCGTTCGACCTGGTGCGCAGGCTTCGCGACCGCCTCGGAGCCTCCGACGCACGGTCTTGAGTCCGATCCGCGTTCATTCGTTTCCTCATCCCAGTCCGGAATCCCCATGACCACCACCCCGATCCTCGACGCGAACAGTCTGCACGAGACCTTCGAAGCAGCGCTCTCATGGGAGGACTACCTCGCCACCGACGAGGATCGAGCGAACCGCTGGAGGGAGTTCCACGAGCGAGTGGGACTGGACGAGGATCAGCGGACGCTGATCGGCGGGTTCGGACGTCGGATGCCGGTGCTCTGCGTCTCGGGGATCTGGTGCGGCGACTGCGTGCAGCAGGGCCCGATGCTCCAGCGCATCGCCGAGGCGAGCGATCTGATCGACCTTCGCTGGGTGGATCGCGACGAGCACGCCGAACTCGCCGAGCATGTGAAGATCAACGCCGGATTGCGCGTGCCGACGGTGATCTTCATGGCCGAGGACTTCGAACTGCTCGGCTGGTTCGGCGACCGCACCCTGTCTCGCTATCGGGCGATGGCGGCGAAGAACCTCGGACCGGCGTGTCCGGTGCCGGGTGCCCCGCTGCCCGACGACGAACTCGCCGCGACGCTTCAGGACTGGATCGACGAGTTCGAACGATTCCAGCTCATGCTGAGACTCTCGCCTCGCCTTCGCCACCGTCACGGCGACTGAGTCCGAAGCCTCGGCCACCGCGCAGGGCGCCGGCGGCGGTTCAGAGCGGGAAGTCCGCAGGCCACCAGTCGGGGCGGGACAGGCCGAAGTGCCGTCGAAGCACCGCTTCGGTCGAGCCCAGCGTGCCCATGACCCAGCCCTGGAAGCTCGCGGTGGCCTGGCCGATGCAGTAGATCGGACGATCGGCGAACGGCTTGCGACCGCCCGAGACGATCTCCCAGGACCGCACGCCCGGCCGCCACATGTTCCATCCGTAGCCGACGTGGCCGCCGTCGAAGAGTCGAGAGTGGATCTGCGTCGGCCGCGGCACGTCGATGCCGTGCAGTTCGCCCAGTTGTCGGACGATCTCCCGACCGGCCAGACCGTTCGGATCGAGCTGGTGGTCTCGAATCGGCTCGGCGATGCCGGTCCAGAACCCGACGGCCCGCCGCCCCGAGACGTAGGGCGACAGCGTCACGCCGCGTCCCGAGGGATCGGGCAGATAGAAGCACTGGCGCATGGGAAGATCGGTGATCGACCGTCCGCGATCGATGCCCAGCGGCCTCCACCATTGCGTCTCGAAGCTGCAGTAGGTCTTCATCGCCTCGACGTGGGCGAGTCCGCCGAGCATTCGGGTGAGGCCGTTGGCCCGGCGAAGCGGACCGTCTCCGTCGAGCAGGCCGTATGCCGAGTCGGGGATCGCGAGGACGGCGCTTTTCGCCTGGACGACGCGTGCGGTGCCGTCCGCCATCTCGAAGGCGAGCCGAACCAGACCGCCGTCGTCGAAGCGAACGTCCCGGAGGCTCGCGCCGAACGTGAGCCCCACGCCGCGACCCATCGCTCGCTTCGCCAGGGTGTGCGGCACCTGGTCGTACCCGCCGCGAACGTGATGGAACTCGCTGATGAACATGTCCAGCGCCGCCTCCTCCATGAAGGCCAGGTCCTGGATGTTGGGGCGGCCGTAGCCGGTCGTCTCCGCGATGAACCTGGCGCCTTCCGTTCCGAGCACATTGAGGAAGACGTACTCGTACGGCAGGTCGTAGAGCGGACGACCTTGGTATGTCAGCGAATTCCGGGCCTTGTCGAACGCCTCGCGTGTCCAGTCGACCCGTCCGGTCACCGTGCCGAGCAGATGCTTGAAGACCTCATCCGGCGTCTTGCCGAGCAGTTCGGCCCGGGGCCGATAGCCGAACTCCGGGCTGCATCGAAGTTCGCCGGCGCGGGTCCGGATCCCGCGGAGGTAGTAGAGGTCGCTCGCGACCGTCGGCGGGAACAGCTCGAGTTCGAGACCCAGCTGCTTCACCAGATTGAGCAGCGGCGTCTGCGTGCTGGCGATCCGCATCCCTCCGAGTTCGGCGATCTGGCTGGTCATCCCGTCGGGCTTGATCGACAGGAGTCGTCCGCCGATCCGATCGCTGCGCTCGAAGATCTCGATGCGTGTCGGCGAACCCGCGCGGGCGCTCAAGCGCCACGCGGCGTAGCAGCCCGACACTCCGGCGCCGACGATGGCGACGTCGAGCGCGTCGTCGTCCCGGCGACGCACCGGCTTCGGTCGCCGTGCCAGCGCGGGACCGGCGAGGGCGGACGCGGCCAGTCCGCCGATCAAGGCACGTCGCGAGATGTTCCCCCGCGGTCCCGGTGTCCCGCTCGAGGATTCCTCCGTTTGCATCGCGGGGGCTCCGGGGGGCTCTTGTTGGCGCATGGGGGGCACCTGGTTGCGCCTGGTTGCTCCTGGTTCAGGATGTGCGCGCCTTCGCTACTCCGACGGCGTCGACCAGCCCAGATCCTCGAAGAGGCGATAGCCGGTCGGATCGTCGGGGAGATAGGCGTGGAACCCCGCCAGCGCGAAGACGAGCACCGCGTTCAGGGCGGTGATCGCCAGCAACACCAGCACCACCACCCGGCTCGCTCCCTGCCACGGGAGGCGCTCCTCCTTGGCGGGCATCGCGAGCATGAGGTGCAGGCCGCTCACCAGCAGCACCACGACGAAGACCACGAAGGCCCAGGTGTAGAGGTGCAGCCCGAGCACCGCCTCGCCGTAGCCCGGGTCGCCCGGTTCGATGTGGAGCAGAACCTGCCGGGCCGACACCGCCGCGCCCAGCACGGCCCCGAGAACGCTGGCGCCGTAGCCCCGAGCGTAGTCGTCGGGACCCACACGACGACGCAGCGACAAGGCCAGGATCCACGCAGGCCCCGCGGCGCAAAGCACCATCGCCATCCGCTGAAGCATGCACAGCGGACATGGCAGCACCGTGCCCGCAAACTGCTCGTAGAACGCGCCCAGAAGTACGCCGCAGACCGCGAGGGTGCAGAACTGGGCGATGCCGGTCCGCAGCGCGGTCACAGGGAAAGGCCCAGGCTGTCGGTGACGTGATGGTTGAAGAGCAGCGCGACCGCAACCAGCGAGATCAGGAACAGGATCGTCGCCAGGCCGTCCTTGCCCTTCCACATCGCCACGAGCATGGCCGTCAGCAGGACAAAGATCAATGCCGCCATGTGTCGGCCATCGACTCGCAGGCCGACTCCGCTTGAAACTCGCCGCGTCGCCGCGTCAGCGTCGACGACGGCCCGTTCGACCGGCCGCCGCGAGTCCGAGCATCGCCACCGCCACCGGCGGCGCGGGCACCACCGTCGAACTGAACGACGTGGACGCGTAGGCGGTCACCAGCAGCGTTCCCGCGAGCGTCTCGATGCCGTCGTCCTGGATCGCCCGCAGGATGCTCTCGTCCCCGACCGCGGCGCCCGCGAAAGAGGCGGTCATGTTCCAGCCGAGCGGACCGTCGTAGCTGCCGCTGGTGAAGCTCTCGAACGGGTCGTAGATCCCGAAGCCGATCCGAAGGCCCTGCTCGTCGCTGGTGTAGGTCCAGACCGCGGAGTTGGCGATCAGCGCCGCGCCGATGTCCGTGACGACATCGCCGACCGAGACCGTCCCCGACAGCGGCGTGACGTTGAAGCCGCGAGGCGAACCCGGCTGCACGTCCTCGGTGTCGGCGAAGAGCGTGTAGGAGACGTCCGCAGCCTCGAACGACGTGTCCCCGAGGGATCCCGTCGCCCCCGTGAACGAGAACGTGTAGCTGACCGCATCGGCGGCCGACTCCGCGGCAGCCACGCCACCGAGGGCCACGGTCAAGAGCAGGACGGCGGGACGGGTGAACTCGGGCACGGGCACTCTCCGGCAAGGCTTCGGAACACCGACGCCCTGGGAGGCTGAGCCCCGAACCCCCCCTCGTCAAGTGGCGAGTTCGAAGATGGTCGACTCCCGACCGAATCGGGAGAGGTTCATTCCCCAAGATCCGCGAGATCCGCCCCGAACGGCTGGCGGCCCGTCGTTCGCCTTCTACGTTTCGCGGCATGAGACACACCCATGTCCAGTTCCCACAGGGATCGTTCCGCAGGCCTTCGCAGTCCTCGCATCGAATGTGCCGGCAACGGTCTCGCCCCGCGAAGGCGATGCTGCCCGCCACGGCTGCGGCGACGTTGCTGGGCACGTCGACGCTTGCCCAACTGCCAGCACCCGACGGGGTCGCGGCAACCGACGGCACCTCGACCATCGCGGTGGACGTGACGTGGTCTCCGGTGGACGGCGCGGTCGGCTATCGGGTGTACCGCGCCGGCGAGGGCGTTGCGTTCGAGGAGATCGTCTCGACGACCGAGACCCTGCATCGGGACACCGGAGCCGCGATCGGCGTGCCCTACCAGTACCGCGTGGAGGCGTTCGACGCGGCCGAGACGTCGGCGCCAAGCGACACCGACGGCGGCTGGCGCAACACCGTTGCTCCGGCGCCGTTCGAGGCCAGCGATGGCACCGTGCCTGGAGGCGTCGAGCTCTCCTGGCTCGCCAGCGAGGGCGCGGTGTCCTATCGGGTCTACCGAATCAACGGAAACGGAAACGCCCCGCCTCAGCAGATCGGCGAGACCGAGGAGACCTCGTTCCTCGTCGAGTCCCTTCCGCCCGGACAGGTTCGCACCTACACCGCGCGGGCCGTCACCCCCGCCGGGCTCAGCGACTTCGCGGAACCGGACAGCGGCTTCGGCGGTGTTCCGGCACCACAGGATCTGCGAGCTTCCGACGGGCAGTTCTCCCGCTGGGTGATGCTTCGGTGGCGTCCGGTCCCCCAGAGCAGCGTCTACCGCGTGCTGCGGGCCGCCGAAGGAGAGGACGAGGTGGAAGTCGGCACCTCCAACGGTCCGGTCTACAAGGACCAGACCGCGACCCCCGGCACGATCTACACCTATCGCGTCGCCGCGGTGCTCGGCGACGGCGTGTCCGAGACCTCCGAGCCCGACACCGGATGGCGGGGCCTCCCCCGTCCGGTGGGCCTTTCCGCGAGCGACGGCACCTCGACCACCCAGATCGACCTGTCGTGGCCCGCGATGCCGGGCGTCACCGGCTACCGCCTGCTGCAGCGGATCCCGGGTTCGCCCTGGCAGGTGCTGGCCGAACTCGACGCGACCTCCTTTGTCGACACGGTGTCGCCGCCCGGCGTCCAGGTGCACTACCGGCTCCTGGGCCTCGTCGGAGAACTGGAGTCGCGACCGAGCGCTCCCGAGACCGGATGGCGAAACGTCGAGGCGCCCACCGGATTGTCCGCCAGCGACGGCACGTACGCCGACCGCGTCGAGGTCGTCTGGAACGCATCGACGGAGGCGGCGGTCTTCGCCTACGACGTCTATCGGCGCCTCGCGACCGATCCGGAAGGCCTGCTCATCGCTCGGGTCGAGTCCGAGGACGGCTCTCTCTTCGAGGACTTCGAGATCGCGCCCGGCGTGATCGGCACCTACTGGATCCGTGCCGTGACCCGTCCGGGCAGCTCCGAGGGCAGCGACTCCGACACCGGATTCCGCGCCGGCGAGAGCGGCCTCGGCGCCAGCATCGACGGCGGGTCGGCGGGCGCCGCCGATCGGCCGAACGTGTTGGGCACGGGCCCCGTTCCTCGGGCGGAAACGCTCGGCCCTGCCAGGGGCGGGCGTGCCGACATCGGACCTGAACGTTCGGCAGGTTCGAAGGGTGGTTCGCCGAATGCGAATCCGACGCCCACGTTCGTACGCCCCGACGCGCCCCAAGGTCGGGAGAGCCACGTCGTCGAGGACGCGGCGATCGCCTCGTCGTCCGCCGGCGCCGACCCGGACTGTGAAGAACTCCGCTGGCGGCTCGAGGTCGTGCTCGCCTTCGAGGCGATGGGACGGCTCGGCGACACTTCGGCGGAGTTCGGCGTCGCCCTCTCGATCGAACTCGGCAGCTCGACCGCTGCAGACGCGCCCGACCCGTGTGCGATCTGGCAGGGCGACCTCGACGGCGACGGCCTCGTCGACGCGACCGATCTCGAAGCGTTCCTCGAGGCGATCGAAGTCGGTGATCGGGGCCGAGGCGATCTCGACCGGGACGGCGTGATCGGGCCCCGGGATCTCGAGCGCATGCTCGAGCGATTCGACGCGTCGCTGGCGACCCGCTGAATCGATCGCGACCGTCGTCCCGCCGCACCCATCCGACCCCCACCCTGGACTCGCGGCCCGCCGCGTCACGCTCGCATTCGCCGCCTCGAAGTTCGGGGACCGGTCGGTCGGGGCGTCTCCGGCCTCGATCCCCCGCCCGTTCTTCCCGGATCGGCGTCGAGTTCCTGTGGATGCCCCGCCGGTGGACGGGGTCACCGTTCGCAGCGGGTTCGGCGGGACGAATCCGCCGGGGTCGATCGCGAGGTGGCCTTGGGCCGGCCCCGCTCCGGCGACCTGCCCGCAGATTCTCGGGCCAGAAATCCCTGCGAGTTCGGGATTTTCCGATTGATCCCGGATGAAATCGGCGGCATTCTCTCGAAGTCCGGTTTCCGCGTTCTGCGACCGACCGGCGGTGGCCTTCCCAAGCCGCCGCCCCGTTCCCTGCCCTTTCCCTTGTCACGAGTATCTGGAGAAAGACCAATGACAAAGACCACTCCGTGGATCGGAATGGCCTCCGTGCTGGCTGTGGCCGCGCCGTCGTTCGGCGACATGTTCATGGACGCCACCAACGACCTCTTCGACAACGGCTTCACGAACCTCGACATCATGAACGTCGAGCTCACCAACGACGACACCTGGCTCTACATCTCGGTGCAGCTGAACGCCAACCTCGACGACACCAACTGGGGCAAGTACGCGGTCGGCATCAACAACAACATGGGCGGCCCGGAGTCCAACTCCAACGGCTGGGGCCGAAACATCGACTGGATGCGCGGCATCACCCACTGGTCCGCGACCTGGGCCGACGACGGCGGGACCGGCGTCGGCGGCGAGATCTACGAGTTCGACGGTGCGGGCTGGACCCTGACCGGCGCGACCTACAACGGGTCCGGCAACATCGCCGGCGACGACTCCGGCCACGCCGCCGGGTTCCAGCGCTGGCAGCTGTCGCTGGCCTCGCTCGGCATCGGCATCGGCGACACCATCGCCTTCGACGTGATCTCGACCGGCGGCGGCGGCAGCGATCCTGGCGTCGACCACCTCTCGCGACAGGATCCCGCCACTCCGGGCTGGGGTACCCAGTCCATCGCAGGAACGTTCGGCAGCTACACGGTCGTGCCCGCGCCGGGTGCGGTGGCCCTGCTCGGCCTCGCCGGCCTCGCCGGACGACGCCGCCGGGCCTGAGTCCGCAACCGAGAGAGAGAGAGAGAGAGAGAGAGAGAGAGATCGTTCAATGCCCCCTCCGGGGGGCGTTGTTCGTTGGCCGAGCCGCATCGATGCCGAAACCGACTTCGTTAGACTTCCGAGCCATGTCCAATCGAGGGACCGTCCACCGCTCCGACACCGAACGCAACCGCCTCCGGGCGCAGAGCGACCCGACGCCTGCGGCCCAGAGGCGACGAAGATCCCGGAGTTCGCTGGTGCAGATGCTGCGACGGCCTCCGCTGCTGCTGCTGGGCGCCCTGATCGCGGGATCGATCGGCTGTGGCGGCGGCGATCCATCCGCCGAGGGCGAGGGCGGTTCGGCCGGCGTTCGGAACGATCCTTCCGCGATAGCGGGCATTCGTCTGATGCCGACGCCGATCGGATTCGAAGTCGGCGCCGCCGATCCGTTCGCCGCGATGCCACCCGGCGAACGCTCGCCCCTCGTCAAGGTGTTCGTCGTCGCCGATCGACAGGCGGACCCCGAGGCCTCGCCGGAGGATTTCCTCACCGATCGACGCTCGATCGCCGTGCAACTGTGCGCGCTCCACGTCGATCTGGCGCCGTCCGGCGGCACCTGGGAGGAGCTGGTGAGCCTCTGCCGAGAACCCGGCCGCACCGACGGTCCGCCGATCGTGCTGTCGGGCGTCACCGACTTCGGAGGCGTCTGGCCCGGTCCGGCAGCACTCGAGCCCCGGGAGGAACTCGGCCCGGAGGCGCTGGATCGATTCGCCGCATCCATCGACGAGGCGATCGATCGCAGTGGCGGCGAAGACGTCTTCGTCTACGTCCACGGATTCGACACCACCGTTCCCAAGAACGCGGCCTACTCGGCGGAGCTGTTCAACTACCTCGGTCGACGCGGCGCCATCGTCCTGTTCGCGTGGCCGTCGGCGGGCGATCTGTTCGGCTACGCCGAGGACAAGACGTCGGCCCGGGCCTCGGTGCGCACCTTTCGCAAGTGCCTCCAACTGCTCGGATCGAGGACCAAGGCGAGGAAGATCCACATCCTCGCCCACAGCGCGGGTACACCCCTCGCCCTTGCGGGAATCGACGAACTGAGACTGCTCAACGACGACATGTCCGCGATCGAGGCGCGTCGGGCGTTGCGCCTCGGCCGACTGATCCTCGCGGCGCCGGACATGGACTTCTACATGGCCTACAACGCGCTCGCCGACGGTGCCACCGATCTGCCGGAGCGGGTCACGATCTACGACAGTCGCACCGATCACGCCCTCGAACTCGCGGAGTGGCTCTGCGGCGGCATCCGTCTGGGCCGATCGCTGGGCGAGTTCGAGCGGCGCGACATCGGCTTCCTCTCGACGGTGGGCAACGTGGACGTGATCGACGTCACGAACGCGGAACACCACGGCGGGGCGTGGCTCGGACATTCGTACTTCTGGAAGAACCCCTGGGTCAGCACCGACGTGATGCTCACTCTGCTGACCGACGCGACGCCCGCGGACCGTGGCCTCCAGTTCGACCCCGGCCGGCGCGTCCATGGGTTCGAGGACGACTATCCCGATCGGATCGGCCCGATCGCTCGGGAGTTGATTCGGACGCGGCTCGAGTCGCAGGGCCAATCGCGGCCCGATGGGGGCGAAGCGTCCGACGC
>JAFMML010000138.1 GCA_017859745.1 Planctomycetota bacterium
GTGCCGCTTGTTGAGGGCGTGCTCGTTGATCCTGTCGAGGACTCGGGGGAACTCCTCCAGCTTGTCCCACGACAGGAAGTGGGACACCAGCGCACACTGTCCCGCACCGGCATTCGGCGGAAGCGGCAGACGTTCGGCGCTGAACGGGACGCCCTCGTCATCGAACCACCATGCATCCCGAATCCGCGTTCGTCCGTCGATGCTCGAAATGGCACCGTCGCCCATTCGGGCCTCGACCAGATCCGAGAACGCGTCGACGTTCGTCGACAGGCTGAAGTTCTCGACCTGCATCTCCAAACCCGGGCATCGGTCCGCGAACGCCCGACGGATCGCCTCCCGGTTCTTTCGCAGATCGCCTTCATCGGTGTCGCACAGCACGACGTGAATCCGTTCTCGGGCAAACTCCGCCGCATTGGGGTCGGTGGTCAGGAGTTCGGCCAACGAGGCGATGGTCTTGCCGCCCGATCCACCAAAGCCGAAGAGAACGGTGAGGGTGTTTCGACTCTTGGCGTTGGACATGGTTTCGGTTCCAAGGTTCATTCGAGCCGTCCGAACATCGGACGGGCCCGGTCAGATGACTCGTTGGGAATAGAGCACGGCGAACAGCACGCCGATCGCGATCCAGCACAGGGGCAACAGCACCCACGGCAGGAACAGGTTTCGGAACAGTCGGCCCCGCGACAATTCGACCCGGAGAAAGATGGGTCTGGCGTTCCGCTCGATCCGGGAACGCTCTGCGGAATCCGCTCCCAGCCTCCCAAGCTCGCTCCCGGG
The DNA here is from genome assembly GCA_017859745.1 of Planctomycetota bacterium. Classification (GTDB taxonomy): domain Bacteria; phylum Planctomycetota; class Phycisphaerae; order Phycisphaerales; family SM1A02; genus VGXO01. The sequence continues at coordinate 775 of JAFMML010000138.1, forward strand.
TGGGTCGAACACGATGAGACTGCTGGAGCTCGCCGTCGACCTCGCCGCCGTTCGGTTCGTCAAGCCGGAGCTGTCGATGTACCTCGCGTGCGATCCCGACGCGCCGAATCGAACCCTCGGGTGCCGTCGACCGCTCTTGCGGAGCACGCGCCGCACCCAGCCGTGATGAAGGTCGTGGATGCCCGCCCTCGTGGCGATGGGCACCTCGGCCTCCTTCGCCCACAGGCGATATCGCGGACGGCGTCCGCCGCCCCACCATCGAATCGGAAGGCGCGGACTGTAGGAACCTCTCGGCGGATCCTCGCTCCCGTCGGTCGTCCACATCGCGGTCGCACCCCAGTACATGTGCCCGACGAGCAGGCGCCAGGACAGGACCGCCAGGAACAAGGATGCCAGCAACGCCACCGCGATCCACAGCGGCGAGTGCGGCTTGAGCAGCTCGAGCGGCATCGGTGCGCTGCGGACCCAGCCTCCGCGGCCGTCCCACGGGGTCTCGTTGGCTTCGGCGCCCCACGGGCGGTACCAGACCTCGACCTCGGCGGGTGTTGCGGAGGCGACGGCCGTGTCGAAGGACTCCTCCGTCAGCGGCATCCACTCGCCGTCTCCGATGCGACCTCGAACGCGGTAGTCCGACCATGCGCCCTTGGTGTCGGCGTGGTCGACCTCGACCGCGGAGGTCCCGACCACCCTGCGACTCGCGAGTTTCGGGCCGGGCACCACGGGTTCGGGTCGAGCCACGACTTCGGTGGCGAGATCGCGAGTGCGTCCGTCGGCGGTCGAGACGACGGCTCGGATCGTCTCGGGGCCGGCTCGCTTGATCGCAAACGCCGCGGTCGCGTCGGACTCGGACTTCGATTCGACCTCCAGGCCGTCGCCTCGCACCGACCACTCGAGGCTGCGAAGCTCCATCATCGGATAGGGCCGGTCGGTCCCCCTCGACACCACCGCCACGGTCACCGGCGGAGGATTCTCGTTGCGGCCGGTCCAGGTCACCGTGCCGGTCGACGCGGCGCCGGTGACGATCAACTCGGGCTGCGGCGCCACGAGGGTCACCGCGACCGACACCGGCTCGCCGATCTCGGCGGATGCCTCGTAGGCCTGCGCGACGAGATCGAGACTCCCACCCATCGACACCGAAGGCGTCACGCCGGCGGACCAGTCCGTGCCGGCGGTCAGCACGAGTTCCGACGCGGTTCCCGACCCCGGGCGGACCCTCACCACCACCCGTTCGACGACCTCCGCATCCTCGCCTTCGAGGCGCACCCGAACGTCGATGGGGGTGCCATACGCCACCTCGATGCCGGTTCGCGGCGACTCCACCGCGATTCGGACATCGGGTTCGACCACCGAGTAGACCCGAGTCTGGGCGCGGGTCGCACACTCCGGGTCGTCGATGGCTCGATCGAGTCCTCGATCGTCCTTGAGGATCGGTGTCGCCCGGACCGGAACCGGGTCGCCGTCGTCGGCCCGGTGACGGATCCAGGCGATCGCCGGGCCATCCGCGTCCGCGGCATCGATGTTCGCCTCCTTCTGCACGCCATCGATCTCGAAGACGACACGGGAGATGTCCGTCTCGCCGCTCATCGCCGCCTCGATCCTCGACTCGCGGCCCCGGACGATCTCGCCGCCCAGCAGACGGATGGCAGGCCCGGGGGTGACCGACAGCACGGTGCTCGCCGTGAAGTCGAAGCGCTCGCCGCAAAGCTCCAGCGTTCGGCTGAACGCGATGCGTTCGGTTCCCCGACGATCGAAACGGGTGGTGACGGCGTCGCCGGCCTGCTCGTCCCGTCCCTGAATCGTCCAGGTCGCCGGTCCGAGTCTCGACTCGAGCATCGGGGGCAGTCCGGACAACTCCGCCTCGAACGTGGCCGGATCTCCGGCGCGGACCTCCTCCGGACCGCGAAGGGTCACCGTGCGATCGACGACGAAGACGTCGAGATCCGCCGCCTCGGAGTCGTCGGAGGTCGCGATCTCCACTCGGACGGCGTGGCGACCCGGCGGGAGATCCGACACCTGGAGACGAGGCGTGTTCGAAGCGACCCGGCCGTCGACGGACCACGTCACTCGTGCCGAAGACGGTGCCGCCACCGCCAAGTCCAGTGCCTGCCCGGCTCCGAGCACGATCGCCCGCCGACCGCCGAGGTCCGCGCAGCCCTCGGGAAGGCCCCAGGCCTCGATCGGAGCCACCTTCTCGAAGGGCGGCACCGCGAGCCGGATGTTCCGGCTCTCCAACTCCTCGTCGTCGAAGAAGGTGAACTCGATCCGGCCGGTCGCCCCACCCTCGAGACTTCGATCGGTCGAGAGCCGGAGCCTGCCGCCCTGCGGATCGGACCGGCCACGCTGCAGCGAGAGACC
>JAFMML010000139.1 GCA_017859745.1 Planctomycetota bacterium
TCATGCATGGCCGGGGGCGGCGAGCGTGTTCTTCCATCGGACGGAACGCCAGCGAACGCACCGCCAGCGAATGAGACGGGGCGGCGATGGTCCCGCCCGCCCCGTCGGGTCACTTCACCCGCGTCGAAGTCATCGGAACGCCCACCCAGGCGGGCGTCATCGGCATGCCTTCGGACCGGAAATCGGTGAAGGTCGCCGTCATGGTGTCGCCTTCGAGCACTCGCGCGAGCGTCGCCGGCCGCATCGACGAGATCGACGCGAACCCCAGCGCGTCGCTCGTGGCGATCGTCTCGGTCGCCTCAAGCACGAGGCCGGCGTCATCCGCGGCCACGTCGTCCTCCCGGGCGTGGCGCGGACCCGCTTGGTCCAATCTCCCAGCAGATGAGGAATTACGTCTTCCTCCCCGTCTCGGCGTGATACAACCCTCCGCCCGGTCCTCGTGGCCGGTCGACGCTTGACCTTCCCAATCCAGAGCAGCTTCCCATGGTCCAGACGCGTTCACTCCCGATCTTCGTGGCGCTCGCCGTCTCGGGCTTCAGCCTCACGGCCTGCCAGGCCCCCGGCGGCGGCGGCTCCTCGGCAGGTCAGCCTTCGAATCGGCTCGGTCTCGTGAGCGACCATGCGCCGGTCGAGTACTCGGGACACGTCCTGTACTTCATCAAGGGGGAGTTTGCGGGGATCGATCGATTCACGAAGACCTATTCGATCGTCCCTTGGAAGCAAGGCGAGTCCGAGCACGCGTTCAAGTTCGAGAAGAACGAGATCATCCCCTACAGCACTGCGGGGATGCCGGGTATCGCCGACAGGGACCGTTGGAGGCGGACCCTCGAGAATTCCATGAGGTACGAGACGTTCCATCAGGAGGCGGACCGATCTCTCGTGCTCGATGCGGTCATCGGAGTCGACGGCACGCCGCGGGAGATCGACCACGAAGTCGAGCACTACATCTACCCGGGCACCCTCGAAATCGGCACCACGTGGCTCTCGGAGCCGATCACGTCCAACCTTCAAGGGGTCCACAAGTTCGAAGTGATCGGGTCGGAGATCTACGAGGGCTCGAATTGCTGGGTCGTTTCGGCGACGCGACAGGCGGAGGCGAATCCTGGGGTCCCCAACTCCGAGACGGTTCGCCATGCCGCTCGGTTCCTCCTCGATCCCCTGACGCTGAGCGTGCTTCGGATCGATGCGATCACGGAAGGCGTCGGGCCGCTCGGGAACGACTTCCGCTTCGTCTATCACCTCGACATCGTGAAGTAGGAACCGAATGTTGATCGCCAGGCGGATCGGACTCCTTCACCGCCGGGGTCGCGGCTTGGCGCTTCGCCGCGATCGATCGAGCGCGGCGGGGCTCTTCGCAGGCCTTGTGTTCGTTGCAGGCCTGGCGGCCTTGCCCGCCGAGATCGTCCATCGGGCGGCAGCGGGAGGGAATGGGTCGGCGCAAGGCGATCCGCCCGTCGATGTTCCACCCGGTCGGATCGGGCAGGTGGTGCCTCCGATCGAACTCCACGGTCCGACGGGTTGCACGTGGTCGTTGCGCGAGGCGGAGGATGCCCGGGCGACCGTGATCGTCTTCCTCAACTTCGACTGCCCGGTCTCCAATCGAGCCGTGCCGGTGCTGAACCAACTGGCTGATCGCCATGGCGACGAGGCCGTGGTCTTCGTCGGCCTGGTCTGCGATGCGGAGGATGCCGCCGAAGTGGATCGGAGGGTTGCGGAGGCGAAGATCCCGTTCCCGGTCTTCTTCGATCCAGACAAGGTCGTGGCATCCCACTTCGATGCGACGACCACCCCGCAGGTGTTCGTCCTCGATCGGGAGCGGGCCCTGCGGTACTCCGGTCTCGTCGACAACCTGTACACGAGCCGTCTGGAGCGGCGGCCCAAGGCCGACGCGGAGTACCTCGCGGATGCCATCGCCGCCGTCGTGGCGGGCCAGCCGGTGGCCGTCGAGCAGACGAGCCCCATCGGCTGTCCGATCGATCTGGTGGAGCGACCGCTGATCGTGCAGGGCAGCGTCGAGTACTACCGTGACATCGAGCCGATCCTGCAGCAGCACTGCCAGAAGTGCCATCGCCCGGGCGAAGTGGCTCCGTTCTCGCTGACGACCTTCGAGCACGCGGTGCAGTGGGCGGCCGACATCAAGCGCTTCACCGCGGATCGGACGATGCCGCCCTGGCCCAGGACTCGCGGGCTTCCGCTCAAGAACACCTTGGCCCTCGCGCCTGAGGAGATCGCGCTCATCGGACGATGGGTGGATGAAGGCTGCCCCCGAGGCGATCCGGCCGACGCTCCCCCTCCGCGCGTCTTCCCCGATCCGGATGCGTGGCGCGACACGCGTCCGCCCGATCTGGTGTTCACGATGCCGGAGGCCCTTCATCTCGCCGCCGAGGGTGAAGACCACAACCGGACCATCGTCTTTCCCTTGGGCAACGAACAGGAGCTCTACCTCGAGAAGGCCGATTTCATCCCGGGCAACCGGCAAGTAGTCCATCATGCCATGGCCTTCTACGATGGCACAGGCTTGCTTCTCGATGCGCAAGAACGGCTGGGAACGCCGCGGCCGCGAGGAACCGGCGACGAGGACTACGGTCCGGGATACGAGTCGGGGATGGGCCTGGGGTTCATCCCCGATCCGACGAAGATCACACGGAACCAAGACAACCCCGGCGGAAACTTCCTGGGATGGGTGCCCGGGGTGGGTGCTCTCGAATACCCCAAGGATGCCAGGCGGGTGATTCCGCCGCAGTCCGACATCTGCGTCCAGATCCACTACGCACGAACAGGGCGTCCGGAGATCGATGATTCCTCCCGACTCGGCATCTGGCTCGACAAGACGCCTCCCAAGCTCTATTCCAGCGGTGGCATCGTCGATACCGACTTCAAGGTGATTCCGAAGGGTGACGCCCATTTCAAGACCACCGGGTCTCGCGAGGTGCCGACCGACTGCCTGCTGTGGCTGATGGCTCCCCACATGCACCGGCTGGGAAAGGAGTTTCGCGTCTGGCACCAGCCGGCGGGCTCGTCCGAGAGGACCCTGCTGCTCGAAGTCACGGACTACGACTTCGACTGGCAGAACCGCTACTTGCCGAAGGAGCCGTATCCGATGAAGAAGGGCTCCACGTTGCA
>JAFMML010000070.1 GCA_017859745.1 Planctomycetota bacterium
CCACTCACCAGATAGAACCGTTCGACCTTCGCCTCGAAGGCCTCGCCATCCTCGGGAATCACCCGATAGCCGCCCTCCATCGTGCCCCAAGGCGTGGCGAGCGGTGCGTAGCTCGAGTACTCGAACCGTTCGCCGGATGGGATCTCCGGTTGGCGTCCGACGATGCCGAGCCCCTCGACCTCATGGGCGGTGCCGTCCGCGTCGACGATGCGCCAGCGGCGACCCTCGACTCGGATCGGGTGACCGCTCTCGTTGAAGATCGTGATGCGGTAGCCGAACAGGAACTTCCCGACCGCCGGGTCGGAACGTTCCTTGAGGTAGCGAGGCTCGGCGCGGACACGAACGCCCTGCGTGGTCGCTTCGGACCCATGTTCGGAGCCATGGGAGTTGGGGGCAGTGGTGACACCTGTCATTGCCCCAACGATAGACCCTCCGGAGGGCGTCGGCGAGCCCTCGGCAGAGACGTGGACGGAGGTTCGGGAACTCCTTGCGGAGTCAGGCGGCCTCGAGCAGATTCCGAAGGGCCTCTCCGGGATCGGCCTCCCCCAGCAGCGTCTCTCCGAGCAGGGCGATGTGGAATCCGTGGCGCTTGAGAGCGGTCAAATGCTCGTTGGTGGCGAGGCCGCCCTCGCTGACGAGGATGCTGCGTTGTTCGATCAACTCGGCCAACCGACGACTGGTTTCGAGGTCGACGGCGAGGGTCTGTGGGTCTCGATTGTCGATGGCCACGAGGCATCCCGAGGCGTCGGGGAAGCCCACGTGCCGGATCACTCGCAGCAGGTTCCAGGCATCGTGGATCTGGACGACGGTCGTCATGCCCAGTTCCGCCGCGAGGATCTGGAAGTCGATGATCTGCCCCTCGGTCAGAGCCTCGGCCACCAGCAGGATCGCGTCGGCACCGGCCACGCGGCTCTCCCAGACCTGATACGGATCCACGAGCAGCTGCTTGTGGAGGATCGGAAGCGGCGTCGCCCGCCGGATCGCCGCGATCGAGTCGAGTCCACTGCCGCCCTCATCGAACTCGGTGGGTACCGATAGCGCCGAGGCGCCGGCGCGCTGGTACCGTCGCGCCATGTCCACCGGGTCGAACGTGTCCGCGGTTCCCTCGGGTGCAGCGGCGCTCCGAAGAATCTCGGCGATCACCCGAAAGGGCGACGAACCCCGCGGATCGACGAGCGCTCGAAAGAAGTTTCGTGGTCGGGGCAGGTCGGCGGCGATCCGTTGGAGTTCTGCGAGCGGTCGAGACGCGACCGACTGCTCGAGTCGGGCGCGGGCCCGGGTCGTCGACTGGTGGAGTCGGGAACTCATGGAATTGAGACGTTCCGTACCGCGGTGGCGTTCGATGGGATCCGACGTTCGGACCCTCATCGCCATCGGCCTGCTCCTTCCCTGTCTTCCGTCTATCGACGCGGTGGCCGGTGTCCTTCCGATTCCTCCCGAGACCGCCGCCGCCCCGTGGCAAGCTGGGCAAATGGTGCCGGAGACGATGGCGACCGCTTCCGGGCTCGAGACTTCGATCCCAGAGTCGGTCGATGTCGAGACCGAAGCGGTCGGAGGGACGGCCCCTGAGCAATGGATGACATGGTCGTTGGCGATCGCAGCGGTCGGGATCACCCTCGTTGTGATTCGAACCCGATGTTGGCGCTTCGCCGCCGAGATCCGACCGCAGCCCCTTCGCTGGCCCCTGGGGGCTGTCGGCATCTTCGCCCTGATGCTGCTGACAGGCGTGGTTGGAGCGACGCTCGCGACGGCAGGCGCCGACGGGTCGGTCTACCGCTACGACGGCCCGACCGACCAGCTGACGCGGGTGGACGGCGGGGGCGGTCGCAGCGGGATCGAGTTCGCCGCGAGGGCGATGCTCGGCATGGTGCTCGGTCAGGGACTGGTCGTCGTCGCCGCGATGGTTGCCGCCGGCGCAGTTGGTGCGTCTGGAAGCGAACGGAGGTCGCCGCCGAACCCGGACTCCGACGGTGTTCGAAAGGCATCGCCGATCGCGGCCGCGGTGGTCGGACTCGTTGCGATGTTGGTGGCGTACCCGCTTCTTTCGATCGGGGGTCGTGTGGGGCTCGCGCTCGAGGCTTGGCTGCGGGGCACCGAGGTCGATCCGGTGGCGCACGGAACGCTGCAACTGCTGCTCGACTCGGGAGGCCTCTTCGGAAGTCCCTGGTCGGTGCTGATTCTGGTTCTCGTCGTGACGGGCATTCCGCTCTGCGAGGAGTTCGCCTACCGAGGCCTGTTGCAGCGAGTCTTCGCGGCGTGGTTTCACCGCGGCGATGATCACGGAGGCGTCCGTGGCCGATGGATGGCGATCCTTCTCGCCTCGGCGCTCTTCTCGGCGATGCACCTGTCCGCGCTGCCGGAGGTCTCCCGAGTGAGTTCGCTGCTGCTGCTGTTCGCGGTCTCGATCGTGCTGGGATGGTCCTACGAACGCACCGGTCGCCTGATCGCACCGATCGCGGGCCATGCCCTCTTCAATGCGATCAACCTGATCGTGGTCTCGACGGCATCGGCCTGAGAAGTCGAGTCGTCGGCAGAGTCAGCAGACGGTTCGTTCATTCGGAACCGGTGTCAGCAGATGCTCGTGACCGAGACTTCGAAGTCGCTGGCCGAGCGCCGTCCGGGAGGGGTCGGTTCCGTGGTTGAGGACGATCGCGTCGGGCCTGGAGGGACCGGAGCTGGCCCAGTTGGCAAGCTCCTCCGCGTTGGCGTGTCCCGAGTAGCCCTCGAGCCGCCGCATGCCCGCGAGGACCTCGACCTCTTCGCCATCGATTCGCGCGTGGCTGCAGTTGCGGAGAAGGCCCCAACCAAGGCTGCCCTCGGGATGCCAGCCGCTGAGGCCGACCCTCACATGAGGCTTGGGAAGACCTTCCTGGAAGTGGTGCAGGATCGGACCCGCATCGCAGAATCCCGATCCGGCCAGGACGACCGTGGACCGGCGGCCGGCATGCTTGAGCGACTGCCGGCGGCTGTGCAGGCGATGCACGTGCTCGATCCACAGCGGATCGGTTCCCTCGGCGAGAAGTCGGGCCGGGCCAGGAGCGAACTGTTCGGGATGCTCGCGCATGCGGTCCAGGACGAACGCCGCCATCGGCGCGTCGAGCACGACCAGCAGTCCCTCGAGATGCCCACGGCGACTGGCGGTCGCGAGTCGCCAGAGCAGGGTCTGCGCGCGACCGAGCGCGAACGTCGGCAGGAGCAGTGTGCCGTCGATCGATCTGACCTCGTCGAGCACTGCGGCGAGTTCATGATCGGGATCATCGGAGTCCTGAATCAGGCGATCGCCTCGGGTGGACTCGAGCACCAGCAGGCGACATGGAGGCAGATCGTCCGGCGGACGAAGCAGGCCGGTGTGGGGCGAGCCGACGTCGCCGGAAAAGACCGCCAGCGCCTTGTCGGACCGATCGTCCTCGACGATGGCGTGGGCCGCACCGTGGACGTGACCGGCATGACCGAACCGCACCGAAACATGCTCGGAGATGCGGGCTCGCGCACCGAGGGGCAGTGGCTGCAGGAGGTGAAGCAGCTCCTCGACTTCGGAGTCGCCGTAGAGGACCGGAGGCTCGAGATCATCGAGGCCGACCCCGGCCTCGGCACCGTTGACCCGTTCGACGGACGCCTCGGGCGGCGGGGTGCCTTCGCGCCACAGCGGGACCGCTTCGGGAGCCCGTCCCTCTCGAAACTCGTCGAGTCGAATCCGCTGCAGGCGGGCCGAGCCTCGGAGTACCCGTTGCAGAAGAGCTGCCGTCAGGTCGGTGCAGAAGACGGGGCCGCCGAAGCCTCGTTGGACCAGCATCGGCAGGCGCCCGCAGTGATCGACGTGGGCGTGGGTCACCAACACCGCATCGAGCGAAGCGAAGTCGATCTCGGGAAGTTCGAGGTTGCGCCGTTCGGACCGGCGATCACCCTGGAAGAGACCGAAGTCGACGAGGATCCTCGCGCCGTCCACCTCGAGCAGCGAGCAGGATCCCGTGACCTCACCGGCGGCACCGAAGAGCGTGATGGCGGTGTCGCCGCGGGTGGTTGTCGGGTCCGTCACGCCGGAGATCCTACGGGCATCTCGAGACCGTGAGGTGAGGCGAATGCTCCTTCGACGCGTCGGCAAGGGAGTCGCGGGCGGTGCTGCGACCGCAGTTCAGGCTCAGCACCAAACCTGTCTCCGAGTCGGACCCGCGTCGAGTCGAACCCGCGATGCGACAGGGAGGTCGTTTCCCACGAGAACGGTCGGGATCCCTCCGACCGTGCCGTCGAAGAGTGCCTCCCCGGCTCGATGGGGTCGCGAGGGTCCACCCTGCGGCGGCGTCGGTCGTGTTGGGTCCGGGGATCCGCGAACGCCGAGGACGGCTGGCCATCGAAGAGGCACCGGTCGTCGTTGGCGGACGTCGACTCGAGCGACTCGATGATCGGCAGGCGAGGGCGGAAGAAGTCCCGGATGGTGCGACGGAGCGCGACGAGTTCGGAGACGATCGGAGGGATGTTCCGGAGCAAGCGTGCCGGTTCGGTCATCGCCGGTGTCTGGTTGGAGGTGCTCTCGCCGGATAGGGGGCAACGGCACTCGCGCTGGGCGCTTGCAGATCTGCAAGTCGTTTTATTTCAGTTATTTGCAACCGATGCGACCTTCGCGGTCCGCGTGGCCGGGGACGGGCGGCTCCCTGTCTTGGAGTCGCGTCCGGATGTCCGCCAGAGCATGGGTTCGTGAGTTGCGGCACCCGCCCCATGGCTGGGATCCACTTGCGAGGGTCTCGGGCTCGGGCGGCAGTCTCGATCGCGGGGTGAAGGTCGCCACGCCGGGTTCGGATTGGAGGAAGGAGGCTCTGCGAGGCGGGTTGCCGGGCAACGCCCAAGGGGGCGGCTTCACCACGGTCCTCGCCATCGGAGGCCTGTTGGCAGGAGAACTCCGTCGCTCGCAACCGTGGCGATCACGTGTCGCGCGCAGAACTGGCGATAATCACCCGATGCTCTCGGTGATCTGGTCTTCGCAGGGCGAGTGGTTCTCGACCGACGCCTCGGTGGTTCGGGAGGTGGTGCCTCTGATCGCGACCAGGCCCATGGTCGGAGCTCCCGACTGGTTTGCCGGACTGGCCGACCACCACGGACGTCTTGTTCCGGTCCTCGACGCCGATCGACTCCTTGGACGCGAACCGCGGGCCGCAACGCTGGCGACCCGAGTGCTGATGCTCGAGGTGCCATGTCTCGGTGCATCGAGAACGATCGGGCTTCGGGTCGAGGGGGTGCGGGGGATCGAGAAGATCGATCCGCGGGACCCCAACGGACATGGCGGACTGCTGAACCCGGAGATGCCCCACCTCGGCGAGGTCGTCACGCACGGCGATGGCACGGTGCAGAGAGTGGATCTGGGCCGCTGGCTCGACGGCGACCGTGGCCGCCTGCTGTTCGGCGACGACGGCACGGTCTCGGCGCCGGACGATCCGGGTGGATCGAGGCCGCCGGCGACATCGGACGCTCGGCCGTGACCGTCGATCCTCGATTGCTGAGTCTGCTTCGAGAGCGGGCGGGTCTGCGAACGGCGGCGCTCGAAGGAGAGTCCGGCGTCGCGTTGGTGCGACGTCGCATGCAGGCGGTCGGGGTCGCCAGCGAGACCGAGTATCTCGACCGGTTGAATTGCGATCCGGCCGAGTTCGAGGCCTTGGCGGCGGCGGTGGCCGTGCCGGAGACCTGGCTCTTCAGATACCGGAGCAGTTGCGAGTGGCTCGTCGAGTGGCTTCGGGAACGGCGGAGGTCCGGGGGCCGCGATCGGGTCCGCCTGCTCTCGGCGCCGTGTGCGACCGGGCAGGAGCCGATCTCGCTGGCGGTCTGCGCTGCGGTGGCGGGGTGGCCCGTCGAGACGATCGATGTCGAGGCCGTCGACGCCAGCGGTGTCGCCGTCGCCATCGCCCGCGAGTCTGGGACGATCCCGATGCCGTTGCGCGATCCGCTGCCGGCGTGGGCCGAGCCGTGGTTCCGACAGGCCGAAGACCGCGTGGTTCCCGACGAGCGGATCTTCGACCGCATCCGGTTCGAGCGGGCGGACCTGCGGGTCTGGACCTCGAAGAGGATCGATCGCTTCGATGTGGTCGCCTGCCGGAACCTGCTGATCTATCTCGAATCGGAGGCCCGACGGCAGGTGATGCGAACCTGCGAGCGCCGACTCGCCGAGGATGGCGTACTGCTTCTCGGTCACGCCGATCACGATCAGGAGCTGTTCGAGGGATTCGAGCCGGTCGGCGTTTCGCAGAGCTTCGCGCATCGCCGCCGTATGGGACGGATCGCTTCGAGAGTCGCAGCTCCGCCGAGCGGGGCGAGAGGTGGCAGGTCGAACCCGGTCGGCAAGGACCGGCGATCCCCTTCGGAGCGCCGTCCGACGGCTGCCTTCATGCCCCAGAAGCCCAGTGATCGCCGTGAAACCACGAACGAACGCCGGGACCCGGGCACGGTGGAGCGAGACCCGACGTCGGCCTCGCCGCCCGCAACGCCTTCGATCTGGTCCGACGCGGACCAGGCCCGGAGTCTGGCCGATGCCGGACGTCTCGACGAGGCCGAGCGGCTGTGCCGGAATCGGCTTGCCGATGCACCTTCCGACACCGCGGCCATCGAGTTGATCGGTTGCCTTCTCCTGGCCGGTGGTGATGTTGCCGAGGCAGCCGAGTGGTTTCGGCGCCTCGTCTATCTTGTGCCGGGTCACGTCGAAGGGCTGCTGCATCTGGCGTCGCTCGCCGAGCGTGACGGCGATGCCGAGCAGGCCGCCCGACTTCGCCTGCGGGCGCGCCGCGCGAGCGATGCACCCGAGGATCGCGACACGGCTTCGGTGGAAGGAGCGTCCGCATGAGCATCGAGCGCGAGCCTTCCCGGGATCACGATCGTCGCGCCGAGTCGATCGAATCGGATTCCGAGGCTGCCCGGCGCCTGTTGCAGCGGCCGCTGTCGGAGTCGGAACTCGCGACCCAGACCCGGGAAGTCGCCAGACCCATCGAAGAGGATGCGGGTGCCCGGGTCAGTCTTCTGCTCTTCGAGTGCGGTGGAGAGCGGTTCGCACTTCCCGGCTCGGTGGTGCGTCGGGTGACGTTGCCCACGGTGGTGCATCGCGTACCGCATCGGAGCAACGCGGTGCTTCGTGGAATCTGCAACCTCGGCGGGCAACTCGTGCCTGCGGCGGATCTCGCATCGCTTCTCGAACTGGACGCGAGTCCGGAACCGCGGGACTCGCCGCATCGCAGGATGCTTCTGCTCGGCGAGAGCCCGGACTTCTGGGTTGTCGAGGTCGACGAGGTGCTTGGCGTCGTTCGAGTCGATCCGGCAGGTCTGATCGATCCCCCCGCCACCGTGCGGGCGGCCCGCGATCACCTGACCGAGCATCTCGTCGAGCTCGAGACCGGAAGCGCACGGGTCGAGCGGGTGGCGATGCTTGGCGGACCGAGGCTGCTGGAAGCTCTTGCGAGGAGCCTGGCATGAGCGATCTCGGCGGCTTCTCGATGTTCGAGCTGTTCAAGGCCGAGGCGGAGACCAACTGCGCCATCCTGAACGAGGGCCTGTTGAAGCTCGAGGCGGATCCGTCGGACCTTTCGGCGATCGAGCCGCTGATGCGAGCGGCGCACTCGCTGAAGGGTGCGGCCCGGATCATCGGCGTCGACCTCGCGGTGCGTCTCGCTCACGCCATGGAGGATCGTCTCGTCGCGGTGCAGAAGGGCGACTCCTCCCTCGACGCCGTCCAGATCGATCATCTGCTCGCTGGAACCGATCTGCTCTCGAAACTCGGAGCGATCGACGAGTCCGAATTGCCGGCGTTCGATGAGGCCCACAGCGGCGAGGTCGACGCCCTGGTCGCGGGTCTGCGAGGGGAGGCGCCCGACGGGGCGATCGCCGAAGGCGGCCCGGGGTCGGCCGACGCAGCGGAGCCGTCGAACGATCCTGCAAGGGACGAGGGAACCGTCGCCGATGAGCCGGCACCCCATGGCGAGGAGTCGGTGCCGGAGGCTTCGCCCGAGGTGGCGGTTCCTGTCGCCGAGTCTCGACCTTCGACGCCACCTCCGACGAGCGCGTCGCCCGCGTCCATGAAGTCTGCACCAGCTTCGGGCGCGGCAGGCTCGGCGCCGCGATCGAGCACGGGAGCCGGCGCCACGCCGGCGGCGGGAAGCAAGACCCTTCGGGTCAACGCGGAGAACCTCGATCGCATGATGCGCCTCGCCGGCGAGATGATGATCGAGTCGCGCCGATTCGCGGTGTTGCGGGAGTCCACCCGACGGATCAAGCGCGATCTCGAGGACCTCGAGGACCTCGTCGATACGGTCGAGCGAGCCGGGGGGCGCAGCTCCATGAACGAGGGGCCTCCCGGCCGTGTCGGAGCGTTGTCCGGGGGCGATGCCGCGGACACGACGGAAGTTCGGTCGAGGCGCTCCGACGATCCCCTCAGGCGATCGATCGAGTCGGGACGTCGGGCTCTGCTTCAGCACGCCGCGGATCTCGAGACCATGTTCCGCCGTACCGAGGAGGTCGCGACCTCGCTGTATCACGAGGTGCTCGGAAGTCGGATGCGCCCGTTCGCCGACGGAACCGCGGGCTTCCCCCGAATGGTCCGCGACCTCGCGAAGTCGCTGGGCAAGCAGGTTCGCTTCGAGATCGTCGGCGGCACCGTGCCGGTCGATCGGGACATCCTCGCCAAACTCGAGGCGCCGCTGAACCACATGATCCGCAACTGCGTGGACCACGGCGTGGAGATGCCCGACGACCGTCGGGCCGTGGGCAAGGAGGAGGCCGCGCGGGTCTTCGTCGAGGCACGGCACCACGGTGGCATGCTGGTGGTGCGCGTGGGGGACGATGGTCGGGGCATCGACCCCGAGCGAATCCGACGCAAGGTCGTCGACCGGGGTCTGCAGACCGAGGCGGTGGCGGCGGGGCTCACCACCGCGGAACTGCTCGACTTCCTGTTCCTTCCAGGCTTCTCGACGGCCGGTGCCGTCACGGAGATCTCCGGCCGCGGCGTCGGTCTCGACGTCGTGCAGACCATGGTGCAGGAGACCGGCGGCAGTCTGCGGGTCGAGACCGATCCCGGCCGCGGTGCGACCTTCGCGATGCGTCTGCCCATCACGCTTTCGGTGATTCGGGCGGCACTCGTCGAGATCGCCGGAGAGCCGTACGCGTTTCCGCTGTCTCGACTCGAGCGGGTGGTCAAGGTGCCGCGCGAGGAGATTCGTCCGATCGAGGGCCGCGAACAGTTCGAACTCGACGGCGCCTCCGTGGGCCTGCTGCAGGCGACCGCGGTGCTCGACCTGCCGGTGCCGAAGACGCGGCCGGAGGTCTCGAACATCATGGTCGTCGGCGGCACGGGTCGATGGTTCGGCCTCGTGGTCGATCGATTTCTGGGCGAGGAGGATCTGGTGGTCCGTCCGCTCGATCCCCGGTTCGGCCGGGTTCCGCACATCGCCTCGGCGGCGCTTCTGGAGAACGGCGATCCGCTTCTGGTGGTCGACACCGACGATCTGGTCACCTCGGTCGAGCAGATGCTCGGTGAAGGGCGCCTGCGGGGCGTGCGGCGGGAGGTCGCGACCGCGAGACGTCGCAAGCGGGTGCTGGTCGTCGAGGATTCGATCACCGTGCGCGAGGTCGAACGGCAACTCCTGCTTCGGCTCGGATACGAGGTCGATGTGGCGGTCGACGGGGTGGACGGATGGAACACCCTGCAGGCTGGCGGCTACGACCTCGTCGTCAGCGACATCGACATGCCCCGCATGAACGGCATCGACTTCGTGAAGACCTTGCGCCAGGACGATCGATTCGGGACGATCCCCGTGATCATCGTCTCCTACAAGGATCGCGAGGAGGATCGCCTGCGCGGCATGGAGGCCGGTGCCAACGCGTACCTCACCAAGGGGTCCTTTCACGACGAGTCATTCGCGACGATGGTGCGCGACCTGATCGGCGCCGGCACCCCGGAGGAGTCCGACGCGACATGATGCGGGTGGCGATCGTGAACGACCTGAGACTGGCGGTCGAGGCCCTGCGCCGCGTGGTCGCCTCGATCCCCGAGGCCGAGGTCGCGTGGGTCGCGATGGACGGGGCCGAGGCGGTGCGACGCTGCCACGAGGATCGCCCCGACGTCGTGCTGATGGACCTTCTGATGCCCGTCATGAACGGGGTCGAGAGCACGCGGCGGATCATGACGGAGTGCCCGTGCCCGATCCTGGTGGTCACCGCGACGGTCGACGGCAACAGCCTCCTGGTCTACGACGCACTGGGTCACGGGGCGCTCGACGCGGTCAACACCCCGACCATCGGCACCGGCGGCGACATGAGCGGCGCGGCGGCCTTGGTTCGAAAGATCGAACAGGTCCGACGCATGAGCGAGTTCGAGACCGCCTCGTCGAAGTCGATCTCGGGCGTGTCGGCCGCTGGAGCGAACGCCGGTGTCGCCTCGGGTCGATCCAGTCCGCCGATTCTCGCGATCGGCGCTTCGACGGGAGGTCCGCAGGCGTTGGCGACGGTGTTGGCCCAACTACCCCGGGACTTCGACTGGCCGGTGCTGGTGGTGCAGCATGTCGATGCCGAATTCGTCGGCGGCCTGGCGACCTGGCTTGGCGAGAAGGTCGGGCGACGGGTTTCGGTGGCCGGCTCCGGAGTCCCGAGGCCGGGTGAGGTCGCGATCGCGGGTTCCGATCGCCATCTGATCATGGAGCCCGATGGGCGTCTGGCCACGGTGACGGAGCCGAGCAACGTGCTCCACCGACCGAGTGTCGATGTGATGTTCTCGAGCCTCGCTCGGAATCCGGGATCGACGGGGGTTGCGGTGCTCTTGACCGGGATGGGCCGTGACGGCGCCGCTGGGCTGCTCGAGTTGCATCGGGCGGGCTGGAGTACGATCGCGCAGGACGAGGCGTCGAGCGTGGTGTGGGGCATGCCCGGTGCCGCGGCTCGACTCGGTGCGGCACAGGAACTGTTGCCGATCGAACGCATCGGCTCGCGGGTCGCGGACCTCTGGCGAGCGCATCGGACCGGCTGAGGCACCCTTGGAGGCGCATCGTGAGCGAACAGACTTCCCCGTCGGCATCGGGCAACAACGGGGCACCGCTCGCGGGAATCGGGGATCTCGACGGGATTCGGGTGCTGCTGGTCGACGATCAGGCGATCATCGGCGAAGCGGTCCGACGCATGCTGGCGACGCGCAACGGCATCGAGTACCGCTACTGCCAGGACCCGACCGAGGCGATCGAGACCGCCATCGAGTTCAAGCCGACGGTGATCCTTCAGGATCTGGTCATGCCGGGCGTGGACGGTCTCGACCTGGTGCGAGAGTACCGGGCCCGCGACGAGACTCGTGAGATCCCGCTGATCGTGTTGAGCTCGCGCGAGGAGGCGACCACCAAGGCCGAGGCCTTCGCGCGGGGGGGCAACGACTATCTCGTGAAGCTGCCGGATCCGGTCGAGGTGCTCGCCCGCATCGAGTACCACTCCAAGGGATACGTTGCCCTGCTGCAGCGAAACGCGGCGTTCAAGGCGCTGGCCGCGAGCGAACAGCACATGGCCGAGGAGCTGTCGCGTGCGGCGGAGTACGTACGGAGCCTGCTCGATGCGCCGATCGAGGGGCGGGTGGAGACGTCGTGGCGGTTCGTGCCCTCGGCATCGCTCGGCGGCGACTCCTTCGGCTACCACTGGATCGACGATCGACGTTTCGCGATCTACCTCATCGACGTCTGCGGTCATGGTGTGGGACCGGCGCTGATGTCGATCTCGGCGATGAACATGGTCCGCTCGATGACGCCCGCGCAGGCGAGCGATCCGAGCGAGGTCCTGTCGCTGCTGAACGCGTCGTTCCAGATGGAGCGGCACAACGGCATGTACTTCACGATGTGGTACGGCGTCTACGACGCGGACGCTCGTCGCCTGTCCTATTCGGGAGGCGGCCACCCGCCTGCGTTCCTGATCGGCGGCGGCGAGATGCAGCTGCTGGAGTCGCAGGGGCCGATGATCGGAGCGCTGCCCGAACTCGACTGGGCGAGCGTCGAGATCGAGGTGCCGGCCGATGGGCGTCTGCTTGTCTTCAGCGACGGGGTCTACGAGCTCGAACGGGCCGACAACGGCGAGATGTGGGCGTGGGACGACTTCGTGGAGTTCATGCGGGGCGATCCGAATCCGGGACAGTCGCGGATCGACCGGCTGGTCGAGTACGCGACTGCTCTCCAGGGATGTGCCGAGTTCGAAGACGACTTCTCGATGGTCGAAGCGGTGTTTCATTGACAGTCCGCCGGCACCCTGTCGACCGCCTATCGATGCCCCGAAGTTGCGAACCCGCTTCCAGCGCTCGACTCGTGCTCGCCCCGCAGGAACGCCCTTGACTCGCGGTCGACTCGCGGTCGACTCGTCGTTGATTCGCGGTCGATTCCGATCTCTTGCCATCGATTCGTCTTTCATGCGACGTTTGGATCCGTGCATCTACGCCTACTCGGCAACGACACCGTCGCTGAGCACCCCCATCGGGCTGGCGCGGAGTGTCTTGAACACGAATCATCGATCAACGCCGGATACCGCCAACGCCGGCCGCCGCGCTCGATCGGCGGTGCAAGAGACGAAACTGGGGTCTATCGGGTGCCGCCGCATCGCCGAGTTCTGTCTGGAGGCGGGCATCGGTCCTTCGATCGGCTGGGTGTCGATGGTCTGGCGTGCGTCGCCGCCCGGGAAGGCGGCGGTCCGTTCCCTTTGGAGGTTGCCGACGTGATGCGTCACACGATTTCGTTCATCTCGCTGCCGGTCGCCGATGTCGCCCGAAGTCGACGCTTCTATGAAGCGATGGGTCTCGAGGCGAGTTCACGCAGTCGTCCCGAAGCGGCGTTCTTTCAAATGAACGGACTGGTGCTGGCGATCGCGGACCGCAAGACGATGGCCGACGGTCTCGGCGTGTCGATGGGAGGGTCGAAGTCCAAGCGGATCTCCTCGACACGAGTCGATGGCGTGGTGCTGTCCCACAACGTGCGCCGAGAAGAGGAGGTCGACGAGCTGCTGGCTCGGGCGAAGGCCGCGGGCGGGCGGATCGAGAAGTCTGCCGGACCGGCCCCGTGGGGCGGCCGTACCGGATGCTTCGCGGATCCCGATGGGCATCTCTGGGAGGTCGTCTTCAACGACGCCATGCCGATGGA
>JAFMML010000140.1 GCA_017859745.1 Planctomycetota bacterium
AACTCGGACGGTCCCACTCGGCGAGCCCATTGTCGGCCGGTGAGATCGTGCAGCGTGTGTCCGGCGTGAACTACGCCATGAAGCAGCTCACGCAGGCCACCAACACGGTGCTGGTCCAGATCGTCGGCGGCTTCTCCAACCTGCTCGTCCTCTTCCTCTTCAACTGGGTCTACGGCATCATCGGCGTGGTGGCCGCCGGGGCGACGCTCGCCGTGATGGCGACGGACGCCGTGATCCAGCGTCGATACGCGCTTGCTTCCGAGAATGCGTTCGGACGGGCCAAGGCCTCCTCCATCCGGATCCTCGAAGGCATCGACGCGGCCCACGATCGCGGCATCACCGAACGACTCGTCCGCCGATGGGAGTCCGAGGAGATCGAGGCTTCGGGAGCGGCGTACCGGTCCGCGTCGGTCTCGAATGCACGATCGCTGGTGAACCTTCTGATCGGATCCGCGGCCCGCGTCCTCATGTTCGCGATCGCCGCCTATCCGCTCGTCGACGGGCTGACCCTCGGCGCCATCATCGCATCACTGGCCGCATTCACGGGGGTCACCGCCGCGGTCGGTCAGCTCGGCACGCTGGTGGGAACCGCCGCACTCATCGAACCGATCTTCGCCCGCCTCAGACCCCTGCTGGATGGGCCGGCGCCGCCCCCCGGCGGAGGCGGATGGCCCGAGCCACACGGCGCCTTCCGGGTCGAGGCTCCTCCCCTGAACGAGGGAGACTCCCTCGGTTCACCCTCCCTGTCGTTCGAGATCGAGCCCGGCCGACTCACCGTGATCGTCGCGGAACGCCCGGCGATGGCCCGTCGACTTCTCGCCATGTTCACCGGCATGGAGTCGAGCGACGGTCGAGTGCTGATCGACGAGACGCCGGTCGACCGACTTGGAGTGCGGAGCCTCCTCCCTCGCCTGACGAGTCTGGTCTCCACGCCCGGCATCCTGCCCGGCACGGTGCGACGCAACCTCGATCCGAAGCGCCGATTCGACGATGAGACGTTGCTCGCGGCCCTGGCCACGGCGAACCGCACCCTTGCTCTCGACGAGGTGCTCGATCCGCGGCGGACCTCGGCATCGGTGGCCGCCGATCTCGCTGCCGCCCGACTGTCCCTGGATCCTCGACGGGTGGCCGTGATCGTCGATCATGCCTCGATGCAGGAGCGCCCCGATCATCGGCACGCCGTTCAGGACGTCGCCGGCCGCACCGGCACGCGGGTCGTCGCGAGCAACGCTCCGGACCTCGTGGCGCTGGCGGATCGCGTGATCGTGCTGGACGAGCGAGGCCGCATCGCCGCCGACGGTCCGCCGGAGGAGGTCGCGCGTTCCCAGGATCTTCCGGCCCCGACCCGGAGTGCGTTCCGATGATTGGTCCCACGCTCAGGATGACGACGACGCTCGCGGCGATCACCGTGCTGCTCGGGTGCAGCGACGAGTGGATCGACACGCGACTCGGGCTCGACGACGACCGGGACGTGATTCCAATCCAGCCGCTCGACATGAGCGGCGGCCCGCTGCTTCCCGCGACCACCGAGGACGATGCCTCGGCACCCGACTCGATCCCCAGCCTCCTCGCGGACGGCTCGGCCGAAGTGGTGTCGCTCGGACTCGACGAGTTCCGGGAATCGCTCATTCGCAACAACCTCGCGTTGGACGTCGCCCGATTCGATCCGACGCTGGCGTCCACCAGAGTGCTCGCCGAACAGTCGAGACTCGACTCCACACTGGCGGCCAACGTGCTCGCGGCGCGCGAGATGGAGGATGCCAGTGCGAACAACCTTCCGATCTACGCGTTGGAGTCGAACTACCTCGACGCCGGCGCCGGTCTCGCGATCCCCTTGGCGACGGGAGGCGAGGTCTACTTCGAGGGCGACCTGTATCGCTACGAGACCACCTATCTCGACGGCGGATCGAACGTGTCGCCGGACTCGATCGCCTTCCCGTCCAATCTGAACGCGGCGGTGACGATTCCCCTGCTGCAAGGTGCCGGCTACGACGCGACGCTCGGGCCCATCGCGGTGGCGGCGTACGACGAACGCCTCGCGGTGCTCGACCTTCGGGTCCTGCTCTCCCGGCTGCTCGCATCGTCGGAGACGGTCTACTGGCAGCTCGCCCGCTCCTGGCGGGCGGTGGAACTGCAGCAGCGGACCCTCGACGAGGCTCGCCGGCTCGTCACCGACGTCGAGAAGCTGGCTGCCGCGGGCATCGTGCCCGCGGTGCAGCGATACCGGGCCGATCTCACCGTCAACCAGCGACAGGCCGAGCTGCTCGACGCGGATCTCACGCTCCGACGGGACATGCGTTCGGTCAAGATCATCATGAATCGCGACGACGTGCCGCTCGATCGACACGTGGTGGTCAAGCCGCAGGCGTCCCTGACGCTGACCGCCTACACGTTCGACCGCGCGGGCCTGGCGACCATGGCGTTCGACAACCGGACCGAGCTCGTCCAGGCGGAGTATGAACTTCGGAAGGACGAACGGCGGATCCGCATGGCGAGGAACGCCCTGCTTCCCGAACTCGACGTCCGCGGATCCGTCGGCCTCCTGGGAATCGGGACATCCTCGAGCAGCGCCATCGACAGCATGTTCACGGGCGAGTTTCCACCGGCGTGGAAGATCGGGCTGCACCTTCGGATGTCGCTGGAGAATCGGCTGGCGACCGCCGGGTACCAGGCGGCCGTCATCGGTCGACTCCAGACCCTCGCGAAGCGACGTGAGGTCAGGATGATGGTCGCCCAGGAGGTCTACGACGCCATCGATCGCCTCGAGATCGGCTGGGCCCAAGTGGTCGCGACGCGGAAGGCCGAGTCGGACGCGAGGCGCAATCTCGAAGCGCAACGTCGCCTTCTGCAGGCCGGCACCACGACCGTGTACGAGGTGTCCCTCGCGATCACCGACCTCGGAAACGCCGGGATCGAGGTGATCGATGCCGAAACGGCCTATCAGGTGGCGTTGATCGAGCTGGCGGAGGCGACGGGCACGACGCTGGGCAGGCAGGCGATCGAGGTCCTGCCGCATCCACTCGAACGCATCGATGCCGCCGCGGAGCGGTCACCGCGAGCCGTTCCTGCCGACGTGTGAGTTGGCCGACCC
>JAFMML010000028.1 GCA_017859745.1 Planctomycetota bacterium
CCGCGAGGCTGTTGACGTTGCGGGCGGCGCGTCCCATGGTCTGGATCAGGCTCGACTGGCTCCGCAGGAAGCCCTGCTTGTCGGCATCGAGGATGCAGACGAGCGAGACCTCCGGCAGGTCGAGGCCCTCCCGCAGCAGATTGACGCCCACGAGGACGTCGAACTCGCCGAGGCGAAGGTCGCGCAGGATCTCCAGGCGCTCGATCGTGTCGATCTCGCTGTGGAGATAGCGGACGCGGACACCTTCGCGATGGAGGTAGTCGGTCAGGTCCTCGCAGAGACGCTTGGTGAGGGCCGTCACCAGCGACCGCTCCTTGCGGGCGGCCCGGTCGCGGACGAGCTCGAGCAGGTCCGCCACCTGGGTCTTCGCCGAGCGCACGTCGATCGGCGGATCCACGAGCCCGGTCGGGCGGATGACCTGCTCGGCCACGATGCCTCCGGAGCGTTCCAGCTCGTGCTCGCCGGGCGTCGCCGAGACGTAGATCGTCGTCGGCGTCATCGGTTCGAACTCCTCGAACTTGAGCGGCCGGTTGTCGAGGGCGCTCGGCAGGCGGAAGCCGTGGTCGACGAGGGTCTGCTTGCGGCTGCGATCGCCGAAGTACATCCCGCGAATCTGCGGAATGGTCACGTGGCTCTCGTCGACGATGCAGAGCCACTCGTCCGGCCGGCAGCCGGGCACGTGCGAGAAGTAGTCCAGCAGCGTCCACGCCCGTTCGCCGGGCCGTCGTCCGTCGAACCAGCGGGCGTAGTTCTCGACGCCGGGGCAGGTGCCGGTCTCCTCGAGAAGTTCGAGGTCGTAGAGCGTGCGGCTCCGCAGCCGCTCGGCCTCGAGCAGCAGTCCCCTCGATCGAAACTCCGCGAGACGCTCGTCGAGCTCGCCGCGGATGCCCGAGAGGGCGTCCTGCATGGTGTCCTCGGGCGTCACGTAGTGGACTGCCGGGAACACGAAGACCTGCGGAACGTCGCCGAGCACCTCGCCCGAGGTCGGGTCGAAGATCTCGATGCGATCCACCTCGTCGCCGAAGAGGTCGAGACGAATCGCGTGTTCCTCGTGGGCGGAGTGGATCTCGATGCAGTCGCCCCTCACCCGGTAGTGCCCGCGTCCCGGATCGATCTCCTTGCGCTGATACTGCATCGCGCCGAGGCCGAGAAGGAACTTCCGACGATCGAGGGACTCGCCCCGACGGACCATCATGATCCGCTTGCCGTACTCCTTGGGTGAACCGAGTCCGTAGAGGCAGGACACGCTGGCGACCACGATCACGTCGCGGCGGCTCAGCAGGTTGCTCGTCGCGGCGAGGCGAAGTCGGTCGAGATCCTGGTTCCGGGCGGCGTCCTTCTCGATGTAGATGTCCCGCTGGGGGATGTACGCCTCCGGCTGGTAGTAGTCGTAGTAGCTGACGAAGTAGCTCACCGCGTTGTGCGGAAAGAGCTCCTTCATCTCCTCGTAGAGCTGGGCGGCGAGGGTCTTGTTGTGACTGACCAGCAGGGTCGGGCGGTTCACCCGGGCGATCACGTTCGCCATCGTGAAGGTCTTGCCCGTGCCGGTGGCGCCGAGGAGCGTCTGGCAGTCGCGACCCTCCTCGATGCCCGCGACGAGTTCCTCGATGGCACGAGGCTGATCGCCCGTGGGCTCGAAGGGGCTTTCGATCTGGAAGCGCTCGTCGCTCACGGACGGATCGTAGAGGCGGCCGTCATCCCGCTCGCCCGCCGGCGAGGAGCTCCACCGTGGAACGTCGCATCAGGCCGGCCGCGGCGGGAGCGCTCGCAAGCAGCGTGATCGCCACAAGCAGCAGGCATCCGGCGGCCAGCGGCACGAGGGGAAGCACCCAGCCCAGCTCGATGCCGACGAGTTCCCGGTAGGCCCGCATGCCCATCCAGGCGAGGTGCATGCCCAACGCCATCCCGACGACCGAGGCGGTCGAAGCGACCAGCAGCGCCTCGGCGAGCACCAGGCGGGCGACGGTGCCGGGGCCGGCGCCCACCGCCCGCATCAGGCCGAACTCGAAGCGTCGCGACGCGATGCCCGCGGCGATCACGTTGCCGACGCCGAGCGCGGCGAGCAGCAGCGCTCCGCCGGCCACCGTGGCGGCCACCCCCAGCATCGTCGCCGAGACCCGATCGACGATCTCGCGAATGCCACGACCCGTCGCGAACACCGAGCCGGGCACCGCGGAGACGATCTCCTCGCCGAGGACGGCTTCGCCGGTCTCGCCGAGGTCGTCGGCGAGCGACAACTGCATGATGAAGGCCTCGCGAGTGCCGAAGTGCCGCGCGACCGCGTCGAAGTCCAGGAACACGCAGCTGATCGCCTGCTCGTTGTAGAGGCTGCGCATGCCGAAGAACTGCGTGGCCATGTCGAGGCCCGCGGCACCGACGACGCCCACGATCTCGAACTCGACCTCGCGGCGACTGTTGCCGAGGGTGATGCGGTCGCCGACGTCGACCCCTCGAGCGTTCAGAAACGCCTCGGCAACGAGGACCGCATCGCCGTCGGCGAGGCGCGGCAAGGCCGTGTCCGCGGTGCCGCGGATCCACTCGAGACGGTTCAGGCGCGTGAATCGCTCGGGATCGAACCCCACCGCGATCACGTTCGGAGGAGCGAGCCCCTCGATGCCGAAGACCTGCTGCCCCATGACCTCCAGGGGCATGTAGCCCACCGGACAGCTCTCGACGATGCCCGGCAGCGCCGCGATGCGACGCTGCGCCTCGGGCGACAGGCCGTTGGCGCAGAACACGAAGCCGTCGGCGAACCGAAGTCGCTCCTGCAGGCTCCGTTCGAGCGCGACGCCGTTGCTCCAGGTGCTGACCAGGATCGACAGGCCGACCATGAGGGCACCGGCCGTGAATCCGAACCGGAACGGCGTCGATCGCACCGAGCCCTCGAGCACGCCACCGGGCAGGCCGAGGAGGCGGCCGATCGGGCCCGCGGCGACGCTGGCGACGACCGTGAAGATCGGCGGCGCGAGCAGAAACCACCCCACATGCAGGAGCGGCATGCCCACGAAGCTGTAGACGAGGAACCGCTCGTCCCGTCCGGGCACCAGCAGCAGCAGCAACTGTGCCGCGATGGCGGCTGCCCCCGCCGCGGCGCAGAGCAGCATCATTCCGGGGCGGGGCGTGCGTGCCCGGACCCGCATCGCCTCGAGCGGCGGGACCCGGCTGGCCTGCACCGCCGGCCAGGCCGCACCGATCAACCCCGCCCCGATGGAGCCGCCGACCGCAAGCAGGATGCCGTAGGGCGGGACCACGAGGCCTGCGGTCAGGATGTCCGGTGCCGCCATCGGGGCGAGTGCAGCGATGCCGATGCCGAGCGGGACACCGAGGACGCCCCCGATCGCGCCCAGAGTCGCGCCGGCGAGCAGTTGCCCGATCAGCAGGGACCGGCGGCGGCCCCCGATGCAGCGGGCGATCGCCAGCAGGCGCTGCTGCTCGACGACGGCGGTGGTCATGCCCGTGGCCACGATGAAGCTGCAGGACAGGAACGCCAGCATCGAACCGAGAGTCAGGCCGAGGCGGGTGCCGGCGACGGTGCGATCGAAGCCTCCTCGGATCCGCTCCGACGGCTCCACCACGAGGTCCTCCTCGGAGGCAAGCAGGACCTGCCGGTCCTCGCACCAGGTCCCCACGTCGAGGCCCTCCTCGAGAATCAGCGAGATCGCGGTCAGACGTCCCTCGGCGCCGATCGCCTCGCCGAGGGTGCCGCGGTCGAGGTGACCTGTGGGCCGCTGCAGCGCGCCGAGTATCGGTCGCTTCTGGATGCCCACGATCTCGAGTTCGATCGGATCGCCGAAGCGCTGGACCTCGAGACGATCCCCGAGCGAGACCTGCATGCGCTCGGCGGTCAGCGGATCGACCACGAGTTCGCCGGGCGCCCTGGGCAGCCGCCCTGCCACGAACTCCAGCTGATCGAACCGTTCGGCGTTGGCCAGATCGAACCCCCGACACTCGATGGTGGTGCGGCGAACGCGTCCGTCCTCGTCTCGCCGCCCGTCGGCATGGACGAGGGTCAGCGATCCACGGAGCCGGCCACCGGCGGCCTCGACCCCGGGCCAGCGTCGCACGTCCTCGACGAGGCTCGAATCGAAGTCGGCGCCGAACTGATGCGCGACGATCGCATCGGTGGTGCCGATCGACCGATCGATTCGTCCCTCGACCGCCTTCTGCCCGGAGGAGACGAGCGACACCACCACGACCACGAGGGCCGAGGACAGAAGGATGGCCGCGACGAGCAGCGTGGACCTAAGCCGGCGGCCGAGCAAGCTCAGCCGCACGAACGGCCACGCGGCCCGCATCCATCCCATCGACATCGAACGCTCCCGCGAGGATTCCGTCTCGAAGCACGTGGACCCGGCTGCACCTCGCGGCGGCGCTGGGCTCGTGCGTGACCATCAGCACCAGCATTCGCCGCTCCGAGGCGATCCGGTTCAGCAGTTCCCACAACCGCGTGCTGGTGGCGCTGTCGAGGTTGCCGGTGGGCTCGTCGGCGAAGAGGACCGGTGGATCGAAGAACAGGGCGCGGGCGATCGCGACGCGCTGCTGCTCGCCGCCGCTGAGCGCGTCGGGACGGTGGTGGCCGCGATCACCCAGTCCCAGCTGGTCGAGCAGGGTGGTCGCCCGCTCGATCAGGTCGGCCTCCCGGCCGCCGTCGAGACGGCCCGGCAGCATGACGTTGTCGAGCGCCGTCAGGGTGGGAAGCAGGTTGAACTGTTGAAAGACGATGCCGATGTCGCGTCGGCGGTAGTTGGTCAGCGCGGACTCGTCGAGGCGGTCGATCCGGCGGCCGGCCACCTCGATCTCGCCTCCGTCGGCGAGATCGAGTCCGGCAAGCAGATGGAGCAGGGTCGTCTTTCCGCTTCCGGACGGCCCCATGACCGCATGAAACCCCGGGCCGCGGATGTCCAGGTCGAGTCCCCGAATCGCCTCGACGGTGCGGGGGCCGCTTCGGTAGGTCTTCCGAAGGCCCCGAACTCGAACATGGTCCGACGACGGGGCGTGGCCTGCGAGGTCGGCTCCCGGCGAAGGTGGAGCCTCGCGTTCAGGCACCCGAGATGCTCTGGTCGTAGGACGCCGCATCCATGAGGGCTTCCAGCGGCGTCGCGTCCCCGGTGCGGATGCGAACCATCCAGCCGTCGCCATAAGGGTCGGTGTTGATCAGCGACGGATCGCCCGAGATGGCGTCGTTGACCTCGACGATCTCGCCCGCGATCGCGGAGTAGATGTCGCTGGTGGTCTTGACCGACTCCACTTCACCCACTCCGCCTCCGACCTCGATGGCCGTGCCGACCGGTCGCATCTCCGCGTAGGTCACGTCGGTCAACTGGTCTGCCGCGAACTGGGTGATGCCCATCGTGACGACGTCGCCATCGACGCGGAACCACTCGTGAGACTCCGAATAGCGCAGATCTGCGGGGCTGGACATGGTGTAGGAACCGATGCGGGGTGCGATCTTGGAAGGCGAAGGGGCGGATGATACTCGTCCGGAGCGCGGGCCTCGTCTGGTCCAGGGACAGCGAGACGAGTTGGATGGTCGAGGCGGAGTGTCGACCTCGCTGCGGCGTGGGGGATCGAACATTCGGCATGGTGCGGCGCGGGGCCGCAGGGCCCTGACCGGCGGCCTCGCATGACCCAACGAGAAAGCGTCCGCCGAGTGGACGGACGCTTTCCGGAGGGGAGAAAGATGCTTGACTGAAGACGCGTGGCTGGATGTCGCCTGAGGTCGCTCGGGCGTCCTGTTCTGGAATCACCCGTCTCGCTGCCCAACTCAGCTCGGACAGCATGTTCAGGCCGCTTGTTGGTCAATCGCGTGACCCCAAACAACCTGTCCGAAGGCAGGAACGCAGATTGGGCAAACCACCCTGCTTCTCGGACCTCGGAAGACTACCAATCTTGCCCAGTTTCGCAACTGCACTGACCAGATCCTCACGATTCGACCCAGTCGTGGGGTCTCCGAGGCGTCGCCGTTGGACCCCAAGCGTGAACTGGGGGCCTCCGCATCACCCTCTCGTTCGCTGCCGCTGCGGGTCGGTTCACTTGGCCAGGCGCTCGCGGCCGCTCGAGCATCGGCGGCCTGCGGCCGGTGCGCCCGGCACGGGTGCCTGAATCGAGATGATCCGCCCGGTAGACTTCGCGACGCTGTACTGCCATCCGCACGCCGGGGTGCCCTCGTCTGTCCTTCAAGAGGCGCGATTCGGCGGGAGGACGAGCGTCCCGCCCGCAGCCTCGAACCACCCTCGTCCTACGGAATCGCCCACCTTGCAGGCCCCGATCATGCTGATCCTCGAAGCCGGAAGTCTGGCTTCGATGCTGGTGGGCGGAGGTCGCAAGACTGCGAGTCTGCAGTTGTGGGACATCCCCTCGGTGGCGATCGAAGATCTGGGTCTCCGCGGCCTGTCGATCCCGGCGTCACTGCTGGCGGGGCGGTCGATGCGGGATCTCGACCGCCTTCGCGATGCGGCCGACAAGACCGGTTGTCCGTGTCTGGTCCTCAGGGACGAGACGCCGTTGGCATTCGGAAGCCCGCGAGCGGGGGCCGGCGAGGCGGCCATGGATCGACTGCAGCGGCTCGCCACGGCCGCGTCGCACCTCGGTTGCAGCAGTCTGGCGATCGCCTGCGAGGACCACCTTGGAGACTCCGACGCCTTTGCGGCGGCGGTGCGAGAGGGGGTGAAGCTGGTCGAGCGTCGGGAGCTCAACTTCCTGCTGACCCCCGGTGGCCGATCCATCGATGGCGCGGATTCGGTGATCGAGTTGATTCGCGCCGTAGGAGGATTTCGAATCGGGTGCATGCCGACCTTCGCCCACGCGATGGGGACCTCCGATCCCGAGGGCACGCTGCGGCGTCTCGCGCCGTACGCCTCGGCCATGCTCGGTGAACTCGAGGCCGTGAAGACGAAGCGGGGAGAAGACGCCGATGCGCTCGTCGCCACGTGGATTCGCGCGGTCCGAGCGGTCGGGTTCGCCAGCACGCTCGCCCTCGGCGCCGCAGGTCGCTCGCCGATCAAGCGAATCGCCAGCGCCCGCGAGCATCTCGAGCAGGCGATGGCGGCGTCGGTCGAGGAAGAAGGCGAGTGAGTCCCGCAGCGCCGAGCGTGGTCGTCACCATCGACGGGCCCGCCGGCAGCGGCAAGTCGTCGGCCGCGGAGGCGCTGGCAGGTCGTCTGGGATGGCAGGTGCTCGACACGGGGGCGATGTATCGCGCGGCCGGTGTTCTTGCGTTGGAGCGAGGCGTCGATCCTTCGAACGGGCCCGCGGTGGCGGCGGTCCTGCGGCAGAGCGTGATCGACTTCGACTGGTCGAGCTCTCCGCCAGAGATCCGTCTCGACGGTCGGCCGATCGGCGAGGCGATTCGATCGCCCGCGGCGACCGCCGCAGCCTCCGCGGTGGCGCCGCATCCCGAGGTCCGGGCGTGCCTGGTGGAGTCGCAGCGGAGAATCGCCGCCGAGCATCCCCGGCTGGTCAGCGAGGGCCGGGATCAGGGGTCGTTGGTCTTTCCCGACGCGCTGGTTCGGTTCTATCTCGACGCTCCGGTCGAGGAACGAGCGAGACGTCGAGTCCGCCAATGGGAGGCCGAGGGTCGGATCGTCGAACTCGCCGACGTCGAGCAGGCGATTCGCGAGCGGGACCGCCTCGACGAACATCGCGAGGTCGGACCGCTCCGACGCCCCGAGGCCGGCGTCGAGCTCGAGACCGGCTCGCTCGATCTCGAACAGGTGGTCGATCGCCTCGAGTCCACGGTTCGCGAGGCGATGGCCGAGCACCGGATCGTCGCCGAGGCATGAGCGAGTCGCGTCGCTGGTGGCAGTTTCGACGGCGGGTGCCGGGCCGGTCGATCCCCGCGATCATCTGGTTCGGAGTCTGCCGAACGATCGTCGCGGTCACGCTGCGGGCGTTCTACCGCTACCGCGTCCTCGACCGGCGACGCATTCCGGCGTCGGGGCCGGTGCTGGTGGTGGCGAACCACGAGTCGTTTCTCGATCCGCTGCTCGTCGGATCGGCGATGAGCGACCGCCAGTTCTCTCCACTGGCGAGGGACTCGCTGTTCCGATTCGGTCCCTTTGGGGCGCTGTTGCGAAGCTACGGCTGCATCCCGGTACGACGCGAGGGCGGCGACGCGGCCGCGATGCGGGCGACGATCGGGG
Source organism: Planctomycetota bacterium (assembly GCA_017859745.1). Lineage (GTDB taxonomy): Bacteria > Planctomycetota > Phycisphaerae > Phycisphaerales > SM1A02 > VGXO01. The sequence continues at coordinate 8,142 of JAFMML010000028.1, forward strand.
AGTTGAAGGCGGGCCGCTGCGTGGCGGTCTTCCCGGAGGGCACCCGCTCATCCGACGGGCGGATGCTGCCGTTTCGGCGGGGGGTCCTGTTGATGCTGGGCCGGGTCGACTGCCTCGTGGTGCCGATGGGGGTCGCCGGGACCTTCGAGGTCTGGCCCAAGGGACGGTCCCGCCCGCGATGGCGGGGCCGCACCACCGTCGCGGTTGGCGAGTCGATTCCTTCGACCACCCTCCGCGAGTTGCCGGCCGACGAGGCCATCGCCGTTCTCGAGTCGGCCGTCCGGGCTCAAGTCGATCGAGCCCGTCCGGTCTCCGGTCTCCCGGCACGCGGGATCGACCGGTAGGCTTTCGCCCATGAGCACGCCGAAGTCCTCTGCATCGACGGTCCTGCGGGATCGCGCTGCGTCGGTGGCGGGACGCCTGATCGCTGCCGGACACGAGGCCGTGTTCGCGGGGGGGTGCGTCCGAGATCGCCTGCTCGGCCTGACGCCGCGGGAGTACGACATCGCCACCTCGGCGACGCCCGAGGAGATCAGAGCGGTCTTTCCTCGGGCGGTCGGGGTGGGCGAGGCGTTCGGCGTGATGCTGCTTCGAGAGCGGGATGCCACGTTCGAGATCGCCACCTTCCGATCCGATCAGGCCTACGAGGACGGTCGACGGCCGACCGGCGTCGTGTTCACCGATGCCGCCGAGGATGCGAGGCGGCGCGACTTCACGATCAACGGTCTCTTCGAGGATCCGCGATCCGGCGAGGTGATCGACCACGTCGGTGGGATCGAGGATCTCGAGCAGCGGGTGCTGCGGGCGATCGGCGATCCCCGCCAGCGACTCGCGGAGGACCGGTTGCGAGCGATCCGTGCGGTCCGGTTCGCCGCCGGACTCGCCCTGCGCGTCGATCCGGCGACGGATGAGGCGATCGTCGCACTTGGCGGCGATCTCGGCGGAATCAGTTGCGAACGCCTCGGTCAGGAGTTGCGCCGCATTCTCGCGCACCCGAGCCGCTCGATGGCCGTGGATCTGTTCGAGCGATGGTCGCTCGACGTGCCGCTGCTGGGGAGTCACCGCCGTGGCGGACATCCAAGGGTGGAGAGTCTGCCCGAAGATGCGTCCATGGAGACGGCCTTGGCGGCATGGCTGCTCGATCGCGAGTCCGACCCTTCGTCGGATCCGGCAGGGCGAGCCGCGGCCCTGCAGCAGCGACTCGGCCTGTCCAACCGCGAGCGCGAGATGCTCTCGTCCATCGTTCGCCTGCACGGATCGCTCGCCGACTGGGAGACCGCCTCGGTCGCAACGCGTCGGCGGCTGGCGATGGAGGAGGCCTTCGAGGCCGCCCGTTCGATCGTGGCCGCCGAAGACGAGGGCGACGCCCGCCGGATCCAGCTGGATCTCGAGGCCTTCGGCGTCGAGCGGCATCCTGAACGTTGGGTCCGCGGTCAAGCGCTTCTCGATGCCGGCATCCCTCCGGGCCCGCGATTGGGCAGGGTGCTCGAGGCGACCTTCGACGCCCAACTCGAGGGCCGGGTCTCGACCCCCGACGAGGCCGTTCGGTTCGCCTTGGACCTCGCGCGTGGGAACCCCGATCAGGCCTCTTGACGGCCCTCCCAACCGTCCCGGTCGGCCCTCGGAGTTCCACAGGTCCTCCCGGGATCGGTTGGACTCGCCCCCGAGGCGGTGCCACAATGAAGGAAGACGTCCTTGGCCGGCATCTTTCGCGGCCTTCGGGCGTATGACTTGTGGAGGGCGACCTCCGTGGCGACCGTATCGTCCGGACCCGTGACGTTGGACCGTGATTCGCCCGAGGCCGTCCGCGCCCGCCGCCCCACCCCTCAGGACCTGGAGCCCGCATGTTCGAACGAAGCGACTCGACCACGCCATTCCGCCCCGGAACCCGCCTCGCTTCCGCAGGGGTCGTGCTGATCGCTGCGGCGATGCCGGCGATCGCGGAGACCGGCACGCAGGACCAGGCGGATGCCGACGGGGTTCCGGTCATCTATCCGGTGCCGATGCGGGGTCAGATGGGCACGGACATCCATCCGTCCGCGTACGAGGCGATCGTCGAGGATGTCAAGAAGGTTCAGCCGGACCTCGTCGTCTTCATGTTGGAGTCGGCGGACATCAACAACGTCTTCTACCTTCGTGACGACGACCGGGCCGAGTCGGGCCTCGGCCTTCTGGGCGAATATCGGGAACTCGTCGGTTCATTGCGAGACGACCTCGCCGCCTATCCCCAGGTGATCTGGGTCGAGGACTCGGTGGGCTTCGGATCGCTGATGGCCTTGTCCTGGCCGACGATGTACATGAAGCCCAACGCGCGGCTCTGGGGATTGCAGAACGTCTCCAGCATGGCGGGCGGATGGTCCGACCCCGACGTCGCCGCCAAGATGATGGCGGCGTGGACCGGCATCGGAAAGGGATTTCTCCAGAAGGGCGGGTACCCGCTGGAACTTGGCGAGGCCATGATGCGTCCCGAGTACCAGCTGTCCGCCAGCTTCGAGGGCCGCGACGTCACGTGGAAGCTCGACACCAACGGCCACTGGGTGGTGGACAGCTCCGACAAGGAGGTGACCAACCTCCGCGCCGAGTTGGCCGAGGACCTCGGTGTCTGCGCCGGCCTCGCCGAGAATCTCGACGACGTCGCCTTCCTGAGCGGTTGGCGCGAATACCGGCTGAACGAGAGCGGCCAGAAGCTCATCGAGGACTACGTCGAGGACTGGCGTCGCACCTACGACCGGACCAAGGAGTGGATGCGGGACGCCCAGCAGGCCGAGAGCCGCGCGGGTGGAGACGACACCGTCCGCTATCTCGGCAAGGCCAAGAACGACTACGAGCGGGTGATCGCCGCGATGCGCCAGTATCCGGCGGTGGAGAACCGCTGGAAGCGGGAGGGCGTCAACCGCATGCAGCTGGAGATCTACGTCGAGCAGCTGAAGGAGCAGATCCTCGGCATCCGTCGCGGTGGACGCGGCGGAGGCGGCGGCATGAGCGGCGGCCGTGGCGGAGGCCTCAGCCCGGGCGGTTGATCGTCGCCGGCGACATGCCGCATCCCGGTCCGGCCACGCGCCGACTTCGGAAGTGAAGTTCGGACTCGACGTCGGAACCGACAGCAAGCTCGGCACACCGTGCATTCCCCCTCTCCCCGATTGACAGACCCCTGACCCACGTTCCAGTTCCTCCGAGGCATCATGACCAAGTCGCTGCTTTCCATCCTCGTCGCCGCCGTGTGGGCCGGCTCCCTCGCGGTGCTGCCGACGACCGCCGCCGCTCCGCTCGCCTCGATCGCCACTCCGGCGGAAGATCACTTGACCTTCCGAAGCGGCCGATCGTGGCGGGGTGACGTCGGAGACCGGGTTCGTGTCGAGTTCAGCGAGAACGGCGTCGTCCAGACGCTCGAGGGCACGCTGACGCGCATCGAGAAGCGGTACCTTCAGGTCGAAGGGGAGATCGCAGGCCAGACCGCGGTCAAGACGATCTTCCTCTCCGACATTCGCGACATGACCTCGATCGGCGCCGGGGCGACCGGAGGCGCGGCGCCCGAGTCGCCGCGACGGGGTGGATCGGGCGACGCGGGTGGTGCTCGTCCCGAGACGGCTCCGGCATCGCCCAGCCGCGAGCTCGCGCCTTCCGCCGACGACGGGGTCAATCGCAGCGCCGCCGGCGCCGAGTGGCCGGGCGTGTTCCTGCTCCCGCTTTCGGGCACCCTGGGAATCGGCCTTCGACATCAGGAGATCGAGAGGATCGCCGAGGAGGCCGACAAGTACGGTCCAGGGCAGATCATCGTGCTGCTGATCGACAGCCCGGGTGGGCTCGTGATCGAAGGCGACAAGATCAGCGACAGCATCAACCGCATCAAGAAGAACCATCGCGTGGTGGCCTGGATTCGCGAGGCGATCTCGGGCGGCGCGTTCACCGCGCTGCACTGCGACGAGAACTACTACATGAGCTTCGGGGCGCTCGGGGCGATCACGATGTTCGCAGGTCAGACCGCGGCGAGCGGCGCCGAACTGCAGGCGTGGCTCCAGCGCTGTGCCGATGTCGCCGAGGCCGGCGGTCGCAACAAGTACGTCGTGCAGGCGATGATCCACGCACCGCTGCTCGTCTCCTACGACCGCGACGAGGACACCGGGCGGGTCACCTACTACAACACCCTCGAGGGCGAGTACGACCTCTCCGACGAGGTCAACAACCTCACCCTCAACGCGAGCAACGCGCTCCACTCCGGGTACAGCCAGGGCACTGCCGACACCGAGGAGGAACTCGCCAGGCTGATGCAGCTGCCCGAGTGGAAGGAGGCCGCCAACGGCGTCGGCCGTCGGATCCACGACGACTGGCAGCGAAACGTCGAGCAGGCGCAGGAAGAGGTTCCGAAGCTCGTCCAGCGCCTGAACTTCAAGGGCTCTGGAACGGGCGATCCGGCCGTCGTGCTGGGGACGCGGATCCAGATCCTGCAGGAGATCCTGCGCTGGTACGACCGGTGCTATCCGGTGTGCGTCTACGAGGTCGGCCTTCCAGGCGATCCCGAGCCGTTGAAGCGTCAGCTCGAGGAGTTGCGCTATCAGCTCGGCCAGATGCGTCGTCGCAACTGACGCGACGCCTTCGTCGCCACGGCGGACACCCGTCTCGAACCTCGACCACTGCCGTCTCGAATGCCCGAGGATCCATCGGTCAGCACACCGCCCGCGGCCATGCCGCCGCCAGTCCCCGAGAGCGGATGGGCCACCGGTCTGGGGGTGGTCGCGATCGTCTACGCGATCGCGGGCGTGCTGGTGAACGGCATCGGCCTCGCGGTCATGAACCTCGGCGACCAGGCGATGACCGGGCAGTCTGGACCGTTGCAGTGGACCTTCTCCGGGGTGGCGATCCTGCTGGGCGTGCTGCTGCTCGCCGGTGGCATCGGCCTGCTGCGAAGGCGGCGGTGGGGCGTTCGCGCCGTGACGACCTGGGTGGTGGCCCGCCTGATCCTGTTGCTGGTCGCCGGCAGCTACGGTTGGCTGATGCTGCCGGCGCAGGTGGATGCCCAGGTCGGAGCGATCGAGGCTCGCATGGCCGAGGAGCGCCGTGGAGGCGGGACCAACGGCTCGCGCGGCGTGCGGGTGGAGGGCAGCGTCTCGCTCGATCGCGAGGCCATGCTGAAGTGGTCGAAGCTCGCCTTCGTCGGGGGCGTCGTGGTGACGGGAGCGTTTCCGGCGGTGACCGGCTGGGTCGTCTCGAATCGACGTCGCCGGGAAGAGGTCGCCGCCTGGTCGGGATGAGTCGCGTAGAACCGGCCCGGCGGATGGTTCGGGGACGCTCGAGGTTCCGCCTCGCCGGTTGCGTCAGCCGATCTCCCGACGCTGGAACAGCACCGAGGCCAGGGCGAGGATCGCCACGATCATCATCAGTCCGTAGGGGATCGCAACCGCCAGATAGGACAAGGGAATGGAACTTCCCTGCGTGATCGCATCGGTGAGCCAGAAGATCTGGAAGTTGGGCACGACCGCGTAGGCGACGCGGCACCCCCAGTAGGCGAGGTGACTCGCGTCGATCGACGAGAGTTCGCCGGCGGGCATCTCCGCGAAGCGGGACTCGAACGCGGCGATGGTTCGACCGAAGAGCCAGTCCGACAGCAGGCCCAGCACGAACACCACCAGCGTCGCCGCCAACGTGGGAAGCTGTCCGAGGCGGGTGCTGGCGGCGATCGCCACCGCCACCAGCATCAGCAGGCCGATCGCGAGCGAGAGCACCGCGATCACGATGTCCGGCTCGAAATCGGTGCCGATGGCGTGCGGCGTCCAGTCGGGCCCGAAGAGCAGGCTGAGCACGTACGCCAGCAGCAGAAGCGGCACCCCGAGAAGCACGGTGGTGCTGGTGAAGGCCCATCCGTACAGGAAGTTCGCCGTGGCTCCGGCCAGCGTCGCGAGCACCACCGCCGAGGTGCCGAACGTCAGCACCGGCAGGTGGTGGGGCGTGGTGACCGTCTGCATCGCGCCGTGGATCTCGGCGAGCAGGAAGACCAGACCCAGAAACGCCAGCGACGTCAGCAACGCGGCCGAGACGCCGAGGTACTTGCCCAGCACGAAGGTGGGCCGAGAGACCGGCTTCGACAGCACCGTGAGGGCGGTTCGGTTCTCCAACTCGCGATTCAGCACGCTCGTGGCGAGAAACGCGGCCAGCACGACCTCCGTCAGGAAGATGGTGGAGAGGGCCAGGTCCACGAAGAGGCGCTGATCGTCGTCGAGCGTGAAGCCGGAGAAGGGATTGGACAGGATCACCAGGATCGTTCCTGCCGTGATCGCGACCAGCAGCACCGGTTGCCGGATGCCCTCGGCATAGGTCGTGCGGGCAATCGCCCAGAGTTGTTCGAAGAAGGGAAGCAAGGTCGAGGTGGCGGGGGGACTCGTCGGGAAGTCGCGGCGGCGTCGAACCACTCGCGAACCGGTACAGTACCGATCCAACGCCGAAGGGGGCGGCGAGGTTCTGCCAAAGCGGCACTCCAGGAGCGAGTCCTCGGAGCCACCGCGGGAAGCAGGTCTCGATCCGCCCGGTGACCGGAGTCGCTCCTCGGCGGAAGGAATCGATCGCGTACCCCGAAGTCTTCTCACGGCACGGAACCCGATGCGGACAGACCACATCGCCTACCAACGGGCCACCCGGATCGCGGGACTCGGCCTGATCATGCAGCTGGCCATCGGCCTCACCCTGCTCATCTACGGGAGCGTCTCGGGTGCCAGCGTGTTCGTGGTCGGCTCCTGCTACGTGCTTGCCGGCACGCTCGTCTGGGCGACCCTCGCCCTGGTCTTCCATCAGCACCGCCTCGAGCGGATCGAGGCGATGGAGTTCGAGGAGATCGAGGCCGCCGTGGAGTCGGGGGCGACGATCTTCGAGGGCGAAGGCGCCGACGCCCGGGTGGCGGCGCGCCGTCTCGAGCTCATGCATCGCTGGCTCGTGCCTTCGGCGAGTCTGCTGTTCGCGGTGATCCTCGCGGTGCTGGCCTGGCGAACCCTGGTCTGGTTCGATCTTCAAGACGATCCCAACTCCGACGTTCGGAGCTTCTCCACGGGCGGGGCCGCCGGCTGGCAGCTCGCGGTGGCCGCGGGACTCGCCCTCGCGTCGTTCATCTTCTCGCGGTTTCTCGCGGGCATGGCCAAGCAGGCCGCGTGGCAGAACCTGCGGGGCGGCGCCGCGATCATGGTGGGCAACGCCCTCGTCACGCTCGCCATCGCGGTCGGACTGGTGTTCCGTCTGCTGCAGAAGCCGGAGATCCTCGAGGACATCGCCTACGGGATCTGCTTCTTCCTGCTGGCGGCGGCCGCCGAGGTGGTGTTGAACCTGATCCTCAACCTGTACCGGCCCCGGCGCGCCGGGGAGATTCCGCGGGCCGCCTTCGACTCGCGGATCCTGAGTCTGTTGGCGACGCCGGACTCGCTGGTCCGCTCGATCAACGAGGCGATCAACTACCAGTTCGGCTTCGACATCACCAGCTCGTGGGGCTATCGCCTGCTGCTGCGGAGCGTGGCGTGGCTGCTGGGATTCGGAGCGATCATCCTCGTCCTCCTGTCGATGGTGGTCGTGATCGAGCCTGGACGGCAGGCCGTGATTCTCGACAAGGGCCGGTTGCGGGCCGATGTGCATCGCGAGGGCATGCTGTTCAAGCTGCCGTGGCCCTTCCAGCAGGCGGAGATCCACGACGTCGCGTCGATCCGGGAACTGTCGCTCGGCGGCGTGGCGCGGACTCCCAAGGCCGTCAACCTCTGGGGCGAGGAGGGCTCGTCCGATCCCACCCGCCGACCGTTCATCGTCGCGGCAAGCGCCGAGGTCGCGTCCATGACCTCGGCGTTGGAGACCCTCGACGGCGGCAGCGCGTTCTTCGGCGGGACCTCCAGCCTGCTCGGCGGCACGAACCCGACGGTCCCCGCGACCGAGTCCGACGGCGGCGTGGCCAATCAGTTCGCCCTGGTCGACGCCGACGTGGTGCTGCGCTATCGGATCAAGCCCGACGGGCTGCTCGATTGGCTGGGGTTCTGCAACGACTCGAGGACCCGTCGCTCGACGCTGGACATGCGTGAACGTGCCCTGCGCGATCTGGCGATGCGGGAGGTGACCCAGCACTTCTCCCGCCAACCGCTGGATCGGGTGCTGTCGCCCGAGGGCGACTCGCTCGTGACGGAACTCCGGCGGCGGATCCAACGCTCCTACGACGAGCAGTCCACCGGCGTGGAGGTCGTTTCGATCTCGGTGCCTCGCTTGCGACCGCCGGGCGACCAGGAGGCGGCGCGGTTCGAGGAGCTGTCGATCGCGGCGCAGAACGTGCGGAAGATCGTCGAGCAGGCCCGCCAGACCATCAACAGCACGATGGCGTCGCTCATCGGGGACGCGGCCCGGGCCGACGCCATCGTCGCGGCGATCGAGGATCTTCGACAGATCGGTCGCAACGAGGGCACCGAGAGCACCGCCTATCTCGAGCGACAGGTCGAGGTCGAGCAGATGCTGCTCGACTCCCGCGCCCTGACGGCGGCGGTCATCAGCACCGCCCGCGCGAAGCGGTGGGAACTGCACATGGAAGCCCGCCGCAACGCCGAGGAGGTTCTCGGCGAGGCGCCCGCCTACGCGATCGACCCGGAGCTCTACCGTCAGCGGGCCCTCATGGCGGCGCTTGCGGAGGCGCTCCCGATGGTCCGCGTGAAGTACATCCTCGGCGCCGATCCCGAGCGGATCCGTCTCGACGTCAGCCTGCAGCAGCCCGACTCCGGTCTCAACCTCGCCGACACCATCGGCGAGTCCTTCAACCCCTGACCCGTTCCGATCGCCCCCGCGGGGGCGCCGTCGACCATGAACAGAACATTCGCCATCCTGCTCGGTCTTCTCATCCTCGCGGTGCTGGTGCTGTTCAACACCACCTACACCGTGAACTTCCACGAACTGGCGGTGAAGACCCGATTCGGCCGACCCGCGGGGATCGTCGGCGAGGGCCTCCACTTCAAGGCGCCGTTCTTCATCGAACGGGTCTCGAAGCTCGACACCCGCCTTCAGCTCGTCGAGAGTCCGCTCGAGACCGTGATCACTCGCGACGGGCAGCAGGTCGTCGTCGAGGCGTTCCTGCTGTGGCGAGTCGATCCCTCCGAGGACGCGGTGATGCGCTTCTTCACCAGCTACGGCACCACCGAAGCGGCGAGCCGCGAGTTGGAGACGCGTCTGCAAGGCGCGGTCCGCGCGGTCGGAGGCTACGAGTTCCGCGAGCTCGTCGGCGACGACAGCCGCCTGCCCGAGATCGAGCAGTCGATCCTCGCCGATCTCGTGGAGAACGCGGTCGTGGGCATCGAGCCGGTCTCCGTGGGCATCAGTCGAGTCGTCCTTCCCCCAAAGACCACCGTCGCCGTGCTGCAGCGGATGGCGGAGGTCCAGAACACCCTCGCCAAGCTCGAGGACGCCCGCGGTGCGAGCGAGGCGGAGGCGCTTCGAAGTCAGGCGGCGGCCCAAGCCGACGCGATTCGAAGCTTCGCCGAGCAGTGGGCCGCCCGCATCGAGGCGGTGGGCAACGAGGAGGCCACCCGCTACTACCAGCAGATGAAGGCGGAATCCGAGCTGGCGGTCTTCCTCGCCTGGCTCGACACCCTGAAGGCGGGACTTCGCGGCAGCACGACCTTCGTGACGGACACGGCGCAGGCGCCCTTCCATCTGCTGGAGATCGATGCGCAGCCTGGAAGCAGCGGCATCCCGCAGCCGGCCGAACGCGGGGAGGGCGACTCGTGAGCGAGCACGCCTCCGATCCCCGGAATCCCGAGGCTGGCGACGTGCCGGTCGAGGACGTGCCGGTCGAGGAGTTGCGCCGGACCGCAAGCGCCGAACTGGACGGTGGCGGCGAGGCCGGGAGCGCGGTTGCGCTGCGGGATGCGATGGACCCGGCCAACCAGTCGCTTGGCGACGCCCTGCGTCTCAGCTACCGCGTGCTTCAACTGGGCATTCTGGCCCTTGTCGCGACGTTCCTCTTCTCGGGATTCCAGACGGTCCGAGAGGGGGCGATCGGGGTCAAGACCCTCTTCGGCGGCATCGTGGGGACCCCGGGCGACGAGGCGCTGCCCCCCGGTCTGCATCCGTTCTGGCCCTATCCCGTCGGGCAGATCGTGACGGTCGAGCTCCGGCGGCCCGTCGAGGTCGACCAGGCGTTCTGGCCGTCGTATCGGCGCGGCGCCACCACCCTCGAGGAGGCGACCGATGCCGCGGACCTCAGCAAGCATCTCCAGCCGGGCACCGATGGTTCGCTGCTGACCGCCGATGGAGATCTCGCCCATCTGCAACTGCAGGCGGAGTACGTGGTCGAGGACCCGACGAGCCTGTTGCGCACGCTTCGACCCGAGATGGTGCCGCAGGTCGTGCAGCTCGCCCTCGAACGGGGGGCCGTCGTCGCCGCGGCGAACTTCACGCTGAATGAACTCACCGAACTGCGCGAGCAGCCCACCATCGCGATCCGCGAAGCCGCCCAACAGGTGCTCGACGAGATCGCGTGCGGCATCGAGCTCGCATCGGTGACCGCGCCGATGCGGATCACGCCACTGGCGGTCCGCAAGAGCTACGCCGAGGTGCAGACCCAGCGAGAGCGGGTCAAGACCGCGGTGGAAAGGGCTCGACAGCAGGCGGCGACCACGCTGACGGCCGCGGCCGGACCGGCGGCATCGGGGCAGTTGATTCGCCTCATCATCGAGTACGAGAACTCCTTGACCCTGGGCGACGACGCGGCCGCCGACGAGGTGCTGGCCCGCATCGGAGAGCGGTTCGCCGCCGGCGACGTCGGCGGCGAGGCGGCGATGATCGTCGCCCGGGCCGAAGCTGCGATCTCCGCGCGGCGTTCGCAGCTTGCCAAGGAGGTGCGACGCCTCGAGGGCCTGCTCCCCGCGTACCGGGAGAACCCCCGCCAACTGGCCCGGCAACTCTGGCTCGATGCGGTCCGATCGGTGATGGAGGACGACGAGGCGGAGGTCTTCTCGGTGCCTCCGGCCCTCGCGGCGATCGATCTGGCCGTCGACAGCTCTCCGGACGTGATGCAACTCAGGCGTCGCCGTGAACTCGAGCGGAAGAAGGCCGAAGCGGACGCGGCGGCCCTCAGTCTCCAGCCGTTCACCCTCGACACCCGAACGATCATGATCGACCAGGCCGGACGTCGCCTCGAGCGCGATGCCAGCCGCGGACTCGGCAACGACGGCTGATCGGCAACCATCGCGCTCGGAGCGAACCTCGCCCCGTCCGGGGACGAACCACTCGAACCACCCACCTCGCCAGCGAGCAGATCCGACATGGTCAACGCCCCCGATTCCCGAGAGACGATCGTCGAGGCCGCCGGCCTCGTGAAGGTCTTCAGCGACTTCTGGATGCGGACCAAGGCCCGCGCGGTCGACGGCATCGACTTCTCGATCCGCCGTGGCGAGATCTTCGGTCTGCTCGGTCCGAACGGATCCGGCAAGAGCACCACCATCAAGATGATCCTCGGCCTTCTGAGGAAGACCCGAGGCCGTCTGACCATCTTCGGCAAGGATCCCTCGGACGTCTCGGTCAAGAAGCGGATCGGCTACCTCCCCGAGGAGTCGTACATGTACCGCTTCCTCAACGCCCGCGAGACGTTGGAGTACTACGGCCGCATCTTCGGCCTGCGTGCCTCGGTCCGCCGTCGGCGAGCCGACGAACTGCTCGAGATGGTCGGCCTGGGCACCGCGGGCCTTCGACCTGTCGGCGAGTACTCCAAGGGCATGACCCGTCGCATCGGCATCGCCCAGGCCCTCATCAACGATCCGGAGTTCCTGATCCTCGACGAGCCCACGTCGGGGCTCGATCCGATCGGCACCCGACAGGTGAAGGACCTCCTGCTGGACCTGAAGCGTCGCGGCAAGACCATTCTGCTCTCATCCCACCTCCTCGCCGATGTCGAGGACGTCTGCGATCGCATGACGATCCTCTATGGCGGCAAGGTCAGGGCGTCGGGCACCGGCGAGGAACTGCTGCGCGACACCGCGCACACCGTGATCCGCACCGCGCGCCTCGACGACGCCACGATCGCCGAGATCGAACGGGTCCTGTCCTCGCGGGAGGGCCTCTCCGTCGAGCGGGTGGAGCACCCGCGGCAGCGACTCGAGGACCTGTTCCTGCAGATCGTCGAGCGTGCTCGCGTCGAGCACGCGGCCACGTCCGGAGCCGCGAGCGGCGGGGCCACCGCGAAGTTCCTGCTCGGCGAGGAGGAGAGCGAGAGCGGCGAGGGGCTGATCGAGGATCTCGTCGAGGGCCGATCGGAGATCCCGGCGGCGGCGAAGGCCGTCGTCGCGCCGGTCCAGCCTCCGGCGGAGGAGGCGACTTCCGCGGTCGTCTCCGAACTCGTCGACGACGGGCCACGCCCATCCGAGCCGAAGAAGGCTCCGCCTCCCCCGGCGGGAGTGGACGACTCGGTGATCGAGGGCCTCCTCGGCGGGGACGACGACGACACCCCGAGATCCGGAGATCGATCGCGATGACGGGGTGGATCGTCGATCTCTACCGACGTCTCGAGGCGTGGCAGGAACGCCTGGGCGCACGCGTGTTTCTGAGCATCCTCGCGCTGGCGATCGTCGCCGGCGCGGCTTGGCCGACGCTTTCGGTCGCACGACGCCTGTCCTACGTCGAACGCGGCATCGTCGAGGTCCTCGGCGAGGCGAACCTCGCCATGCAGACCGCCGAGGCGATCCAGTTCATCGAGTCCGGCACCGTCGACTTCGAGGGGCGCACCTACGGCGACGGCAGATTCGCGGGCGCGGTCGATCTCTTCGACGAGGCCGGTGCCTTCCTGGCGGCTGCGGGGCTCGCAACCGTCCTCGCCGCCGAGGAGATCCCCGACTGGTGTCCGAACTTCATCGTGCAGACCACGTGGACGCCGATCGGCTACGGACTGCTGGCGCTGGCGTGGCTGATGCTGGCGATCTGGGCGGGTGCCTCGATCCCTCTGCTGGCCACCACGCTCGTCGCCACGCTCGTGGCGGTGCCGTCGTGGCTGCTGGGCTTCGTGCCCGCGACCTTCGCGATCGCGGGGATCGGCGTCCTCGGGTTCAGCTTCGTGCTGTTGATCCGGTTGGAGTTGATCCTCCTGGGCTCGTGCGGTCAGGTCGGCGCGGTGGCCTCCACCGTGATCCGCGAGGCGGTGAGACAGAGGGGATTCGCGGCCTTCATCGTGGGCCTGATCGTGGTGCTTCCGCTGGTGCCGCTCTGGCTCGATGCCGAGATGCCGCTGCGATACCAGTTGCAGACCTTCATCGGCCGCAGCCTCGGCATCACCTTCGCGGTCGCAGCGTGCCTGACGCTGGTGCTGGGCTGCGCCACCGTGGCCTTCGAGATTCGTGATCGTCAGATCCTGCAGTTGATGACCAAGCCCATCGCCCGGACCCGTTATCTGCTGGGCAAGTGGGTCGGCATCATGACGCTCGACGCGGCGCTGCTGGCGGTGTGCGGACTGAGCATCTTCATCTTCATCCAGTACCTGCAGAGCCGCCCGGCCGCCGACGCCTTCGATGCGCGGGCCATTCGCGACGAGGTTCTCGTCGCCCGGGTGAGCATGAAGCCCGAGTACGACCTGCTTTCGACCTCCCGACTGCTGGAACTGGTCGACGCGGCGATCGACGACGATCCGATGCTGCGGGACGACATCGAGCAGGGGACGGCGGACGAGTACGACGTCCGCCGCGATCTGTTCATCGGATTCCAGAGCGAGCACCTCGCGGCGCAGCGATCGATCGCGCCGGGCGCCGATCGGATCTACCGGTTCGACGGCCTCGCGGCGGCTCGCGATCGGGGCGCGAACCTCACCCTCCGCTACCGGTTCTACGCGGGAACCAGCGACGAACTGGAGCAGCTTCCGGTCATCTTCCGCTTCGAGAACGACGGTTCCTGGACCGATCGCAAGTTCGTGCCGGCGCAGCGCATGGTGCTGCCGGTCCCGGCGAGTGCGATCGACGAGGACGGCGTGCTCTCGCTGGCGGTCGTCAACGTCGGATTCAATCGGGACGCGCCGGAGGGCACCATGCCCTACTACCCGGGGCCGTACAGCATCTCGTTCGAGTCGGACGACTTCGAGGTGCTCTACCCGGTCTCGAGCTTCGAGGCCAACTTCCTTCGGGCCATGCTGGTCACCTGGATCAAGCTCGGCTTTCTGGCGATGCTGGGGGTCGGCACGGCGTCGGTCCTTTCGTTCCCGGTGGCGTGCCTGACCAGCTTCGCACTGTTCCTCTCCGCCGAAGCGGCGCCGTTTCTGGCCATGTCGATCGACACCTACCGGATCTGGGACCGCGACGGCAACGTGCTGTGGCTGAAGTGGACGGGACTGAAGATCGCCACCGGCGTGGAGTGGGCCCTGCGATCGTTCGGGAACACCCGGCCGAACCCGGCTCTGGTCGAGGGACGACTCGTCGGCTGGGGCGAAGTGCTGCAGACGGCCGTGGTGATCGGCGTCGGCTGGTCCGCCGCGGTGCTGCTGGTCTCGATGCTTCTCTTCCGCCGCAAGGAACTCGCCGTCTACAGCGGCCAGAGCTGACCCCATGATCCGAGATCGATTCATCCAACTCGTGGCGGCGATCGTGGCGGTCGTGGGCTTCGTCGGCGCAGGCCTTCTGCTGCCGCGGGCCGTGGCCGAGAGCGAGAAGGCGGATCTCCGCTACACCGACATCGCCATCGAGGGGGCGCCGCCGATCGTCGCGCTGGGCACCGCCATCGGCGCGCTGCGCGGCGTGATCGTCGACTACCTGTGGATCCGTCTGAGCCTGATGAAGGACAAGGGGCTCTTCTACGAGTTGATGGCCGACGCGGAGCTCATCACCAAGCTGGCGCCGCGGTTCCCTCAGGTCTGGGCGTTCCACGGCCACAACATGGCCTACAACGTCTCGGTCATGACCAACACGCCCGAGGAGCGTTGGAACTGGGTTCGTTCGGGCATCGATCTCGTGCGCAACGAGGGCCTCAAGTACAACCCCAACGACATGGTCCTGCACCGGGAACTGGCGTTCTGGTTCGGCCACAAGCTCGACGGCAACGCCGACGACGCCCACCTCCACTACAAGCGGGAGTTCGCCCGCGAGTGGCATCTCCTGCTGGGCCTGCCTCCCATCGGGCACACCGAAAGGATCGCCTGGATCAAGACGCTGGCGGACGCTCCGCGAACGCTCGAGGACGCGGATCGCGTCACGCCCGGCACCCGCGGGCTCTACGACGAACTGGTCGAGGCCTCGGGGGAGTCCGGTCCGCCCGGAGTCTCCTTCGACAAGCGGCTGCTGCTCGCGTACGGCGAGTGGGAGGCGGTCAAGTCCTCGCCCTACGCCCGGCTTCTCGGTCTCGAGAGCCAACTGCGGGCCAACAGCCCGGTGTTCCTCGCGGTGGACTCGATCTTCGCCGATCCGGAGCGGAAGCCGCAGGTCGACACGCTCATCGCGTACCTGCGACGGACCGTGCTCGCCGACGAGTACAACATGGACGTGGAGCGGATGCTCCGCTACACCACCGAGCTCGGCCCGCTGGACTGGCGACATCCCCAGGCGCACGCCCTCTATTGGTCCCGCAAGGGGACGGAGATGGGCGAGCGGCGCGTCGACGATCCCGACGACATCTACAAGATCGTCAACAACGATCGCGCGCAGATCCACGCGATGCAGTCGATGGCGCGGTCCGGACTGATGAGCGTGGATCCCTTCAGCGGCGACAACCCCGGGCGCATCTCCGATCCCCGCTGGATCAAGGTGATCGATCGCTACTTCCGCGAGCTCTACGACAAGCACTACGAGACCCGCGGCGCCGGCGGCGACACCTTCACGGACTTCCACGAGAACTTCATGACCTCCGCGGTGCGCGAGCTCTACCGCGCCGGCGACATCGAAGGCGCTCAGGAGATCCTCGACGAACTCGATCGCCTCTACGGTCGCGGGGGCATGGTGCCGAACACCAAGTACGCTCGCGATCTCAAGACCTTCGTCGACGAGACCACGGTGGGCGAGTACGAGATGCAGCCCGAGGTCGCCCGTTCGGACGTCTACGCGGCGCTGCAGCGGGGCTTCCGCGAGGGGCTCCTCCTGAATCGGCCGAAGATCCTCGAGGATGCCCGCGTCTTCGCCCGAGACCTCATCGACTACTTCAAGAACAGCAACTACTTCAACCTCGTCAACAAGTTCGGCGAGAAGCGGATGGGCGACCTGATCGGCGATCTGGAGGACAGCGAGCGGGTCGTGCTTCAGCGAGTGCTGCTCGACTCGGCATTGCCGTTGATCGACCGACTCACGATCTACAACCGCGCCGGCGAGGAGTTCCAGCGGATCGTGTTCGACGACGTGCGAATGCCCCTCGAGGGCGAGTTCCTCTCCACGCCCATGTCCCGAACCCTGACCTTGGAGCAGGTGCTGCCGGAGCCGCCGGGCATGGAGGCGTATCGGGCCCAGCGGGCGGCCGACGTCGAGCGACGTCGCCGCGAACAGGAGGCTGGAGCGGTGGAGATGGAGTCCAGCTGATGGCGGCGACGTCCGCCTTCCTCGTCGCCGAGGCGCGGCCGAGGCGTCTCGCATGCCCGCCCGCGGGAGGCACGCCGCCGCGCCTTGCGACGATTCCCACGAAACGCCACGCTGCAGTGGAGGGGCGATCATGAACAGAGCCGTCGCGCCGCCGCCCGCGATCATCGCCGTCGGACGCAACTACGCCGATCACGCTCGGGAGATGGGCGGTTCGATCGAGGCCCACCCGACGGTGTTCATGAAGAATCCCGCCGCGACGATCGGCGACGGCGAGGCCATCGTGATTCCCACGATCTGCCGAGAGCACGGGCCTCAGGTCGACTTCGAGGGCGAACTCGCGGTGGTCGTCGGCGAGGGGTGCGTCGACGTGCCCGAGTCGCGCGCCCTCGACTTCGTCGCCGGATACGCCGTCGCCAACGACGTCAGCGCTCGCTGGTGGCAGAAGCAGGGGTCCGGCGGACAGTTCTGCCGCGGCAAGAGCTTCGACACCTTCTGCCCGATCGGGGCGATGCGATCGGCCGCCGAGGTGGGCGATCCCAGTGGACGCCTGTTGACCACCCGCCTGAACGGCGAGTTGATGCAGTCGTCCTCGACCTCGCTCATGCTCTTCTCGGTGCCGCGGATCGTGGCGGAACTCTCCCGTGGCACCACTCTGCTGCCCGGCACCATCGTGCTCACGGGAACACCGGCGGGGGTCGGCGCGGGCCGCACCCCGCCGCGATTCCTGCGCGACGGCGACGTCGTCGAGATCGAGATCGAGGGGATCGGTTCGCTTCGAAACCCGGTGCGAGAAGCCGACTGAACACTGTTTTCGCGACGCCGCGTCGCGTCCGCGCCGATCAGGGTACGGGGTCTTCGCCGTGCGGCCCCCAGGGGTGGCAGCGGCAGATGCGACGCACGGTGAGATGTGCGCCCCGCAGAGCGCCATGGCGGGCGATCGCCTCGAGACCGTAGTTCGAACAGGTGGGCGAGAACCGACACCGACCTCCGAGCAGGGGGCCGAGCGTCCGCTGGTATCCCCGGATTCCCAGGATCAGGAGTCGGGCGACGAGGCCCGGTCGTCGTGATCGGGTGTGGGCGGCTGCGGCATCGTCTGCCATCGTCGATCCAGTTCCCCGGCGGCGCGGACGAGCAGGCGGCGGTACTCCTCGACGTCGAGGAGCCGATGCGGATGCACCACCACGAGGAGATCGTATCCCGTCGGAAGCTCCGCACGGATCGTCCGGAACGCCTCGCGAATGAGCCGCTTGAGACGGTGGCGCCGCACCGCATTGCCGCAGCGACGCGAGACCGAGAGGCCCAGGCGGGTGTCCCCCGTTCGCGCGAGATCTCCGTGGGGACGGGCGTAGATCAACAGGGGTCCGACCCGACGCCGGACCCGCGTCTCGTAGGCCCGGCCGAACGCGGTCGCGCCGTGCATGCGAAAGCGGCTGCCGAAGCGGTTGCGGCGCGGCGTCTTCTCGGGCCGGCTCGAGTTCATCGGATCAGTCCTGCTCGAGCTCGCGGTTGTAGTGCCGGAGGAGTCGCGTTCGCGTCACCATGCCCAGCACCCGTCGCTGATCGTCGAGTACGGGAAGGCTCTCGACGTCGGCGGAACCGAACCGCTCGACCGCCCGGTCGAGGGTGTCCTCGACGCCCAGCGACGGGAGGTCGCCTCGCATCAGTTCGCCCACCTGCAGGAGAGGCAGCGACTCGCGGTACACCAACGCCTCCCGCAGGTGCTCGCCGACCACCAGGCCGAGGTAGCGTTCGTCCTCGTCCACGACCACGAAGTCGCTGACCGGAAATCGCTCGGCCAGTTCGAGCAGTCGCTGGCTGCTGTCGTCGGGCTTCACCATCACCGGGGGAAGGAACGGAAGTTCCGCGACCTTCATTCGACGCAGCAGCGTGAAGTCGCTCATGCGCCCGACGCGGATGCCGGCTTCGGCCAACTCCGCGGTGTAGAGGCTTTGACCCGCCAGACGCTTGGCGATGGTGGTCGCGATCGCCGCGGTCAGGATCAGCGGCAGGATCAGCTCGTACTGGCGGGTGAGCTCGTACACCAGCAGCACCGCGGTCATCGGCGCATGGGTGGTTGCCGCGACCATCGCCGCCATGCCGACGAGGGCGTAGACCGCGGGGCTCGCCTCCGGAAACCAGCCGGTCTGCTGAGCCCCCATGCCGAAGAGGCCTCCCACCGCGGCCCCGAGGACCAACGCCGGGGCGAAGAACCCACCCGCTCCGCCGGAGCCGAGGGTCAGGGAGATGCCGACGGTCTTCAGGAACAGCCACATCACGAGGATGGTGGCGGCCCCCCCGGCCAGCACGCCGTCGGTCGTGGCGTAGAACGCAGGGTCGAGCATCCGCCGGATGATCGGATAGCCGGTGCCGTAGAAGGGGGGAATCGAGCCCGGGCTGGATTCGGGTGTCCGCACGAAGTGCCAGAACGCGAGACCGACGGCGCCGAGAAGCAGACCTCCGAAGGCCGGCTGCAATGGCCGCGGCATGCGGCTCCACGAGAAGAATCGACCGAAGCCTCGCTCGGCGAAGATGAGCGAGCGCAGGGTGCTGACGGCGCCGACGCCGCAGACGACGCCCAGCAGCAGAAACACGGGAATCTGCGCGACGGTGAAGGCGTCCTTCTCCGGGCCGAAGAACTCCGGACCGATGCCGAACAGCGGTTCGTTGCCGCCCAGCACCGTCTGCACCGTCGCCGCCGCGACCACCGCGGACACCACGATGGGCGTGAACGTCCGCAGCGAGAAGTCCTTCAGCAGGACTTCCAGCACGAAGAAGATGCCCGCGATGGGGGCGTTGAACACCGCCGCAAGTCCGGCTGCGGCACCGCAGCCGAGCAGGGAGGTGGTCGAGGCCGTATCCGCGCCGAGGATGCGCCCGCTGCCCGAGCCGGCGACCGATCCGATCGCCACGATCGGACCCTCCGGACCCGCCGATCCACCGAACCCGATCGTCAGGGTCGAGCCGACCCACTGACGGAGGCCCAGCCGCCACGGAAGCCTCGCGCCGTCGCGGTGGATGCCGTAGAGCACCTGGGTGACGCCGTGCCCCGTCGTCGAGAGCGGCACCAGGGCCGCGAAGAGACCCGTCAGGAGGCCGCCGAGCGTTGGTGACAGGAGGATCGCCGCCACCACCCATCCGGCGTCCTGCCGGGTGATCTCCTGGCCGAGCAGATGCTCCATCCACTCGATCGGGTAGATGAACGCCAGCGCGGCGAACCCCATCGCGACCCCGATTGCGGTGGCGAGAAGGATCGGGGCGGCCTCCCGCAGGGCTCCGAACCGCTCCGCCGGAGGGCGGTCGGGCCGAGGCGAGGATCGTCCGTCTGGGGTGGGCATGGGGTCGGGGCGGTTCGCAGGGAGCGGCGTGAGATTGCGGAAACCCGGCGGTGGGCGGTCGCGACGACGCCGTCTGCCGGTATCATGACCGATTCCCCGCAGGGTCGGGAGGCGGAGTCCAAAGACGAGTCCGCTCCATCGCCCATCCGTGCCCGGAGACCCCGAAGGCCATGATCGAAGCCCTCAGCAACGACGAGATCATCCGGAAGTTCGGCGGCCGCTTCAAGCTGACCGCTCTGATCCAGCGACGCCTCGAGGAGTTGATCCAAGGCGAGCGTCCCCTCGTCGAACGGCAGGGGCGATCGGATCTGGAAGTGGTGATCGAGGAGATCCTGCAGGACAAGATCTCCCTCGTCGAGCCGGAGACGGCCGAGGCCGATTGACGGATCGCGTCCCTCGAGCCCCCGTCCCGGAGACCCGCGGATGGATCACGGCGACCCGCTACGACTGACGCCTCTCCAAGGGCGTCGACTGCTGCTCGGCGTCGCCGGCGGCATCGCCGCGTACAAGATCGCTGGACTGGCCAGCACGCTGGTGCAGGCTGGAGCGGACGTCACCGTCGCGATGAGCGAGGCGGCGATGCGATTCGTGACGCCGCTCACGTTCGAGTCGATCACCGGCCGCGCCGTCTACACCGACATCTGGGGGCCACTCGACCGCGCCGATCCCCAGCACGTGCGCCTGGTGCGTGAAATCGATCTTGTGCTGCTTGCCCCGTGCACCATGGATCTGCTCGGTCGCCTCGCCGGCGGTCTGGCCGGCGATCCGCTGACGCTGCTGGCGGCGGTCGTCGATCGCCGACGTCAGCCGACTCTGCTCGCCCCGTCGATGAACGAGGTCATGTGGAACCAGCCCGCCGTGCAGCGGAATGTCGAGCAACTTCGCCGGGATGGCTTCGTGGTGATCGAGCCCACGGAAGGCTGGCACGCCTGCCGCACCGGAGGGCCCGGACGCCTTCCGGAGCCCGAGGCGCTGGTCGACGCCATCCTCGAGCGCCTGCCGGCCCGCTGATCGCGGTCCGTCGGGCGGCGCGGTCTCAGACGCTGCAACTCGAATTCGGTCCGTCGAACCGGTTCCAGGGCATCGCCGACAGCACGGACGCCAGTCCGCAGGTTCCGCTGATCCCCGCGAAGAGCAGGCCCGCGCCGAAGAACGCCGGCATGATCAGGAACCATGGGTTCAACCACAGCGTCAGCGCGCAGCCGACGAGCACCATGAACCCGATGACGATCTGAACCTGCCGCATCAGGGAGATCGGCGGAGCCTTGCCCCGCTCGACCGGCATGGCGGCCCGCTTCCAGGCGTCGAGACCTCCCGCCATGCTGAATCCATGGAGCCCCCCGGCCGCTCGATAGCGGCCGAGGGCGTCGAGCGAGCGGCGGCCGCCACGGCAGTGGAAGACGACCTTGCGGTCGGCTCCGGTGGCGAGCAGCGGGCCGGGGTCGAACGACGAGAGCGGAATGGACGTCGATCCTTCGATCCACTCGGCGGCGCGCTCGTCGGCTTCTCGCACATCGACGATCACCGTGTCGCCTGAAGCGGCCCAGCGTCGCGCGGTGTCGGCATCGACTTCGAGAGTGGTTTCCGCCTCGGTGGCGAGGGTGGTGGTCATGTGGGACTCCGTGGGCGATCGAACTCTCCCCCGGGAATCGACGGCATTGAGATCCACCATCCCGGCCCGAGGTTCCCGAAGGTGCGCGCAGAGCGACGCAAGAGCGCGTGCGTCAGTCCAGCTCGGCGCCTTGTGCCCGGTAGAACTCGGCGACGTCGGTGCGATGGACCTCGCTGAACTGCTTCTCGATGCGCTGCGACCAGGTGGTTTCCAGACCGCGCTCGGCGTACCACGACCGCATGCGGTCGTCGTAGGCGTCGGCCTCGGCGAGCAGGACCGCATCGTCGGGGTAGAGATCCTCATGCAGCACCGCGTCCGGGGCGAGGCGTGGACGCGGGGCGGGATCCTCGTCGGGCACGCCCACGCAGAGACCGAACAGCGGGTAGACCCCTTCAGGCACTCGAAGCAGCTCTCGGATGCTTGCGAGATCGTTGCGCAGGCCGCCGACGTAGCAGATGCCGTAGCCGAGGCTCTCGAAGGCGACGCAGAGGTTCTGGGCGAAGAGGCTCGCGTCGATCGTCGAGACCAGAAAGCCCTCGAGTCGCGTCCGATACGGCACGCCCGCCCGAGCCGCCAGAAGACGGTGTCGGCGGGTGTCGCCCGAGACCACGAAGAACGCTCCACAACGAGCCACCTTGGTCTGGCCGCCGGTGAGCTCGACAAGCTTCTCCAGCGTCGCCTGGTTTCGCACGCGAAGCATCGAATACGCCTGGACGTTCGAGCTGGTGGACGCCTGCTGACCCGCGGCGACGGCGAGGCGAACGTGCTCGTCCGGCACCGGAGCCTCGGTGAATCGTCGAATCGAGCGATGGGCGAGAAGCGTCTCGAGGGCGGGGGGGAGGTTCGGCATGGGCGTGTCGGCGTGGAGCGTGGTCGCGGAGAGGCGGCGATCGGATCGCGGCGTTGCGTCGCGGGTCCCCGGCTCCACGACGCCGAGCGTGGTTCGCCGGCGAATCCCGGAGGATTCTCGATGTCGCCACGTTCTCCATGGGGAGTGGGAACCGGCCTCCGAACCGAGGCCTCCAACGTCTCGGCACTCGACGAAGGTAACCTGCCCGGGCAGGCGGAGACCCGCCCGTCCCGACCGGTTCCGTGCAAGGAGGTGACCCATGCTCTGGCGACTCATCTACGACGAAGACCTCGCGCAGGGCGCCTACCTGGTGGGTTGTCAGAAGACCGGCGAGGCGGTGATCTTCGATCCGGAACGAGATGTCGATCGCTACATCGAACTGGCCCGCAGTCACGGCTTGCGGATCACCGCCGTGGCGGAGACGCACATCCACGCGGACTTCCTCTCCGGAGCGCGGGAACTCGCCGAGCGGATCGGGGCGAGGGTCTTCGTCTCCGGCCTCGGCGGCGACGACTGGCAGTCGGGTTGGCTCGGGGGGTATCCCCACACCGTGCTCGCCGACGGCGACGCCTTCGACGTCGGCAACATCCACATCGTCGCCCGCCACACCCCGGGCCACACTCCCGAGCATCTGGCCTACCTGATCGAGGACCGCGGCAGCGGCGCCGACGAGCCGATGGGGGCGATCACCGGCGACTTCATGTTCGTGGGCGATCTGGGTCGGCCCGACCTCCTCGAGTCCGCCGCCGGCGTCGAAGGGGTCGCCGACGGTTTTGCCCACGACCTGCATCGGACCGCGAAGTCGTTCATGAGCCAGCCCGACCACCTGCAGATCTGGCCGGCCCACGGATCGGGGTCGGCATGCGGCAAGGCTCTCGGTGCGGTGCCGCAGTCGACGATGGGCTACGAGCGACGGTTCAATCCGATGCTGAGACTCGTCGAGAACGAGTCGGCGTTCGTGGAGAACATCCTCGCGGGCCAGCCGGAGCCGCCGGTCTACTTCGCCCGAATGAAGGCATGGAACCGCGACGGCGTGCCGCTTCTGGGAGAGGTTCCGCATCCGCGACGACTCCAAGCGGAGGAGATCCCGGAGGTGCTTGGCACCGGGGCGATCCCGATCGACGTGCGGCCGCAGCCGGCGTTCGTCGGGTCGCACCTGCCCGGGAGTCTCTGGGCCCCGCCCGGTCCGGCCTTCCTGATGGCGGTGGGCAGCTACGTCGAACCCGACCAGTCGGTGGTGCTGGTCTGCGAGGCCGGTCAGGTCGATCGGTTCGTGAGAAACCTCGTGCGGATCGGTCTCGATCGGATCGTGGGTTGGCTCGAGCCCGCCACCCTCGAGACGTTCATCGCCGGGGGCGGCGCCCACGAGTCGCTGCCGGAGATCGATGCCGAAGAACTCGCGGATCGCCTCGCGGTCTCGCCCGATCTCCCGCTTCTCGACGTTCGCCGCGCCGTCGAGCACGCCGGGGGATCGATTCCCGGTGCGGTCAACATCGCCCATACCCGCCTTCTGCCCCGCATCGACGAGGTTCCCGACGGCGATCCCATCGTGGTGCATTGCCAGAGCGGCATGCGTTCGACGATGGCCGCAGCGGTCCTCAAGCGCCGGGGCCGACAGCCGGTGAACGTGGCCGGGGGGTACGCGGCCTGGTCCAGGCGTCCCGGCGCCTGCGCAACCGGTCGGTGATTCCGATGCCACACCGCGACCCCGAGATCCTCGATCGTTCCAGCGTCGGGACCGACCGTGCCTGACGCCGACGCTTCTGCGGAGGCATCCTCGCCCTCTCCGTCGGACTCGCCGTGGCGAGCCGCTCTGGTTCTGGTCGCCCTTGTCGCGGTGGCAGGTCCCTGGGGACGCGCCGATGTCGCGCTGCTTGTCGGCATCGTGATCGCGTTGGCCAACGTCGCCGCGTTCGTCGGCATCGCGAAGAGCGCATCCAAGTGGCTCATCCAGATCTGCGTGGTGATGCTGGGGCTGCGACTGGATCTCGCGGTGCTGCGGGAGTCGGTGGTGAACGGGCTGGCGCTGGCGGTCGGCACGATCGTGGGTGCGGTCCTCGTCGGGCTGCTGCTTGGACGCCTGCTGCGCACCGGCAAGGAGATCTCCACCCTGATCACGGCCGGCACCTCGATCTGCGGAGGCTCGGCGATCGTGGCGGTCGGCGGCGCCATCGGCGCCTCGGCATCCGGGATGGCGGTCGCGATCGGGGCGATCTTCATGCTGAACGCCGTCGGCCTCTGGGTGCTTCCCCCGATCGGTCACGCCCTCGGTCTTTCCGAGATGCAGTTCGGTCAGTGGGCGGGCGTCGCTCTCCACGACATCGCCTCGGTCGGCGGGGCGGCGAAGAGCTACGGCGACACCGCCTTCGACACGGCGAACGTCGTCAAGTTGACGCGGGTGATCTGGATCACGCCGCTCGCCTTGCTGGCGCCCTGGTACATGGGACGATCGCGTGAGGGGGGGCGGCGGGCGCCGTTCCCCTGGTTCATCGTTGCGTTCCTGCTCGCCAGCGTGGTCCGGACCGTCATGCCGGGCCTCGAGGGTTCGGCGGAGGCGATCGGGGCGATCTCCGGCATCGGGTTTCAAGCAGCCCTCTTCATGATCGGCCTCGGCCTGTCCCGAGCCGCCTTGCGGCAGGTCGGTTGGCGGGCGGTCGTGCAGGCGACCCTGCTCTGGCTGGTGCTGGCGGGCGCCTCCCTCGAGGTGGTCCGCCGAGGCGGCGGTCCGACCGACAGTCTCCCGTCGGAGACCGCCGCTCGCTCGACGGCATCTGGCGAGGCCAACGTCCTGGGAGGGTCTGGCAGGCCGTAAGTTCCGTTGCTCCAAGGAGGAATGACAAGGAGGAAGTTCAGCGGAGTCGCCTGCGGAAGCATGCCGAGCGACTGGGTGGCCCGTTCGGACTCCGCCGTGACGCTCTGGCCGGAGCGTCGGCGACGTCGCCCCCCCAAGAAGCTCCGGGAAGTGAGGGTTCCGGGTCGAATCTTTGCGCGATCTTCACCGTATTCGCCCCGTCCACACGCGCCGGGCGGCGACAGTCCCACCGGTTATCGTTCCACGACCGAACCCCCTTCCAAGCTCGAGAGGCGCCCCCATGGATCGACTCCGATACGCCATCCGTCCGCTTGCCGTCCTGCTCCTTCTGGCCACCACCGCTCCCGTTTCGGCTCAGGTCGAAGTGGACAAGGACCTGCCCGAGTACACGCCGGTCCAGGCGGTGTCCGGCAACATCAAGAGCGTCGGCAGCGACACCATGAACAACGAGATGGCGCTGTGGGCCGACGGGTTCAAGGCGTTCTATCCCAACGTGCAGATCGAGGTCGAGGGCAAGGGGTCTTCGACCGGCCCGGTGGCGCTGATCGCCGGGACGGCGCAGTTCGCTCCCATGAGTCGACCCATGAAGGCCAAGGAGGAGGATGACTTCGAAAAGAAGTACGGCTACAAGCCGACTCCCCTCGAGACCTCGATCGACATGCTGGCGGTGTTCGTCCATCGCGACAATCCCATCGCGAAGACGGGCCTGACCCTCCAGCAGGTGGATGCGATCTTCTCTCGCAATCGCAAGGGCGGCCTCAACGACGACATTCGGACCTGGGGCGATCTCGGCCTGACCGGAGAGTGGGCCGACAAGCCGATCAGCATCTACGGTCGCAACTCCGCCTCGGGCACCTACGGCTACTTCAAGGACGTGGCCCTCTTCGGCGGCGACTTCAAGGATTCGGTGAAGGAGCAGCCCGGATCGAGCGCCGTGGTGCAGGGCATCGCCAACGACAAGTACGGCATCGGATACAGCGGCATCGGATACCTCACCGCCGATGTCGCCGCGGTGCCGCTCGCCCGCGACACGGGCAGCCGGATGATTCCGGCGACGCCGGAGAACGCCTACACCGGCGAGTATCCGCTGGCCCGCTTCCTGTACGTCTACGTCAATCACCGGCCCGGCGCACGCCTCGATCCCCTTCGTCGGGAGTTCGTGAGGTTCATCTTCAGCCGTCAGGGGCAGATGCAGGTGCTCAAGGACGGCTACTTCCCGATCACCGCGGCGGTGGCGACGGACAACCTCGCGCGGGTCGGCATTCGCCGCTGACGCCGGCGGTCCGAGCTCCGACCTCGCCGTCGCCGCCCGAGGGACCTGCGTCCCGCATCCGCCTCGTCCGTCGTCCGAGGATCTCGAATCGTGTCCGAGCAGAGCTTCACCGGCTGGGTCCGCCGCCGCAGCACCTCGGTCCGCGTGAAGATCGCCGACGTCTCGGCACGGATCCTGATCACCGTGGCCGGTGTCGCGACGATCGTGGCGGTGGCGGGGGTGTGCGTGTTCCTGGTGAGCGTGGCGGTGCCGCTGTTCCTGCCCGGGGGAGTGCAGCGGGGGGCGGTCCTTCCAGCGCTTCTCGACGAACGGGCCGAACCACCGACGGCGATCCGACTGGACGAGTACGAGACCATTGGATTCGCGTGGTTTCCCGACGGAGAGGTCGTGGTCTTCGCGGCGGCGGATGGCCGTGAACTCTCGAGATCGCGTCCCTTCGGAGATCGCGTGCCCACCGCGGTGGCGTTCCCGCCCGGTGGGGACGGGGCGATCGTCGGGTTCGCCGACGGAACCGTCAGCTACGGCCGGCTGGGCTTCGAACCGGAGTTCATCGAACCGTCCGAGATCGAACCGGAGTACCGCTCGCTCCCGGTGGGCGGCACCGCGGCACGGGGAGACGGCGTCGTCGAACGGACCCCGATCGGGAGTTTTCGGCTCCAGCGCCTTCTGGCGTCCTTCAGCGAGCCCGCCGCCATCGCCGACGTGCCGATTCGACTTGTGGATCTGTCGACGCTGTCCACCGGACCGGTGCTGGCAGCGGTGGACGATCGCGGTGTCTTCCATCTGAAGGCCGCCACGGTGATCCGCAACATGATGACGCGGCGGGAGACCGTCCGGTTCAGCGGCGGCTCGGTCGCGGTCGAGCCGCCCGCCGGCGTGTCGGGACCGCCCTCCTTCTGCATGCTCGAGGGACGTGGCGACTCGGCGTTGCTGGTCTGGTCGGATGGGCAGACGGTGCGTCTCGACACCCGTGAGCGAGCGGATCTCGCCGAGGCGGAGCGTCTCGATCTCCTCGACCGCGACGGCGCCACCGTGACCGCCGCCACCTTCATGAACGGCAAGACCACGCTGCTGGTCGCCGACGATCGTGGTTCGATCGAAAGCTGGTTCCGGGTCCGACCGACCGATGCCGCGCTCGCCGGCACACTCCGAGACGGATCGCGTCTCGTGCGGGCGCACGTGTTCCCCGGGGACGCCGGCGTCGCCGCGACCTCCCTGGCTCCGTCGAGCCGGACTCGGATGTTCGCCGCCGGCTTCGAAGACGGCTCCGCTCGGCTCTACTACGCGACCAACGATCGACTGCTCGCGACCTGCCCGCCATCGGAGCGAGACGATGCTCCGGCGACGGCGGTTGCGATCAGTCCGAAGGACGACGGCCTGCTCGTGGCGGGCGCGGGGGGCATCGCGCGATGGAACGTCGCGATCCCGCACCCTCAGACCACGTTCGCCTCGATCTTCGGGCGGGTCTGGTACGAGGGCTACGAGAAGCCCGAGCATGTCTGGCAGAGTTCCTCCGGCACGGACGAGTTCGAGCCGAAGTTCGGCCTGATCCCGCTGATCTTCGGATCGATCAAGGCCACCCTCTACGCGATGCTGTTCGGAACGCCGCTGGCCCTGCTTGCGGCGATCTACACCAGCGAGTTCATGCACCCGACCAGCCGGGCGCGGGTGAAGCCCGCGATCGAGATCATGGCGAGCCTGCCGAGCGTGGTGCTGGGGTTTCTCGCGGCGCTGGTCTTCGCACCCCTCGTCGAACAGGTGGTGCCCGCGGTCATCGCATGCTTCTTCGCGGTGCCTTTCGCGGTGCTGGTCGGGGGCCACCTGTGGCAGTTCCTGCCCTCGGCCCGGGCCGCCCGTCTCGCGAGGCTTCGGATGCCGTTGTCGTTGGCGTTCGCCTTCGCCGGGATTGGACTTGGGGTGCTCCTGGCGCCGTGGATCGAACGGACTCTGTTCGGCGGCGACGTCATGGCCTGGCTTGCGTGGAATCGCGGGACGAGCGACGGGGGCGATTCCCCCTACGCGAGCCCGGTCGGGGGATGGTTCGTGATTCTGCTGCCGTTCGCCTCTCTCGCGGCGTGGCTGATCGCGAGTCGCCTCGGCGGACATCGGGGTCGCGACGCCGTCGCTCGAATGACCCGCGGCGGGGCGGCGGTGGTGCAGTTCGTCCGGTTCCTGGTCGGCACGCTTCTCTGCCTTGGCTTGGCGTGGGGAATCGCCGAGGCGCTCGCCCTGACGGGCTTCGATCCTCGCGGTGGGGTGGTCGACACCTACGTCCAGCGAAACGCGCTGATCGTGGGCTTCATGATGGGCTTCGCCATCATCCCGATCATCTACACGATCGCCGAGGATGCGCTCTCCTCGGTTCCGGAGCACCTCCGCAGCGGCTCGCTCGGCCTCGGTGCGACGCCATGGCAGACCGCGGTGCGGATCATCGTCCCGACGGCGATGAGCGGCATCTTCTCGGCGGTGATGGTCGGCCTCGGCCGTGCCGTCGGCGAGACCATGATCGTCCTGATGGCCGCGGGGAACACACCGATCCTCGAGTGGAACATCTTCAACGGGTTCCGCACGCTGTCGGCCAACATCGCCGTCGAACTTCCCGAGGCGGTGCCCAAGTCGACCGAGTTCCGCATGCTGTTCCTCGCGGCCCTGAGCCTGTTCGTCCTGACCTTCCTCGTGAACACCGTGGCCGAAGCGGTTCGCCAACGGTTTCGCAAGCGGGCGTTTGCGCTGTGAGCGTCGCCGCCCCACCCGCCTCGGAGTCGACGCCGATGGTCGAGCCGCGGCCTCGCGCCGCGAGGGCTGCGCATGGAGGCGGCACGCTGCTGTCCGCCGGCGAACCCGTGGTCTGGCTGATGGCCGCGGGTCTCGGCCTCGCTCTCGCGATGATCGCGGGCCTCCTCGCGATGATCCTGTGGAACGGGGGCGCGACGTTCTGGCCGCGGGCGCTGGTCGAGGTGTCCACCTCGGACGGTCGCGTCCACCTCGGGGAGGTCTCCCGCCACGAGCGATACCGCCCCACCCCGGAGATCTACGCGAGGCTCGACCCCGAGGTCCGCGATCGAGCCGAGCATGACGCGGCGGCGCACGAGGGGACCCTCGGTCGAACGCTGCTGCGTACCGCCAACTACGACCTCACCGGCACCCACTTCACCTGGATCGACGACTTCGAGATCGAGGAGGGTGGTCGTTCGGAGCCGGAGTGGGGCGTCACCATCGAGCGACTCGAGTGGGGACGCTTCTACGGCACCCCGACTCGTGCGGTCGAGCAGGGAAGGACCGTCGCGGAGGGCACCGAGGACACCTGGGCGTGGTTCGAGGAGGTCCATCCGCGCCTGCGGTCGTTGTGGCGGCAGAAGCGATCGCTGGAGACCCATGACGTCGGACGGGTGAACCACGAGCTCGAGTCGGCACGACTGGAGCTTCGAGAGGCGGAACTGCGCGAAGGCGTGCCTCCTGAGTGGATCGGCGCGTGGGGCGAGCTGCAGCGGGCGAGGCAGGGGGGGAGCGCCGAGGAGATCGCCGACGCGGAGGCCCGTGTCGATCGGATCGAGAACGCCGGATTCGTGCCGACGCAGGCGTTTCGCGAGGCGGTCGCGGAGTTCGAGTCCCGAGAGGCTGCGGGTCGAGAACGCTTCGCCGAGATCGTCGGCGAGGTCGAGTCGCTGTCGCAGCGGATGGACGGTTTCGAAGTGGTCATGCGAACCGCCGATGGGACGGAGGCGCCGCTCGAGGTCGCGGACATCGTGAGGGCGATCCCGCAGAATCGACTCGGGATCGTGGGACGACTTGGGGTCTATCTCTCGCGGTGGATCGAGTTCCTCGTCGACGACCCCCGCGAGGCCAACAGCGAAGGCGGGGTGTTCCCCGCGATCTTCGGCACCGTGGCGATGACCCTGATCATGACGATCGCGGTGGTGCCGTTCGGCGTGCTGGCGGCCCTCTATCTGCGGGAGTACGCCAAGGCGGGACCGATGATCAGCGCGGTTCGCATCGCGGTGAACAACCTCGCGGGCGTGCCGAGCATCGTGTTCGGCGTCTTCGGCCTGGGCTTCTTCTGCTACGTCGTCGGCGCCTCGATCGACGAACTGCTCTTCGAGGCGAAGCTGCCCAATCCGACCTACGGCAAGGGAGGCCTGCTCTGGGCGAGCCTGACCCTCGCTCTGCTGACCCTGCCGGTGGTGATCGTCGCCACGGAGGAGGCGCTGGCGGCGGTGCCTCGATCGATGCGGGAGGGCTCGTACGCCTGCGGGGCGAGCAAGTGGCAGACCATCCGTCGCATCGTGCTCCCGCGGGCCATGCCCGGAATCATGACCGGCGCCATCCTCGCGATGGCCCGGGGGGCCGGCGAGGTCGCTCCGCTGATGCTCGTGGGGGCGGTCAAGCTCGCACCGGAGCTCGCGGTCGATGCCACGGCGCCCTATGTTCATCCCGATCGAAGCTTCATGCACCTGGGCTTCCACATCTACGATCTGGGCTTCCAGAGCCAGAACAGCGAAGCCGCGAAGCCCATGGTGTTCACCACGACCCTGCTGCTCATCATCCTGATCATGCTGCTCAACGTGATCGCGGTGTGGCTGCGCACTCGCCTGCGACGACGGTTCGCCGGCAGCCAGTTCTAGGAGACGCCATGGGGCACGCCGACGTCGCCAAGCCTCCTTCCCTCAACGCCTCGACCACCGAGACGAAGATGTTCTCGAACCCAACTCCAAGCCAGTCCGAGATTCGACTCGACCTCGCCGCCATCGCCGCGGGAGAGCCGGTCGAGGCGGTGATCCACGAGGAGGTCGCCAGCGAGGAGTCGATCCTCGAGATCGATCGCTTTGCGCTCCACTACGGATCCTTCAAGGCGCTCCACGACATCTCCATGAGCGTGCCCAAGGGCAAGATCACCGCGCTGATCGGGCCCTCCGGATGCGGAAAGTCGACGCTCCTCCGCTCGGTCAACCGCCTCAACGATCTCATCGACGGCGTGCGCGTCGACGGGGACATGCGTCTGAGCGGCGATTCGATCTACGGCCGCGACGTCGACGTGATCGAACTCCGCAAGCGGATGGGGATGGTCTTCCAGAAGTCCAATCCCTTCCCGATGAGCATCTACGAGAACGTCGTCTACGCCCTTCGCATCGACGGTCAGCGGAATCGCCGGGTGCTGGACGAGGTCTGCGAGCGAAGCCTCCGGGCCGCGGCGCTCTGGGACGAGGTGAAGGATCGACTTCACGAGAGCGCTCTCGGCATGTCCGGTGGTCAGCAGCAGCGTCTCTGCATCGCGCGGGCCGTGGCCGCCGAGCCGGAGGTCCTTCTGATGGACGAGCCGTGCTCGGCGCTCGACCCGATCGCGACGCAGAAGATCGAGGAGCTCATGGACAGCCTCGTCCCGCACTACTCCGTGCTGATCGTGACCCACAACATGCAGCAGGCGGCGCGTTCGAGCCACTACACCGCCTACATGGTGCTCGGTCGCCTCATCGAGTACGGACCCACCCAGCGGATCTTCCAGAATCCGAAGCTGCCCGAGACCGAGGACTACATCACCGGCCGATTCGGCTGAGCCGACGCCCGACGCGGGATCGTTCGAGGTCCGTGTCCGATCCCGCGAGGGGAGCGTGCGGAGGGCCTTGCCGGGTGCTCAGTTGCCTGCGCTGCCGGTGACGGTCTGGTCGCGGAACCGCACATCCTGGTTGATGCCGAGCGAGGCATCGAGACCGACGTATCGGCCGCCCGCGGGACGCACGGCACGTGGAGCACGCGGGGCGAAGGGGTATCCCCCGATCTGTCGCTGGATGAAGTCCGGGGCTCGGACGATCAGCACGCCCTGGTAGTAGCGGATCGTGGCCGCATCTCCGCCGTTGTCGACCCACGATTCCGGTTCGACCGACTCGATGATGAGGTCGACGAGATCCTGGACCTTCTCCTCCTCGCTCCTTCGCTCCGGAGCATCGCCGGCCTCGCCGAACGGGACGCCGCCACCGCCGCCACCACCGCCGCTGCCGCCGCCTCCACCGCCGAAGCCATTGTTACAACC
>JAFMML010000141.1 GCA_017859745.1 Planctomycetota bacterium
CGCATCGCCATCTGTTCGATGTCGTGAGGTCCGCTGGGCTGGCCGTCCCCCGCCCCGGACTCGAGCAGATACCAGGTGGTCATGCAGCGCCTCCTCGGAGTGGGGTTGTACCGCGCCGGGCCGGTCGGACTGTCGGACACGTCGGACCGGTCGGACACGTCGGACACGTCGGACCAGTCGGACCCGTCGGACACGTCGGACACGTCGGACACGTCGGACACGTCGGACTGTCGGACACGTCGGACTACGAGCGTTCGTGCAGGACGCCCATCTGCTGCAGGTAGGGCTCGATGCGGCGATCGGTCCTGGTGATGAACTCGTCGTAGGTACCGTCGAAGCAGACCTCGCCGTCGCCGAGCATCACGATTCGCGGCTTCAAACGTCGCAGCAGTTCGGTGTCGTGGGTGACCACGATGCTGGTGCGCACCACACCCCGCCGCTGCTCCGCGAAACGGGGTTGCGCTCGATGGGTCTCACGGATGAGATCGTGGATCTGCCGACACATCTCCGGATCCAGACCGGACGTCGGCTCGTCGTAGAGAAGCAGGACCGGATCCATCACGAGGGCCCGCGCGACCGCGACGCGCTTGGCCATGCCGCCGGAGAGGGCGTCCCGATCACGTTCGAGGACGAGCTCCGGGTCGAGACCCACGTCGCGAAGGGCCTCGATCGCGAGGGGTCGAATCTCCTCGTCGGAGAGACCCTTCACCTCGCGAGGTTCGACCGAGAGGTTTCGAAGCACCGTCCCGGTCAGGAGCGCGTTGCGCTGGAAGACGACCGCCCAGTGCATCCGCAAGCGATCCATGTGCGCCTCGTCGATCGTGGCGAGATCGAGAAGCGGTGCGGCGAACTCGGGGGCGGGCCCGGGAGCCGCTTCGTGATCGGCCACGAGCACGCGTCCGGCGTCGGGCTGGAAGTGCGCGGTGATGTGCTTGAGCAGCACGGTCTTGCCGGAGCCGGAGCCCCCGACGATCGCGACGAGCTCGCCACGTTGGACCGTGAGATCGATGCCTCGAAGCACCGACTTGTCGCCGAAGGACTTTTGGAGCCCTTCAATCACGACCTCGGGCACGACCTCGGGCGGAGCGACGACGACCGGCATGTGGCGAGCGTATCCGTTGTCGGACTGTCGGACTGTCGGACCCATCAGACACGTCGGACGCGTCGCACCCGTCGGACCGGCCCGCTACTTCTCGATCAGAAACTCGTCCCGGGTTCGGCCCTGTTCGATCGCGGCGACCATCCACAGCGGCGTCCGGCCGCGCCCGGACCACGTCGTCCCGCTCTCGGGGTCGCGGTACTTCGGAGCCACCTTGCGTCGGCGATCGACGCCCTTCGCGGGCCGAGTCTGTCGCGTCCCCCGACGACTTCCGCCCCCCCGCTCTGCCGCCTCACTCAGCTCCGCCGCCGAAAATCCCAGATCACCAATCCCGAGGTCGAACTCCTCCATCTTGGCGCGGATGTCCGCAATGGCCTGCTTGGCCTCTTGCCGGCGACGCCGCTCGAGCTCGCCCTTCAGGCGCTCGATGGTGCTGGTCAACTCGGCAAGCGGCAGGTCTTCGAACTTGGGCATTGGGTCCATCTCCGAGGGCGGGTGCGTTGGTGAAGTGTCGCCGGGGCCGAACGATGCGAGTCCCGCGCGGCGCGGCCCGAGACCAGGAGCGGGAATCTCGAGCTGGTCGCGGCCGACCGGACGCCACGAGTGAACCGACTCCGTCCTGGCCCCGGCATTCGGAGCACCAAGAGCGGAGCACTGGACCGAGCCATGGCATCGTGACCTCGAGATGCGCACCACGAATACGACTCGATGAATACTACCCGAGCGCGATTATCCGGGAACGCCCAACCGAAAACCCTCCAGAATGATCCGCACGAGCACCGGTCGCCAGGGGCGGCGAAGACGGCCGTTCATTCCGGCCCTGAAAGCCGGCCGCAAAAGACCGACGCCATGCGCCGATTCTCGCGGGTGCTCGCTGCTGGAAGGTCAAAAACAAACACCCCCGATCCGCTTTGGGCAAAACGGATCGGGGGTGCGATGTATCAAGGAACAGTCGGGAAAGCCTTCCCAGCACGTCGCCGTGCTGGTATCCCGTCGGCAGAACCGACAGGACGAGGCAATGTTGACGATTTCGGCCGCAGATCGCTCTGCAAACCGTCTAAATTATCCCTTAGAAAGGAGGTGATCCAGCCGCAGGTTCCCCTACGGCTACCTTGTTACGACTTAGTCCCAGTCACCAGCCTCGCCGTGGGCACCCCTGAATTGGGGCGACTTCGGGCGCTGCCAGCTTCCATGACTTGACGGGCGGTGTGTACAAGGCTCAGGAACGTATTCACCGCGGCGTAGCTGATCCGCGATTACTAGCGATTCCGACTTCATGGAGGCGAGTTGCAGCCTCCAATCCGAACTGGGGCAGGTTTTAGCGATTTGCTCCACCTCGCGGTCTTGCATCGTTCTGTACCTACCATTGTAGCACGTGTGCAGCCCAGGGCATAAAGGCCATGAGGACTTGACGTCATCCCCACCTTCCTCCGGTTTGACACCGGCAGTCTCGCTAGAGTCCCCAGCTTTACCTGCTGGCAACTAGCGACAGGGGTTTCGCTCGTTGAGGGACTTAACCCGACACTTCACAGCACGAGCTGACGACAGCCATGCAGCACCTGTGCACGTTCCGCCCTTGCGGGTGTGGCCCCACTTTCATGGGGTTGATCCGTGCATGTCAAACCCTGGATAAGGTTCTTCGCGTTGCTTCGAATTAAGCCACATGCTCCACCGCTTGTGTGAGCCCCCGTCAATTCCTTTGAGTTTTAGCCTTGCGACCGTACTCCCCAGGCGGCGCACTTAACACTTTTGCTTCGGCCGGGAGGGCGTCAAACCTCCCCGACCTAGTGCGCATCGTTTACGGCGTGGACTACCGGGGTATCTAATCCCGTTCGCTACCCACGCTT
>JAFMML010000029.1:0-8445 GCA_017859745.1 Planctomycetota bacterium
CAGGCCCAGTCCCGCGTCTGGCATGTGCGGGACCGCCTCAGGCAAGAGTTTGGGGAGCAGTGACCTCAGGCAGGCAGCAAGCAAGCAAGCAAACAGCAAGCAGGCAGCAAGAAAGCAAGAACGCTCGCAGACATCCGTGAGAACCTGACTCGTAGTTCCGTCAGACTCGAAACCCCGTCGGATCTCCACCCTTCACTGGAATGGGATCCCGACCCGCCCGCGGACGCGAAAGTCCGCCTCCAAGAGCCCTTTTCCCTCCCTCCGCCCCCGGCCTCGCGCCGGGGGTTTTTCGTGTGGCTTCGAATCGGATCGGGTGCCATGCTTCGATTCGCCGACAGCACCGAGTCCCTGGTCTGCGACTCGGTGGATCTCGGCCGTAACGAGTGACGGGGCCTTTCCGCGTCGTGGTCGCGGCGAAGTGGCGTGAAGTCTCCGTATCGAGTGACGGGGCCTTTCCGCGTCGTGGTCGCGGCGAAGTGGCGTGAAGTCTCCAGGACGACCGCCGCCGCGAGCGATGTCGGGGAGGACTTCGCGGCGATGCTCCGCTCGGGAGGTCGTCCTGACGGCCCCTGCGACTGCCGATGAACCGCATACGCTGTCGCGTCCAACTGCTCCGTCGACCGAACTCCGAGACTTCATGGACCTCATCTCCAACGGCACCAACGTCCTGCTGATCCTGCTCGGCTTCGGCCTGCTGATCTTCGTCCACGAACTGGGGCACTTCCTCGCCGCCCGCTGGGCCGGCATTCGGGTCGACGCCTTCGCGGTGGGCATGGGTCCTCAGGTGCTTGCGTGGCGCCGGGGCATCGGTACCCGTCTGGGCTCGACCGAACCTGCCGTCCGGGAGCGAACCGGGCGATCGACGATCGAACTGAGCGACGCCGATCTCGACGCTGCCGGCATCGGCGAGACCGAGTACTCGCTCCGAATCCTCCCGCTCGGGGGCTTCGTGAAGATGCTGGGGCAGGACGATCTCGATCCGACCGCCAGTTCCGACTCGATTCGCAGCTACAACCGCTGCAGCATCGGCCGGCGGATGGTCGTGGTGTCGGCTGGGGTGTTCGCCAACATCGTCCTCGCGGTGGTGCTCTTTCTCGTGGCCTTCCTCGCCGGGGTCCGCTTCGAGGCGCCGATGGTGGGCGAGGTCGTCCCCGGATCGCCCGCCGCGACCGCCATCGCCGAGGGATCGACCGGTTCCGAGGCGGCGGGACTCCTCCCCGGCGACGTCGTTCGGGCGATCGACGGGGCCCGGGTGGACACGTTCGCGGACATCCAGATCGCCGCGGCGATGGCCCGCCCCGACCGCACTCTTCGGTTCGAGATCGAACGCGACGGCGAATCCCTCGTCTTCCCGATCGAACCCACCCTCGACGAGAGGAGCGGTCTCCTGTCGGTCGGCATCGTGCCCGCGGCGGGAACCACGCTCGCCGCCGACGAGGAGATCCGCCCCATGGTGGATCGGGTGCTTGCCGAGACCGGCCTGCTGGAGGCCGGCGTGCGACCGGGCATGCAGGTCGTCGAGATCGACGGACTCCCCGCCAAGACGTTCGATCAGGTGCTGTCGGCAGTGTCCGCGAGCGGCGGGCAGGCCATTCCCACGCGCTGGTCGGGCGCCGAGCGGGTGGTCGCCGAGGCCATGCTGCCGGTCGAGCCGACCTACGAGAGACTCGTCTATCCCGAGCGGATGCCCGCGGGCGCCGGCGACTACGAGTTCGGTCTGCTTGGGCTCGTCCCGCTGGTCCGCATCGAGCAGGTGCTCGAGTCGAGTTCCAACAGCGGCCTGCTGCAGGCCGGCGATGTGGTGCTTCGCATCGGCGGCCTCGAAGGGCCGCGAATGGCGGAGTTCCGCGCCGAGGTGACCGCCCGGCCCGGCGAGCGGATCTCGCTTCTGGTGCTTCGCGACGGCGAGGTGGTCGAGACCGATGCCGCGATCGATCGAAGCGGACGCCTCGGTGTCGGGGTCGGATACGCGCGGGAGCTCCCGCTCGTGGCGCGTCCCTTCGATCGCCTGGGTCGACCAGCCGCCGAAGGCATCGAACCGGTTCGAAGCCCCGCCGCGGAACTCGACCTGCTGCCGCGAACCCGACTCGCCTCCGTCGACGGACGCCCCGTCGAGGACTGGGCGTCCTTCCGACGAGGCCTTCGTCAGGCCACGGCCGAAGCGGCGCGGGATGGCGTCGGCGCCGAGATCCAACTGGCCACGGTGCCACCGACACCCGACGCGCCGACGCTCACCGCGACCTGGCGCCTGACCGCCGAAGAGGTCGCCCAGCTGCACGCTCTGGGATGGACGACCCCGCTTCCGGCGGTCTTCTTC
The DNA here is from genome assembly GCA_017859745.1 of Planctomycetota bacterium. Classification (GTDB taxonomy): domain Bacteria; phylum Planctomycetota; class Phycisphaerae; order Phycisphaerales; family SM1A02; genus VGXO01. The sequence goes on from JAFMML010000029.1 coordinate 2,318, forward strand.
GACCCCATCTTCACGGTGCTGTCGGCCGAGGGATCTCCCGTCCGCGCCGTCGGCATGGGTTTCGAGCAGACCGTGAAGATGGTGACGCTCACCTATCTCACCATCGACCGCCTGATCCGCGGCACCGTCGGCGTCGAGCAGCTGCACGGCCCGGTCGGGATCGTCCACCTTGGAACGAGGGTCGCCGACCGGGGTCTCATGTATCTGGTGTTCTTCCTCGCGATGATCAGCGTGAACCTGGCGGTGCTGAACTTCCTTCCGCTGCCGATCGTCGATGGGGGCCTGTTCCTCTTCCTGATGTACGAGAAGTTCAGAGGCCGGCCACCGTCGCCGGCGTTCCAGAGCGGCGCGACGCTGATCGGCCTGGTCCTGATCGGGAGTCTCTTCGTGGTGACGTTCTACAACGACCTGATGCGCCTGCTCGGCTGATCTCGATTGGTCGGGAACCGGGCCGCTTCGCGACTCCGACGAAGCCCGACGGAGCGAGCGACGAAGGCGTCCGGCGGAGGGAGCGCCTCCGTGGGCCGACTGCCAGCTCCTCCTCCGCCCGTCTCATCCGACTCGTCCGCCGGAGCCTCGCGTGAACGACTCCTCTCCGACCGCAACATCCGACGCCCCCGTCACCTTGATCACCGGCGCGGGAGGCGGCATGGGCCGCAGCATCGCCATTCTGCTCGCGGATCGCGGCCACCGCCTCGCCCTTCTCGGTCGAACCCACGGCAAGCTCGACGCGGTCGCCCGCGAGTTGCGAGCTCGCCATCCGCAGATCGACCTGGAGGTCCTCGTCGCGGACCTCTCCGATCCCGGCGAGGTCGGCGCGGTCATGCCTCGGGTCGTCGCCCGATTCGGCCGAATCGACAACCTCGTCAACGGCGCCGGCATCGCCCCACTCGCGCCGATCGCCAAGACGGATCTCGCCCTGCTCGAACGCTGCTTCTCGACCAACACCTTCGCTCCCGCGCTGCTGATCGCCGCGGCCTGGCCGATCATGAGTCGCCAGCGCAACGGCTGCATCGTGAACATCTCGACGATCGGCACGAGCGATCCGTTCCCGGGCTTCTTCGTCTACGCCGCCAGCAAGTCCGCGCTGGACAGTCTCACCCGATCGATCTCCAACGAGGGACGCCGTGCCGGCATCCGCGGATTCACCATCAATCCCGGCGCGGTCGAGACGCCGTTGCTCCGCTCGAACTTCCCGGAGAAGGTGATTCCGCCCGAGCGGGCCCTGCCGCCCGAGCGGATCGCCGAAGTGGTCGTCGACTGCATCGAAGGACGCCGCGACGACGAGTCGGGCCGGACCATTCCCATGCCGAGTCCCTGATCGGACCTTCCGCGGAGGCGATCTCGCCTGCTTCGATGCGACGGTGAGGCGACGGTGAGGCGACGGCCCATCGCCGCTCAGGCGCTCGGGGATTCCGCTGCGTCGCGAAGTCGCCCCGTCGCAATGTCGTAGACCCAACCATGCACGCGCGGCGCGTCGCCGGCTTGCTCGAGTCGGCGGTGGACCGCCGAACGGCGGACCGCCTCGACCTGATCGAGCACGTTCAACTCGACCAGCCTCCGCAGTCGCACATCCGGTTCGGCGATCGCATCGAGCGTCTCACGGTGCCGTTCGATGAGTGCTCGCAGCGGCTCGATCCAGGTCTCGACCGCCTCCGGCACGGCGCCGGGCTCGCCGAGCGCAGCGGCGAGGCCCCCGCATCGGTCGTGCCCGCAGACGACCACCTCGCGAATGCCGAGGACTCCAAGGCCGAACTCGAGCGTGGCCGAGCTGGCGGGATCGTCGGATGCGACTCGGTTGGCGATGGTCCGGTGGACCAGCGCGTCGCCGATGCCGAGACCGGCCAGGCGCTCGATCGGCACCCGGCTGTCCACACACCCGAACCACAGCATGCTCGGGCGTTGCGGTTCGTCCGCTCGTCCAGGCAGATCGGACTCTGGGCCGAACCTCGCGTTCGCCCATTCGAGGTTCGCGGCCTGTGCCGCCTCGACGGGGTCCGGCCACGCGTCCGAGCACGCTCCCTTCGAGCCCCCGGCGCAACATCGTCCTGGTGCCTTCCCGCTCATTCGTCATGACCTCCAGATGAGTGCCTCGGCGTCCCTGCTGCGTCAGGTCCTCACCATCGCCGAGACGTGGCGCGATCCATGTCGCGTTTGGCTTCCCGCGCTGCGATCGCCTGCCGCTTGTCGGCCTTTCTTCGGCCAAGGCCAAGGCCCACCAGCAGCTTGGCCTTGCCTTTCGAGAAATAGATCTTCAACGGCACCAGCGACGCCCCTCGGGCCCTGACCTCGACGGCGAGCTTGCGGATCTCGCGCTTGTGAGCCAGGAGTCGCCGGGTCCGTGTCGGCTCGTGCTGTCGATGAGGTCCCGCCGGCGGATAGGGCCCGATGTGGACGTTCCGAAGCGTCAGGCGGGGCGGCTCCTCCTCGGCCAGCACCCATCCCTCTCCGAGGCTCACCTGGCTGCTTCGAATCGCCTTCACCTCGGTACCCAGCAGCTCCATGCCGCATTCGAGGGTGTCCTCGATGGCGAAATCGTGCCTCGCCCGGCGGTTCTCGATGACCGGCTCGTGCTCGACTCGGCGTTCTCGCTTGGCGGCCATGACGGCGGATCCTACGGGCGGTCCCGGTTCCGCGGCCCCCGTGGGGACGCGTGAGGGGGCGAAATCCCTCCATTCGGGGCAACCCGAACCGGATCGATCGCGAAGAACGACTCGATCCAGGTTGCCGAACGAGCGGTCTCGGGTCATTCTTCTTCAGGCGTACTGCTTCAGGTGTACTGCTTCAGGCGTACTGCTTCAGGCGTACTGCTTGTCGAAGGCGTTCAAGTCAAGGTCCCAGACCGTCTCAGGCGGCCCAAGTCGTCCCACCCCCACGCTCGCACAGGTCGTGAAGTCCGCGAAGGCCGCGACAGGTCGAACATCAATGGTCGCTGACCATCGCTCGACCGGTTGTCCCGGGCGTGACCGTCCGGCAGCCTTCACGAGAGTGCAATCGCAGGGTCGCATCGCCGTTCTCGAACTTCGTCTTCACTTCGCCCGCTGCGGCGTCCGCAAGAAGTCCACAGTCCACAGGAACACGCCCCCATGGCCTATCCCCGGTCGCTGCGTCGCAGCCTCGCCGTCTTCGTCGCTGCGGTGTCGTTCCCGCTGTCGACTTCCGGTCTCGTAGCACATGCCGCCGTCGTCCCTTCCGACGCCCCCGGCGGACCGGGAGAGATCGGTGGGTCCGACGGGTCCCACAACGGTCCGGAGATCGCCCGCAGCGCTCGGGATCGATTCCGCGGCGAGCATCCCGGGACGGAGTTCCACATGCTGCCGGGCGATCGCATCGGTCGCGTCTACGGCAAGAGCTTCTCCAGCGGCGTCTCGCCCATCGACAGCGCCGAGCGCTTCCGCCTCGACCATGCCGCGATCTTCGGCATCGACCCGCAGGACCTCGTCCTCGAGGGTCCGTTCGAGGATCGACGCGCCGTGCAGCCGATCCTGTGGGACGAGGCCGCAGGCGACTACCGCTTCTTCGGCGTCTACTACACCCAGACCCTCGGCGGGCTGCCGGTCCACACCGGCGTGCTCAAGATGCTCGTTCGCAACGAGCCGGGCTTTCCGCTGGTCCTCGTCGCCGCCGACGTGCGCCCCGTGGACGCCGCAACCGAACTCGACGCCTTGACGGCGCTGCCGCCGCGGGCACTCGATCCGGCCCGGTTCGCCGCCCGAGCGTTCGACCAGTTCCGAGCTCCCCCGGCCATGAGCGCGGTGGAAAGCGTCGTGTTCGCCGGGACCGACGACGACCTGTCGGCGCCGCGCGTCGCGATCCGATTCGAGCTCGAGGGCGGCACGGTGTTCGATCCCACCAACTACCGACGCTTCCGCTACATCGCGGACGCCGACACCGGCGAGATCCTTCTTCAGGAGAGTCTCGTCCTTCACCAGTCGGTGGAGGGTGTGGTCGAGGGCCTGGCCACCGAAGGCATCGCCGCGGATCTCTGCGACGACGAGTCCGCGACTCCGATGCCGTACGCCCGAGTCGTGGCGGGCTCGAGCACGATCTTCGCCGATGCGGAGGGCCTGTTCTCGGTGAACCTCGGGGCCGGCGACAGCGTGGTGCTGAACAGCGAGGTGGGAGGCCAGTACTTCAACGTCAACAACAGCAGCGGCTCCGACGGGCAGGTGTCGGCGTCCGGCACCGCCGGCGAGTTCGTCACGCTGCTCCACAACGCCGACAACGGTTCGGAACAGCGTCGGGCCGAGGTGAACGCCTACCTCCACTCGAACATCGTTCGCGACTTCGCGCTGGCCCAGAACCCCGCGTACCCGACGATCGCCAACCAGACGAACTTCACCGTCAACGTCAACATCGCCGACAACTGCAACGCCTTCTACAACGGAAGCTCGATCAACTTCTACACCTCCGGAGGCGGCTGCAGCAACACCGCCAACACCACGGTCGTCTATCACGAGTACGGCCATCACCTGATCAACGTGGGTGGCAGCGGCCAAGGCGCCTACGGCGAAGGCATGTCGGACACCGTCGCGGTGGCGATCACCGACTCGCCGAGTCTTGGACTGGGCTTCCAGAACAACTGCAACACTCCTCTGCGAAGCGCAGACAACTCCGTGCAGTACCCCTGCACCACTCCGATCCACAGTTGCGGGCGCGTCCTCTCGGGCTCGGTCTGGGACACCCGCGAGGCGCTCGTCGCCGCCGGCGTCGAGAACTATCGCGAACTGATCGCGGGCTGGGTGATCAACAGCATTCTGATGCACACCGGCACCAGCATCACGCCGCAGATCACCATCGACTTCCTCTCGCTCGACGACGACGACGACGACATCCTCAACGGCACGCCGCACTACGCCCAGATCGACGAGGGATTCGGCCTCCACAACATGCCGGCTCCGGAGGTGTCCCTGCTGGACATCGGATTCCCCGAAGGACTGCCGTCCCTTTCGGATCCGTCCATCGGCGTGTCGTTCCCGGTGGAGGTGCTTCCGCTGTCCGCCACGCCTTCGGGCACCGTCCGGCTCGGCTGGCGGACGGAAGGCCAGACGGACTTCATCCTCGAGACCTGCCCACCCCTCGGCGAGAACACCTACCTCGCCACCATCCCCGCGGCACCCTGCGGGACCGAGATCCAGTACTACATCCTCGCGACGACCGACGAAGGCGCTCTCGTCTACGCCCCGGTCGACGGTTCGGCGGCCCCCGAGACGGTGGTCAGCGCCACGAGCCTGATCCAGATCTTCGACGACGACGGAGAGACCGATCCGGGCTGGGTCGTGATCAACTCCTCCGGCCTCGCCGACGGCGCGTGGGTTCGGGGAGTTCCCGCGGGCGGAGGCGATCGAGGCGATCCGCCGGCCGACGGCGACGGCTCCGGCCGCTGCTGGCTCACCGACAACGCCGACGGCAACTCCGACGTCGACGACGGTTCGACCAGCCTGGTCTCGCCGGTGATCGACGCGACCGGCGGCGAGGCGTACGTCTGCTACCTGCGATGGTTCTCCAACACCGAGGGCGCCTCGCCGAACCAGGACGTCTTCGTGGTCTCGATCTCCAACGACGGCGGCGGGAGCTGGACCACGCTCGAGACCGTCGGTCCCGGCGGCCCCGAGGTCGACGGAGGCTGGTTCGAAGCCTGCCACCGAATCGCCGACTTCGTCGAGCCCACGGCGGAGATCCGCCTCCGGTTCACCGCCGAGGACGCTGCGCCCGGTTCGATCGTCGAAGCCGGCGTCGATGCCGTGCGTATCGAGACCGTCCAGTGCGATCCGTCCAACCCGGCGGATCTCGATGGCGACGGCACCGTCAACGGCGCCGACCTCGCCATCCTGCTCGGCGCGTGGGGCACCCCCGGACCGGGCGACCTCGACGGCAACGGCACCGTCAACGGCGCCGACCTCGCCATCCTCCTCGGAGCGTGGGGCGACCCGATTCCCTGACCGAGGCGTCCTGAACGCTCGCCGCAGGCGGGCGAAGGCACCACCTTCAAGAACAGCACCGCCGCGAACCCCCAAAGGTCCGCGGCGGTGTTCGTTTGTGGACGACCCTGATCGAACCTCGGTCGGCGAACCCAAGGTCCGCGGCCCGCGGGACGGAGGCGGTCGCCCGGAAGAACGCTGATCAGG
>JAFMML010000029.1:8591-40409 GCA_017859745.1 Planctomycetota bacterium
TCCGGTCGTCCGGTCATGCCCAGGAGAGGACTCGAACCTCCAAGGGATGTTACTCCCACCAGCACCTCAAGCTGGCGCGTCTGCCAATTTCGCCACCTGGGCGGGGCGTGTCGGATCGCGAGTTATACCCGCCCGGGCGGGAAAGTCGAGATGCGATCACGAATCCCGGCACGGATCCGCGCGACGTCCACCCGCGCCCGGTTCGACAGGAGCGGCCTCCGGGCGAACAATCGCCGTCGTGTCGAACGAGCCCGCCGACATCCTCCCGTCTCCCGAGCAGGCCTCGGCCTCGCCGTGCGGAGCAACGTCCACGTCGCGACCCGACTCGGCGCCGGCGGCGAGACTCGAGGACGAGCCCGCGGGCACCGGCGGTCGACCGCGACTCCGCATCAACGAGGTCTTCCATTCGATTCAGGGGGAGTCGACCTGGGCGGGCCGGCCCTGCGTCTTCATCCGACTCGCGGGATGCCACCTGCGCTGCCGGTACTGCGACACGGAGTACGCCTTCAAGGAAGGACGGTTTCGAACCATCGACGACCTCGTCGAGGAGACCGTTCGCCACGGCACCCGCCTCGTCGAGATCACCGGCGGCGAACCGCTGCTGCAGCCGCGGGTGCACGATCTCGTCGAGCGACTCTGCGATCTCGACCGAACCGTCCTCATCGAGACCAGCGGCGCCTGCGACATCGCCCCGTGCGATCCGCGATCGATCCTGATTCTCGACCTCAAGACGCCCGGAAGCGGCGAGTGCGATCGGAACCTGTGGTCGAACCTCGACCGTTTGCGACCCCGCGACGAGATCAAGTTCGTCGTGACCGATCGCGGAGACTTCGAATGGGCGTGCGATCGGATCCGCGAGCATCGCCTGCTCGACCGCGGCAACCCCGTGCTGATGTCGCCGGTGTTCGAGCAGGCACCGGGCCTCGAGATCCTCGGATGCCCGGCGCTGCATCCCCGCCGTCTCGCGGAGTGGATCCTCGAGTCCGGCCTCGAGATCCGGATGCAGACCCAGTTGCACAAGGCGATCTGGGATCCCTCGACCCGCGGGGTCTGAGTCCGAAGTCGACTCGGCCCTCGGCGACTCCGCCGAACCGGCGGGCTCAGTAGACCCACGCTTCGATCGACGCCGACGCCGGCACCGGCCCCGACCAGGGTTCGGTGGCGAGCAGCACCGCATCGAGCAGATCCCCTTCGCCGTCCGCCACCGCCTCGTCGGCCATCTTCGAGCCCACGACGACGCCCGCTTCGCCCACGAGTCGCAGAATCTCCTCGCGAACCTCTCGCGGCCCGTCGCCCCGTCCCTTGTAGCCCCGTCGTGGCCATCCCTTCGATGCGAGCACCGCTGCCGGACATCCCTCGACCACCGTGGTCGCGGCGTTGCCGGGATGGACCGGCTCGATTCGAACGCGACCGCTTTCGGCGAGGGGCAGCAGAATCTCGCATACGAAGGTCCAGGTCTGCTTGAACACCCGCAGATTCATCGGGGCCATCGGCGTCGCGAAGGCCCGATCGCACCGACGGCGAGGTTCGCGCCGGCTCTTCGCCCGCAGGGCCGTTCGCCACGCCCGCGCGTCCTCGTATCCGCGCATCCAGCGTGCGATCTCGAGCCAGGTGTCTCCGACGCCGTGGGCCTCCGCCACTTCGATCGGCACGCTCGCAGGCGCGTCGATCCGCCAGAGCGACGGGCCGTCGTCCGCGGCGTCGAGAATCAGGCTCCGCAGACCCGCCCGATCGAGTCGTCCCAGATCACGCAGCGGCGCCCGAGGCCGATCGAGATCGCGCGCCACCGCACGGATCTTGCCACGTCCTCCACCTCCGCCACCCGAGAAGTCGACGCCATGCAGTCGCACCGCGCGCAGCCGTCAGGCGCCGTTCATGCCGCAGGCGCCGAAGTCCTTCCCGCAGGGGCAGCATCCGCCCGAGGACGGAGGCGACGCGGCCGCCCCGACCCCGACACCGAAGACGCTGTGCCTGCGACGGAAGGTCCTTCCAAGGCCCCTCGGATCGTCGACCGGGTCGTCCGCCTGCGACATCGGCCGCAGCAGCGTGAGGACCTCTCCGTCGGCTTCGCATTCGTACTCGTACTGGGGCATCTCAACGTTCTCCTGATCGCGTGCCGGGCCCGCCTCGACGGGAGGACTTTGCCGCGGAGGCCGGACGTCTCGAGCCGCCTCGATCGGACCGACCGCGTCCGGCCGAGGGGTTCCGTTCGCTTCGTGCCGCCCCCGATGGCCGTCGAACCGACGAACTCGACCGCGGCGAGGCCGTCGCCGCCGGCGTGCGATCGGCGGTGGCCGGAGCGTCCCGCTTCGGCCGCGACTTGGGGTAGCTCGCCCGCTTCGGCGCGGTCGTGGTCTTCCTGGTGGTGCCGAATGCGCTTCGGTGCAGCGCCGCGGCTTCGGTCGGGGACAGTTCCCGCCACTCTCCGGGCTTGAGCCCGGTCAGCTTGAGCGGCCCGAGGCCGACCCGACGCAATCGCTTCACGTCGTGGCCGAGCTGCTCGAGCATGCGGCGGATCTGGCGATTGCGGCCTTCCGAAAGCTCGATGAACAGGACGCTGCGATCGCGATCGCGTCGAAGCACCTCGATCCGTTCGGCCGAGGCTCGAGCTGCACCGCCGCGGCGGCGGTGGGCGAGAAACACTCCGCGTCGGAGCTTCTCGAGGGCCCGCTCGTCGATTCGACCGGTGACCATCACCTCGTAGCCCTTGTGGACGCCGTAGCGGGGATGGGTGAGGCGGTTGGCGAGCTCGCCGTCGTTGGTCAGCAGCAGCAGGCCCGAACTGTCGATGTCGAGTCGCCCCACCGGATACAGACGCTCGCCCGGCGCGTGCGGCACGATGTCGATGGCGCGACGGCGGCGGAAGGGATCGCGGTTGGTGCTGACCACCCCGCGAGGCTTGAAGACCATGACGGTGCGGGTTCGAACGCTGACGGGACGAATGTCGACCGGAACGCCTCGCACCTCCACGCGGGAGATCGTGGGATCCACAAGGCACGGAAGGGTTCGGACGACTTCGCCATCGACCTCCACCTCGCCTTCGAGGATCAGGTCCTCGCACGCCCGCCGCGAGGCGATGCCCGCCTCGGCAAGCACCTTCTGAAGTCGAACGCGGCCGTCGTCCCGTGCCGAGGTGGCGGATCGGGAGCGTCGGGAGGCGGAGGTTCTCTTGGGGCGGCCGTTGACCATCGGGCGATCTTACGGGCAGCGGCGGCCTGCCGACGTCCGCCTGGGAGAATCGAGGCGACGGAGCGTGTCCGGAGTTCGGAAGAACTCCCGATGAAGTCCAGACGCCCCTAGGGTTGTCCCCGCGTGTTCTCGTCCGAGCCGGAGCGCAACCATGAGCATGTTCTCCTCGATTCGATCCTCGCTTCGCCGCGGCTTCGAGTGGACCCGTACCGCCCTGACCGATCCGATCGGGCAGTTGTCGCGCTGGCAGCGATCGATCCGGCAGGCGTATCGGATCGGCCGCTACAGCCTCCGGCACCTCGGCGAGGACCGGGCGAGTCAGATGGCCGCGACGCTCTCCTTCCGCCTGCTGTTCGGCCTGCTTCCCGTGCTGGTGGTGGCGACGGTCGCGGCGAAGGCGGTGCTGGGGCCCGATCTTCCGGAGATCGCGGATCGACTCGTCCACGCCACCGGCATGGACGGCGTGGAGCTGGCCCTGCCCGACGGCGGCGACGGCGAACTGCGCTCCGTCAGTCTCGGGGAGTGGGTCGAGGACCTCGTGACCTACGCCGCCGGCATCAACCTGTCGGCCCTGGGCTGGATCGGATTCGGCGTCGTGGCGTTCAGCGCGATCTGGGTGCTCGTGACGGTCGAGACCTGCTTCAACGAGATCTGCCGGGCCCCGCGAAGTCGAAGCTGGTGGGCCCGCATTCCGATCTACTGGTTCGCCCTGACCGTGGGACCGCTGGTGCTCGCGGTGATTCCGATCGTCAACAGCGGCATTGCGGACACCCTCCGCAACGTCTCGAGTTGGGGACCGTGGACCACCGTCGGCGCCGGCACCATCGACTTCGTGCTGCTGTGGGCGTTCTGGTTCGGCGCCTATCTCTGGGTGCCCAACACCCGCATGGACGTGCGACCGGTGCTGATCGGCGCGTTCGTGACCGCGGTGCTGCTGATGATCGGCCGCAGCTTTCTCGGCCTCTACATGCGCAACGCCTTCGCGCTCAGCGGCCTCTACGGCTCGCTCGGGCTCGTGCCGGTGTTCATGTTCTGGATCTATCTGATGTCGATGTTCTCCCTGCTCGGCCTGCAGGTGGCCAGCCTCCTGCAGACCCTGCGTCACCGGACGCTGGAGGATCTCGAGGCCGAATCCGGCCGCACCGAGTTCATCGAGCCGGCGCAGATCGTGACCCTCATGGAGCACATCGCCACCCGGTTCACGACTTCGGAGGCGACCTCCGCGGGCGAGGCGGCGGGAGCCCTCGCCCTCCCCGAGCCGGTCGTCTCGAGGATGCTCGAAGCGCTCGCCGATCGCGGCTGGCTCCATCGGGTCGAGGGGGGCGCCTTCGCCTTGGCCGTCCCGCCGGATCGGATCGACGCCGCCGAGGTGGTCGACGTCGGGTTCGCACTGGCCGATCGAGGTCTGGGCAGTGGGTGGCTCGAGCAGATCCGCCTCGCCCAGCGGCGTCTCCTCGAAGGCGTCTCTCTGGATCGCCTCGCCCCGTCGACCGCACGGGAAGCCTGAGCCCCGAGGGTCCGAAAAAGTCCAGAGTCCGGACCGGAAGTGCCGACCCCTCCCCGGTCGCGCGAAACACGGCGCTCGCCGCCGCAGGCGATCGTCGGGCAGGACGCCCCATGACCACGGCCGAACATCCGGCTGATCGAGGTCGACCCGACTCCGTCGGCGGGTTGCGTCTGAGCGTGTCCGCGTCGACCTGTCCCATCGAACCACTCCGTTCGGAGTCTCACCCCATGCCCAGTCCGTTCGTCACCCCTCAGAACGCCACCCCCGGTGGTTCCAACGCCCCCGCCAACGGCGGTGAATTCAAGTTCGGCGACGCTTCGGGGCGTCAACCCAACTGGACGCCGCCCACTCCCGGCGGCGCCGCCGGTCCGGAGGCGATGCGGATCTCGACCGAACTGCACGAACGTCTCGCGCTTGGAGCGAAGATGCTGCAGGCCCTCGACGTCCAGCTGAGACGCTTCGAGGGAGGTCTTGCCGAACACGACGCCGCCGCCCGCCGCGCCGATGCGGTGCATCGGGAGGCCTCGACCCGCCTCGCCGATCTGCTCGAGCGCAGCAACCAGGCCTGCGACGGCTTCTCCGGACGTCTCGAGAGCCTGGTCCGCAATCGCCTCGACCAGTGGGAGCGGCAACTTGCAGAGACCTCGCAGCAGGCCGTGCAGGAGGTCGAGCAGCGCGTCCAGCAGCAGATCCAGCAGCGAGACCAACGGCTGGAGGCCGATGCCGGACGCATCGCCGAGCTCGAGCAGCGTCTCGCCGAGATGCAGTCGTCGGTCTCCGAAGCCACCAGCCGGTTCGGCGAAGAGCTGAGGCGACATGCCGAAGAGAGCAACCGGCGTCGGGACGAGGCGGCGGCGGCGCTTCGAAACGCCTCGGCCGAGTTCGTCCGCCTGCTCGAGCATGCCGACGGAGTCCGTCGATCCCTCGAGGAGGACCTTCGACAGCGCAGCGAACTCCTCCAGCGTTGCCGGGAGCTCGACGGCCAGGTTCGCGGTGGTGTCGAGGCGATGCTCGGCCAGGTTCGCGAAGCCAGCGAAGCGCTGCAGTCCCAGCACGATCGACTCGCGCCGCGCAGCAACGAGGCCGCCGCCGTCGGCGAGCGCCTCGAGCGACTACTCGAGGCGATGCAGGAGTGGCGGCCATTGCTCGACCACGATCTGCCGGCCCACCTCCAGCAGCGGGCCGAAGCGATCTTCGAGGAGGGCAGTCGGCGGTTCGGCGATCAGCTCGAGCGAGTGTCGACGGCGTTCCACTCGCTGTCGCATCTGCTCGGCGGGCAGTGGACCCCCGGCGCCCCCGACATGCCGCCCCCGTCGCAGGACGCGAACGGCCCGATCACGCCGGAGTCGCCGAGCGCTGCCGACGACGAGCTTCGGGGCTGAACCGAAGCGGCAACGAGGCTCCGCCGAGCAGCGGCCGCGGCGCCGGCGGCAGCAGGCGATCGGGGAGCGGCAGTTCCGGGCCCTCGAGGCTCAGACGTCGCATGGCGGCCCGCTCGGACGCGATCCGAGCCAACTCCCACCGCAGCCACGATCCTTCGAGGCGAGCGACGTCGCCGAAGGCGGCTTCGAACAGTTCAAGCTGCCTGGCGGGCCCGGGTCTTCCCGGAGGCTCCTGCTGCAACGACTGGAGGTAGCGGCCGAGTTCGGTCGGCCGCTCGCGATAGAGGAACGAGAGCAACGCGGCGCCCTGGTGGTAGAAGACCCGCGCCGTGCCCTCGCGCCGATCCGGCATTCCCTCGAGGGCGACGAAGGCCGCAAGGTCGATCAGGCGCTCCTCGAGCAGCAGACGCTCGAAGACCTCGCGCCGCGGCGCGTAGTCGAAGTCCGGTCCGAACGCCTGGCCCGGCCGGTCGGTCTCGAAGCTGACCGCGAGGCCTTCGGCGAGCCAGAACGGCGGCGCCACGTTGGGATTCTGCACCCGACTGTGGAAGAACAGCTGGTGCATCGCCTCGTGGATCATGGTCGAGACCACCTGCCGCCGAACCGAGAGCAGCACCTCCTCCTCGCCGATGCCCTGCAGCGACCGGGCCCGGTCGATGGCCCCCCGCGCGTTGGGATCGATGCGCCCGGACTGGGCCTGTCGTTGGCGATCTCGTCGTGCCGCCGCGTCGATCTCGCGCTGCTGCGCGGAGAGACGCTCGCGAGCCTCGCGAATCGACGAATCGGTCTCGGCGTCGTATCCGACGAGGCGATCCTCGGCGGGAAGGTAGTAGCCCTTCACCCACGGATCCGAGACGCCGTCGACCTCGCGGGCGAAGTCGAGGAAGTCCTCGTGCCGCGAGAACAGCACCGCGACGAGCTTGTGGCGAATCTCCGGCTCGGGCAGGCCGAGGCGGTCGAGAAAACGTCCAAACTGATGATGCGCGCGTTCGAATCGTTCGAGCTGTTGTCGAGTCCACGCCGTGTCGCCGTCGGAGAGGGCGACGAACCGCGCGGTCTCGTGCCTCACGAATCGGTCCGGCAAGGCGCCCCGGGCCCGCCGCAACGGCGGGCTGTCGACGGGAAGCTCGCCCCCGCCGCCGGTGAGCGAGATGACCAGTCGCCGACCTCCAGACTCGACGAGCGCCCACATCGAGGACGGCCCCTGCGAGGCGACCGCCGCCAGGATCGTGACGGTCACCAGCATCGGCAGGACGCGACGGAGCGACCGTCGCCATGGTCGTCGTGGTAGCGGTCTCATCTCGCGACGTCCCTCCACATCACCATCGAGTCGTGGCCCGGTCCACGGAACCGCGATCGGTCCGGCGGGCCGTGGGGTCATCGACCGAGTCCACACGCCACTCCCGAGGACGGGTCGGATTCCTCCATCTCGAATCCGTCCGCGCCGCACGTGAGGGTTCGGTGGTTCACGCGGCTTCGCGAGGCGAAGTTCGAGATCGCAACTCGATCGGGCGTCTCAACCCGCCCCCGCCGTCGTCCGATACCCATCGTAAGGCGCATGCCCTCGCCTCCCCCTTCGATCGGTCCCCACCCTGCACGGTTCGGCCGCACATGAACCCCCAGCCGTCGTCGAGTCGATTCGGACTGGCCCTCGCCGGAGGGATGCTGTCGGCATTGCTTCTCGCCGAAGTTGCGACGGCTCGGCAGCAGCCCGGATCCGAGCAGATGCTGTCGTCCTGGCGAACCGAGCGATCGGCGATTCCGCTGGATGTCATTGCGGCCGCAGCGGTCGAGGTCGATGGGCGGCTCCACCTGCTCGGCGGACTCGACGACCGGTTCGAGGCGACGGCCGTGATCCAGACCCGTTCACCGCGGGACGGCTGGCGGCCGATCGGAGACCGCCTCGACCGGCCGCGTGCCGACGCGTCGGCGGTGCGACTGCCGAAGCGCCGGATCCTGATCCTCGGTGGATTCGAGGGGCCGATGTCGCAGCCGGCGTGGCACGACGACGGTGAACTGCTCGACCCGGAGATCGCCGGAAGCACCGTGGGGCTGCCCTCCTTCGGCGGGTCGCTCGAGGGTCACACCGCAACCCCGCTTGCCGACGGCACGGTGCTGGTCGTCGCCGGCGACATCGCGCGGCGCCTCGATCCGGAGGTCGCGCCCGAAGCGATGTGGGGACCCGCAATTCGGCTTCCCGAGTCTCGACGCGGGCACGCCGCGATCCGACTGGACGATCGACGAGTGCTGGTCGTGTGCGGCGTCGAGTCCGCCTCGGAGAGCACCCCAGCGCTTCGGATCATCGAAGTCACGGAGGATCGACGTGGGGCGACGGTCCTCGACGGACTCCAGAGCCGGGCGGCCGACCTGCCAGCAGGCCTTCGAGAGACCTCGATCGCCCGCGATCCGACGTCGGGGGAACTGCTGGTCGTCGGCGGCTTCGATCCATCGAGGAGACGCACCACCCGCAACACGTGGTGGATCGATCCCCAGCGCGAGGAGGTGCGGGCCGGGCTGCCGCTGCCGGTCGAACACGGCGCGGCTCGGGTCCACCTGGCCGAGACCGAGTCGGGCGTGGCGATGCTGGGCGGGGAGTGGCGAACTCGCACGGCCCGGGGCGAAGTCGATCTCAGCGTGCTGGCCGCCGGTGGGGCGGCGACCGATCGCCGTCGTCGCCTCGCACCTCTGCCGGTCTCGGGGACTCGCCGCATGCGAATCCAGACGCCCGGCATCGAGTTGATCGGCGGCTATCGATACCGATCGCCGGAGGAGGCCTCCGCCACGGGCCTTCCCGCCGGCGTCCACTTCGACACCCGCAGTTACCGGCTCTCCCTCGTCCCCGCCGGACGGGGCGACTGATCGGAACGACCCGCGCAACCGGCCCCGCTCGCCTCGCTCCGCGGCCGATCCGGCGAACCCGACTTGCGCCGCGGCCCCGACGGGACGACTCCACTCCCCATGGCCACCAATCGAAATCCATCCTTCGTGAACGTCTCGGGTCCGCTCTCGAAGATGCCCGGTGGCATCCAGACCGAGCCCCTGACGCTCGAGCGTTCGCCCTCGACGCTGTTCATCCGCTTCCACGGCCCCACCCTGGGTCAGGAGGCGGCCGCGGAAGCCGCCCGAATCGCCGCCGCCGCGATCGAGGTCGCCGCCGATCCGCTTCGTCGGGTGGTGTTGGATCTGTCGGCCCTTTCGGGCATCTCCAGCCTGGGCCTCGGCACCTGCCTCGATTTGCGACGCCGCGCCGACGCTCGCGGTGCGGAGGTGGTTCTGCTGGGCCTCAATCCACATCTCCAAGCGCTGTTCGCGACGATGCGACTTGATCGCCTGTTCGTCGTCGAAGCCTCGGCGGAGAGCCTCGCTCGTCGCATGGCGGCGGCCTGACTCGCCGGTCCAACCGCATCCCGGTACCGAAAACGCCCGGATTTCGGCCTGAGGCTACGCTTCGGCACGCCTCCCGGAGCCCGCCGTTGTCCAGCTGCGCCGACTCGACCCGATCCGCCCGATCCGCCCGATCCCTGAACTCCCGACTCGGTGGACCGGGGTCCGTCCTGCTCGCCGTGGCGATCGTCTCGGTCGCCCTTCCCGGCTGCTACCGCCGCGTGGTCGGGGTGAAGAACAATCCCGGCTACGAGGGGAAGGTCTACGAGCCCAACCTGAAGGACGGAGAGGAGAACGCGATGGTGGAGTTGTTCACCGTCGAACGGACCCGACCGGTCTCCAAGTGATCGCCTGACGGCTCCAGAGGCCGATCACCCACCGGTCTCCTCGAATCGAGGGTCCGAACCTCCGCGAGTCGAGAGCGGGGATTCGTCCATGCGACAGGGCCGGAGATCCCCGGCTGGGCCACTCCGACACGACGAATCCCATCCCGCCCGCCTCCGAAGAGGCCAGCGTCGAGTCGGCGGTCTCGGCCGCGCAACGTCGGCAACCTCCGGTCCGACAGCGACGCGTCTACACTGCTCCGCGGCCGAACGCCGCCTTGCCCACCGCCTGCTCGGAGAACGCCCCCGATGGGACTTGAAGCCGCCCTGCCGCTCGACAGCGTCCTGACCACGCAGCTCAATCGCGTGATCAACTGGGCCCGGCGATCGAGCGTCTGGCCGATGCCCTTCGCGACCGCCTGCTGCGGCATCGAACTGATGGCCACCGCCTGCAGCCGTTTCGACCTGGCCCGGTTCGGTGCCGAGGTCATGCGGTTCAGCCCCAGACAGGCCGACCTCCTGATCGTCGCCGGCCGGGTTTCGGTGAAGACGCTGCCGGTCCTGCAGCGGATCTACCAACAGATGACCGAGCCCAAGTGGGTCATCTCCATGGGCGCCTGCGCATCCACCGGCGGCGTGTTCGACACCTACGCGGTCGTCCAGGGCGTGGACCAGTTCATCCCCGTCGACGTCTATGTCCCCGGCTGCCCGCCGCGTCCGGAGATGCTGATCGAGGGGATCATGGCGATCCAGCGGATCATCGACAGCGACAACATCCCCCGGGATCCCGACGGCAAGCGTCTTCCGCTGGAGATCGCCCTGCAGCCCAACTACGCCCCGCGTCCGCAGCCGATCGGCGTCACCGTCGGCGCGACCTGACGCCGAGACGCGATCCGCTCCAGATCGCCGTCGCTCGATGCCCGACGTCGAGAGCCCTCGTCGCGGATCCGCAACCGCATTGCACTCACCGAAGGCCGTCGAGGAACGTCTCGAGGCGATCGAACGCCTCGACGAGGTGGTCGTCGCCGCAGGCGAAGCTGAATCTCGCGGCGGTTCGCCCCGGACCGCCGAAGTCGCGCCCCGAGACGACGCCCACCAGGGCCTCCTCGAGGAGTGCCGCCGCAAAGCCGTCGCCGTCCTCGATCAGACGTCCTCCCGGACTGGTCCGTCCGAGGATCGCCGTCAGATCCGTGAACGCGTAGAACGCGCAGGTGGGCGTCGGCGCCTGAAGGCCCGGCATCGCAGCGAGTCTCTGCGCGACGAGCGCCGCCCGGCGGGCGAACGCCTTCCGCATCGACTCGACGGCATCGGCGGAGCGTTCCAGCGCCTCGACGATCGCCGGCATCAGGAAGGTCGGAATCCCATTGGTCATCTGACCCTGGAGTCTGATCATCGCCCGAATCGCCTCGGTCCCCTCGCCGGCCGCGGCCGCGTATCCGATGCGCCAACCGGTCATCGCGAACGCCTTGCTCATGCCGTTGATGGTGATGGTTCGGTCGGCGACCTCCGGGCAGGACCCGATCGAGAGGAACGACGCGGCGGGATCGATCTCGGGATAGACCAGCTTCTCGTAGATCTCGTCGCTGACGACGGTGATCTCGGGATGGCCCGCCAGCATCGCCGCGATCTCCCGGATCGAGTCGGGCGAATGCATCGTGCCGGTCGGATTGGAGGGCGAGTTCAGCACCAGCACCCGAGTGCGGGGCGTGATGGCCCGCTCCAGGTCCTCCGCGGTCACGAGGTATCCCCTCGACGCCTCACCGGGCACCTCGACCACAGTCCCGCCCGCGAGACGGATCAGCGGGTCGTAGCTGACCCACGCCGGGGTCGGCAGCAGCACCTCGTCGCCCGGCTCGACCAGGCACTCCATCGCCAGATGCAGGGCGTGCTTGGCCCCCACCGTGATGGTCACGCCGGAGGCCTCGCAGGCCAGACCGTTCTCGCGACGCAGCTTCGAGGCGATCGCCGCCCGGGCGTCCGGCGTCCCCGCGGTCGGCGCGTAGTGGGTCAGTCCGGCTCGCAGTCCGGCGATCGCCGCCTCGACGATGTTCGCCGGCGTCGTGAAGTCCGGCTCGCCCGCGGTCAGCGACAGCACCGGTCGGCCTTCGGCCGCGAGGGCCCGGGCCCTCGCGGCGGCGGCGAGGGTCGAACTCTCGGCAAGGCTTCGGACGCGGGACGCGACTCGCATGGTCGTCCGAGCATACCGACGCCTCGGGCGTTCCCGCGTAGACTCCCGCCATGCACTTCGAAGCGCACGCAGCGATCGTCGAGGACCTCGAGGCGCGGATCTTGACCATCCGCGACTCTCTTTGACTGGGATCGCAAGAAGGCCGAGCGGGACCGGGTCGAGTCCCGCATGAACGAGGCGGACTTCTGGGACGACCCCGAAGCCGCCAAGAAGGTCATCGCCGAGTTCAAGACGCTCAAGGCGCAGGTGGATCCCCTCGAGCAGGCCATCGCCGATCTCGAGGAGGCCCGCACCGCGCTCGACCTCGCTCGCGAAGCCGGCGACGACGAGTTGCTCGTCGAAGCCGACGAGTGCCTCTTCGCCCTGCAGAGCCACATGGAGAAGGTCGAGATGCAGTCCCTGTTGTCGGGACCGCACGACCACCGCGACTGCTTCGTGACCATCCAGGCCGGCGACGGCGGCACCGAGGCCGACGACTGGGCCTCGATGCTCGAGCGGATGTACCTCTACTACTGGGAGCAGCGGGGCTTCAAGGCGGCGGAGATCAACCGCATCGAGGGAACCGAGACCGGCATCAGCGAGGTCGCCTACCACCTCAAGGGTCCCTTCGCCTACGGGATCATGAGTTGCGAGCGAGGCACGCATCGCCTCGCCCGGGTCAGTCCCTTCAATTCGCAAGGGAAGCGGCAGACCAGCTTCGCGACCGTCGACGTGACGCCCGAGTTCGAGGACCGGGATCTCGAGATTCCCGATCGCGACCTCGAGATCACGCCGTTCGTCCGAGCGTCCGGTCCAGGCGGGCAGAACGTCAACAAGGTGGCCAGCGCCATCCGCGTCGTGCACAAGCCCACCGGAATCATGGTGGTCGCCTCGACCTATCGCGACCAGCCGCAGAATCGCCGGCAGGCCCTGCAGGTGCTGCAGGCGAAGCTCGAACAGCTCGAGGAGGAGAAGCGGCAGGCCGAGCTCGACGCGGCCACCGGCGGCAAGGTCGATCGCGGCTGGGGCACCCAGATCCGCAGCTACGTGATCTACGACAACCGTGTCAAGGACCACCGGACCAACTTCGAGATGGGCAACCCGCAGACCGTGCTCGACGGCGATCTCGAGGGCTTCATCGACGCCGAACTGAAGCGGCGACGCTCGTCGCGCGAGAAGTCCCCGAGCGCCTGAACCGATTCGGTCCGGTCAACCGCCGCACGGACATCCCCACAACCCGGCCGTGTGAACCGAGCAGCGCCCCGCCGGGTCGGTGGTGCTCGCTGCGCGCGCCGCGGGGGTTGGGCGCCGGCGCCCGATCCCGTCGATAGAGGAACCCATGACCAGTGCTCCCCGCCGCCGAGAGGCGTCCACGCCATCTCCAAACGCCTCCGGTCCAGGCCACCCCCTGCCGACGGACTTCGTCGACTTCGGTCGGGACATCTGCTGCCGATCCACCGAGAACACCCGCCGCGAGTGGCTCGTGACCAACGGACTCGGCGGCTACGCCTCCGGCACCATCGGCGGCATGCTCACCCGCCGCTACCACGGCCTGCTGGTCGCCGCGACGAAGCCGCCGACGGAACGACGCCTTCTGCTCGCCAAGCTCGACGAGACGCTCGAGACCGGCACGGAGTCGATCCAGCTCGCCGGCAACGTCTGGCAGGGCGGCATGGTCGAGCCCGACGGGTTCATCCACCTCGAGAGGTTTCGGCTGATCGGTTCGATCCCCACGTGGACCATCGCGGTCGGACCCTTCCGCCTCCGCAAGCAGATCTTCATGCCCCACGGCCGAAACGCGGTGGCGGTCCGGTACGAGCTGATCCGGGGACCGCACCCGGTGACGCTGCGCGTGAAGGCGTTGGCCAATCATCGCGGCCATCATCAGGTGACCGGCGGACACGCGTTCGACGCCGAGGTCTCGAACATCGACCACGGCGTCAGGGTCGCCCTGCCGGCGGTCCGCGATCTCGATGCCATCGACCTGTTCCTGCAGTGCGAGAACGGCGTGGCCGAGCCGGCGGGCGAGTGGTTCGAGAACTTCCTGCTCCAGGTCGAGTGGAACCGGGGATACGACCATCTCGACAACAACCTGCACGCCGCCGATCTGGTGCTTCGACTCGAACCCGGTGGCCACGCGACCGTCGTGGCCGGGACGGAGGCGATGGACGCCATCGACGGACGCGGCCTGCTCGAGGCCGAACTCGATCGTCAGCGAGGTGTGATCGAGGCCGCGGCCGCCTCCGCCGCGCCGGCACCGATCCGACACCTCGTGCTGGCGGCCGACCAGTTCATGGTCCGACGCGAGGACGGCGGCGACCCGGGCACGTCGATCATCGCGGGATATCCCTGGTTCTCCGACTGGGGTCGCGACACCATGCTGAGCCTGCCGGGCCTTTGTCTGGCCACCGGTCGCGCCGAGGCGGCGGGCGGAATCCTCGAGACGTTCGCCCGCCACCTCGACGGGGGCCTGCTGCCCAACCGCTTCCCCGACGAGGGCACCGCACCCGAGTTCAACAGCGTCGACGCCTCGCTGCTCTATCTGGAGGCGGTACGTCGCCACGTCGCCGCCGTCGCGGACGACGCGCTGCTGGCTCGCCTCTGGCCGAGTCTCGAGGCGATCGTGGAGTCCTACGTCGCCGGCACGAGGCACGGCATCGGCGTCGATCCCGCGGACGGCCTCGTCCGCGCGGGCGAGGATGGCCTGCAACTGACCTGGATGGACGCGAAGGTCGGCGACTGGGTGGTCACACCACGGATGGGCAAGGCGGTCGAGATCAACGCGCTCTGGTACAGCGGCCTGCGTTCGATGGCGGCGTTCGCCTCGCGCCTCGGCCGCGACGGCGGCTCCTACGCGACCCTCGCCGATCGAGTGGAGTCTTCGTTCGATCGATTCTGGAATCCCGAGACCGGCTGCTGCTTCGACGTCCTCGACGGTCCGGAGGGCGACGATCCCGCGATTCGTCCCAACCAGTTGATCGCCGCGGCGCTGGAGCACTGTCCGATGTCGGCCGAACGCCGAGAGCGGATCGTCGCGCTCGGTGCCGAACGACTCTGGATCTCTCTGGGCATCCGAACCCTCGCCCCCGAGGAGTGCGACTACATCGGGGTCTATCGCGGAAACCAGCGAACCCGCGATGCGGCCTACCACCAGGGCACGGCGTGGCCGTGGCTCATGGGGCCGTTTCTCGAGGCCCATCACGCCGTGCACGGCGACGACGAGTTCGTGCTGGCGGCGCTGCGGCCCTTTCTCGAACATCTGAAGGACGCCGGCCTCGGCTCGATCAGCGAGGTCGTCGACGGCGACGCGCCGCACGAGCCGGGCGGCTGCATCGCTCAGGCGTGGTCGGTGGCGGCGACGCTCGACCTGTGGTTCCGCGTCGCCGGTCGATCGGGCGACCCGGCGACGAAGCGACCCGCCTCCCGGAAGCGATCCAAGGTCGCCTCCCGCTGAGTCCGTATCCTCGTGGGGATGGCGAACCGCAAGACCCGCTCTTCGCGCACGAGCCCCGCGGACATCGCCGCACCGCCGGCGGCGGCCCGAACGCTCGAGCGCACCCGGCGCGGCCGCCGGCGCAACGCCTCCGAACACGCGACGGAGACGGGTTCGGAGTCCTCGACCTCCTCCAAGTCCGCGAAGGCGCCCGAGGCCGCGAGAGCCCCGGGTCGGAAGAGGACTTCCGCGTCCGTCCCTCGCAAGGCCGCCAAGTCGTCGTCCGATCGCGGCGCCGTCGCCATGGCGGCGCATCCGGAGACCGAGGGCCTGATCCATCGAGGCCGCCATCCGGAGATCGATCGGATGATCGAGGATCGCGAGCGGGAGAAGCCGTGGCGGCTCTGGGGCCCCTACGTCTCCGAGCGCCAATGGGGCACGGTGCGGGAGGACTACTCCGCCGACGGCAACGCCTGGTCGTACCTGCCCCACGACCACGCCCGCAGCCGCGCCTACCGCTGGGGCGAGGACGGCATCGCCGGCTTCAGCGACTTCGAACAGCGCCTCTGCCTGACGGTGGCGTTCTGGAACGGGCGCGATCCGATCCTCAAGGAGCGGTTCTTCGGACTCGCCAACGGCGAAGGCAACCACGGCGAGGACATCAAGGAACTGCACTGGTACCTCGACGCCACACCGTCGATGTCGTACCTGAAGATGCTCTACAAGTACCCGCAGCGGGCGTTCCCCTACGAGGCGCTGGTGCGGGAGAACGCGGCTCGATCGAAGAAGGAACGGGAGTTCGAACTGCTCGACACGGGCATCTTCGACGACGACCGCTACTTCGACGTCGAGATCGAGTGGGCGAAGGCCTCGACCGACGACATCCTGCTGCGAATCACGGCCTTCAACCGCGGCCCTGACGATGCGGACCTCGCGGTGCTTCCGCAGTTGTTCTTCCGCAACACCTGGGCCTGGGAGGAGGACTCGCACCACCCGAGGATCGCGAAGGCCGGACGCGTCGAACTCGTCGCCGACCACGACGATCTCGGCGAGTACACGCTGGTGTGCGACGGCACGCCGGAGATCCTGATCTGCGAGAACGAGACCAACGCGGAGCGGCTCTACGGACAGCCACGCGAAGGACGGACCTTCAAGGACGGGATCGGCGACTTCGTGGTCGACGGACGCGTCGACGCGGTGCGCACCGAAGGGTCGGGCACCAAGGCGGCCATGCTGCACCGGCTTCGGGTGCCGGCCGGCGGAAGCGCCGTGGTGCGGACCCGCCTCGCGAAGCGACTGCCCGCGAAGCCGTTTGCGAGGTTCGACGAGATCGTCTCCCAGCGGGTGCTCGAGACCGACGAGTTCTTCGGTCTCTTCCGAAACCGCGTCGTCGAGGAGGACCTCCGCACGGTGCAGCGACAGGCCTTCGCGGGCCTGGTCTGGACCCGGCAGTACTACAGCCTCGACGTTCGTCGCTGGCTCGACGGCGACCCCGCCCAGCCGCCCCCTCCGCCGCAGCGGAAGCAGGGGCGCAATCGCCACTGGCGGAACTTCTCCACCGAGTACGTCCTCTCGATTCCCGACAAGTGGGAGTACCCGTGGTTCGCCGCGTGGGACCTCTCCTTCCACTGCGTCGCGTTCGCCGGCATCGACCCGTCGTTCGCCAAGAAGCAACTGAAGCGCCTTCTGCACGACCGGGCGATGCATCCCTCCGGCGAGGTCCCCGCCTACGAGTGGGCCTTCAGCGACGCGAACCCCCCGGTCATGGCGTGGGCGGCGTGGCGGGTCTACCAGATCGATCGGACGCTGTTCGGCCGCGGCGACACCGAGTACCTCAAGCAGGTCTTCCATCGGATGCTCCTGCACTTCACCTGGTGGGTGAATCGCAAGGACGCCGACGGCAACAACGTGTTCGAGGGCGGCTTCCTCGGCCTCGACAACGTCGGCATCTTCGACCGCAGCCGACCGCTGCCGACCGGCGGCAAGCTGATGCAGGCCGACGGCACCGCGTGGATGGCGATGTTCTCGCTGACGATGATGAGGATGTCGCTCGAACTGGCCCTCGAGGATCCGGTCTATCAGGATCTCGCCGGCAAGTTCTTCGAGCACTTCCTGCAGATCGCCCAGGCGATGACCGCGTTCGGCGGATCCGAGGGCGGCCTCTGGGACGAGCGCGACGAGTTCTACTACGACTACCTCGAGATCCCCGGCGGCCACCGAGGCCCGATGCGGATCCCGTCGATCGTGGGCCTCGTCCCGCTCTTCGCCGTCGAGGTGCTCGAACCGGAGATGCTCGAACGCCTACCGGTCTTCGCCAAGCGGGTGGACTGGTACTTCGAGCAGCGACCGGATCTGACCGACCTCGTGTCGCACTGGCCGGTGAAGGGCAAGGGCGAACGCCGACTGCTCTCGCTGCTTCGGGGCCATCGCATGAAGTGTCTGCTGCGACGGGCCCTCGATCCGGAACAGTTCCTCTCCCCGCACGGCGTGCGATCGATGTCGAAGTCGCTGCGGGACGATCCCTACGAGATCCGAGTCGGCGACCGGACCTACTCGGTGCGGTACTGGCCCGGCGAGAGCGAAGGCGAGGAGTTCGGCGGCAACTCCAACTGGCGGGGGCCGGTCTGGTTCCCCGTCAACTACCTGCTGATCGAGAGCCTCTCGCGGTTCCACCAGTACTACGGCGACGACTTCCGGGTGGAGGCGCCCACCGGCAGCGGCCGGACCGCGAGCCTGCTCGAGATCGCCGACGATCTCTCGGCGCGGCTCTGCCGCCTGTTCCTGCCCGGCACCGATGGGAACCGCCCGATCCACGGCGGCGATCGACGGTATCGCGAGGACCCCCACTTCAAGGAACTCATCCACTTCTTCGAGTACTTCGACGGGGACACCGGACGCGGCTGCGGGGCGAACCACCAGACCGGCTGGACGGGCCTCGTCGCCAAGTTGATCACGCCCCGCCAACTGCGTCTCTAAGGCCCGCCTCGAACGTCCGGGAACCGTCGCCGCGACCGCCTCGTTCGATGCCGCCGTCACGATCCGACCGCGGCCCGGTCGCTCGGGAACGACGTTCTGAAGACCGGCCACGGACTCGTCGATGCTCGCCCGACGCGGCGAATTCGACCGTCGCCGTGGAGGAGGCACCGACGCATGTCGAGCGGAGCACGCTGGGATCGCCGGCGATTCGATCACACCGGACGCCCAGAATCCGCCATCGGTCCCGGGCGACGTCGTTCCGCTCGCCTTGCGGATCTCTGGAGCGATCTCCCGGCCCTGACGCAGGTGACCGTGATCTTCGGATTCGGCGCGATCGGCTGCGTGGTCTACGCCGCGGCGATGTACGTGCTGAACGGTCGATCGACCAGCGACTTCATCGACGTGCTGGTTCTGGTCGCAGGCGTGATCCTCTCTCTGACCGTCGGCATCGCGGTCTTCCACAGCCGCAAGCGCGAGACCGAGCGACTGGCGATGGCCGCGAGCCGTCGCGAACTCGAGCAGATCCTCGAGGCCGCGAACCGGGTGGGCATCATCGCCACCGACTCCGACGGCGTCATCCAGCAGTTCAACACCGGCGCGGAGTGGATGCTCGGCTTCGAGGCCCGCACCGTCGTCGGACGCCAGACGCCGCTGGTCTTCCACCTGCCCGCCGAACTCGAGTCCCGCGCCGCCGAGTTGAGCCCGCGGAGCGGCCCGAGGATCGAGGGGTTCGAGGCGCTGGTCGCCGATGCCCACGATCCCGACGTCGGAGAGCGCCTCTGGACGCTTCGGTGCCGGGACGGCCGCTCGATCCGCGCCTCGGTCTCGGTCAGCGCGGTCCGCGATGGACGCGAACAGACCACCGGCTACCTGTTCGTGGCCCGCGACGTGACCCGCGAACAGCACGCCCTTTCGGGTCTGCAGGAGGCCAAGCGGGTCGCGGAGCAGGCCAACGAGACCAAGAGTCGCTTCGTGGCCAACATCAGCCACGAGATTCGCACCCCGATGACCGCGATCCTCGGCTACGCCGACCTCCTCGAGGACGAGGCCCTCGATTCGGGCACCCGGCTCGAGTACGTGCGCACGATCCGCCGAAACGGCGACCACCTGCTCGCGATCATCAACGACATCCTCGACATGGAGCGGATCGCCTCCGGCAAGCTGCCGGTCGAGGCCGAGGACACGCCACTGCCGGAGCTCGTCCGCGAGGTCACCGATCTCATGCGGGTCCGCGCCGACGCGAAGGGCCTCCCGATCGAGATCGACGTCGGCGGCAGCGTGCCGCGCCGCCTGCGAACCGATGGAATGCGCCTGCGGCAGATCCTGATGAACCTGCTCGGCAACGCGATCAAGTTCACCGATGCGGGGTGCGTGCGACTCACGATCGGCGAAGACGCCGCCCCGGGCGGCCGGCGGCTGCTTGCGATTCGGGTCGCCGACACGGGCGTGGGCATTCGATCCGAGCAGTTGGATCGACTCTTCGAGCCCTTCACCCAGGCGGACTCGACCAGCACCCGTCGTCACGGCGGTTCGGGCCTGGGCCTTGCGATCTCGCGTCGTCTGGCCCGCCTGCTCGGCGGCGACCTGCTGGCCCGATCGGTGTACGGCGAAGGCAGCGTGTTCACGTTGACGCTGCCTCTCGAAGGCGCTTCGGACGCGGCGCCGAGCACCATGTTGTCGCCGACCCGCGATGGTCCGGCCGCGACGAGCGCGGCGGTGGCCTCGGATCCGGCGGTTCGGATCCTGTTGAGCGAGGCGCCGCGGCGTGAAGGGTCCACGGAGGCCGCCCCCGTTCCGCTGCCGGCCGAGCGAGCGACCGCTCCGGCCGCCGAATCGGAAGGCGCACCGACCCAGCCCCGGGTCAGCGAGCCGAAGCCCGGACGACCACCGCGGCGGCGTGGCCTCGAGGCGCTCCTCGACGATCTTGCGGACGGACACGATCTCGATCGGCCTGCGGCCGGTGTGGATCGACGTCGCACGACCGACCATGCCGCAGCGCGGACGCCCCCGCCATCGGCCTCTACGGCAACCAGGACGACGCCTCGGGGGCCGCTGTCGGGTTGCCGGATCCTGCTTGCCGAAGACGGCCCCGACAACCGTCGTCTGCTCGGCCTCCATCTCGACCGCGCCGGTGCGGAACTGACGACCTGCGAGGACGGTCAGCAGGCGGTCGATCGCCTGAGCCGGGAGGGTCTCGAACGGACCTTCGATCTTGTGCTGATGGACATGCAGATGCCCCGCCTCGACGGCTACGAGGCCACCCGGCAGCTTCGGACGCTCGGATTCCGGCGGCCGATCATCGCCCTGACCGCCCACGCCAGCACCAACGATCGGGAACGGTGCCTCGCCTGCGGCTGCGACGACTACGCCAGCAAGCCCATCGACGCCAAGGCGTTGGTGGCGCTCTGCCAGCGATGGATGTCCACGGAGGCCTCCGGCCTCCGAGCCGCCTGATCGGCGCGGTACCCTATGGGGGATGACTGGTTCTGGCACCGACCCCTGGGCTCCCTACCGCACCGCCGTCCTGCACTTCGGCGACCCGCCGAGTTTCACCATGGAGGTGTCCGCCGCCGTGCCGGACGCCACCGTGAAGGCCTTGCACAAGGCGGGTTTCGACGCAGCGTTTGCGGTGATCACGGCGCACCATCCGTTCCCGGAGAAGCTGCCCGAGGCGGAGAACGACGCTCGTCACCGCGAACTCGCCGACGAGATCGCCCGCCGGAAGTGGCTGCATCTGCCCTGCACCGGCAAGAGCCCGGACGGCGGTCACGAGGAGCCGGGACTTGCGGTCGCCTGCGGTCGCCGCGAGGCCATCTCGCTGGCCCGCCGATTCGGCCAGGCCGCCCTCTACTGGTGGGACGGCGAGGCGATGTGGATCGAGCCGGCGCTCGCGAGCACGCCTCGAGAGCAGCTCACCCCCGCGGGCTGAGGTCGATTTTCCCACCCGACGTCTTCGCGGGCAGCCTTCGGCCGGCCGGGGCGTATCCTTCGCGTGTGCTGTCTGCGAGGCGGTGGATCCCTGCTCCGACTCGGTGAAGGATCTCCTCCTCCGTTCGTCAACCATGCCCCGGAGACCGATCATGTTTCGCGCCTGTCGCACCGCAGTGCTGCTGTCGACGCTGTCGATGGCGATTGCCACCACTCCACTCGCATGCCAGTCCACCGGCATCTCCGCGGCGTCCAGCGCCTCGAAGACCTTTGCCACCATGGGCACTTCGATCGCCGACGTCCGAACCTCGCTCGACAAGCTCGCCGCGAACCTCGACGAGATGTCGACCGCCGGGGAGCGCGGAGTGAGCGGCGACTTGAAGAAGCTCTTCTCGAGCTACAGCAGTCTCGAGACCGGCCTCGCCAAGTCCGCGAGACGACTCGACGATGCCGCGAAGGCCTGCGCTCGCGAGACCACGTCCTACCTGAACGTCCGACGCAAGCAGAACGCGTCGATGACCGACCCCGCGGTCAAGCAACTCGATCTGAAGCAGATCGACGAACTCGTCAGCAGCGAACTCCAGACCCGTGACGCCTATCTCGCGGTCAAGGGCCAGCTCGAGCCGCTGCTCTCCTCCGCCGCGTCGCTCGAGACCTATCTCGCCAACAACCTCAACACCGCGGGGGTGGCGGCCGGTGCCGCACTGTTCCAGAGGACCGCCGATCAGATCCGCGACGTGTCGCCCGCACTCGAGGCCTGCTCGAAGGCCTACCGGGCGCTCGCGAACTCGATGGTGCCGCCGAAGGACACCGGCGGGTCCCCGAAGGGCCCGGCGTCCTAGGAGGTCGGTGAACCGACGCGATCGGCCCCCGGCAACCGCTGTCGGTCGGCACGATCGCCTCTCGGTGGGGTGGCTGAGTGGTCGAAGGCACCGGTCTTGAAAACCGGCGGACTCTTCGGGGTCCCGTGGGTTCGAATCCCACCCCCACCGCTTCGCTCGCCGTGCGAGACTCCGTCTCGCACGGCGACCTCACGCGGCGGAGAGCTCGGCCTCAAGGCCGAGCTTCGGCGACTCTCGTCGCCGATTGGAATTCGGTCCTCGACGCTTCGCGTCTCCGGCATGACGCTTCGCGTCATGTCGAATCCCACCCCCACCGCTTCAGTCTGACTGGTCGGACTGGTCGGACTGGTCGGACCTGTCAGACACGTCGGACTTGTCGGACACGTCGGACACCTCCGACAGCACCACGCGAAATCCAAAGGCGCCGCCCGTCATCGAGGGAATGCCCCGGTTCCGGTAGCCGCTGCGACAGAGGTCGGCTCCCGCCAAGTACCCGCCACCTCGGAGGATCCGCCCGTCGCCGCCCTGCGTCTTCCAGACGCTTCCGTCGGTCGGGGCGCCCTCGTAGCTCCTCGTGAAGGCGTCCTCGACGAACTCCCACGCATTGCCATGCATGTCGTGCAGGCCCCAAGGGTTCGGCTTCAGCGCCCCCACAGGCTGCAGGCCGACCTTGGAGTGGCCGCGGAACCACGCATGCTCGAAGATCGCGTCGGGATCGGATCCGAAGCTCCAGGGAGTCGTCGTGCCCGCGCGGCAGGCGTACTCCCATTCCGCCTCGCTCGGGAGGCGATACCCCCTGCCTGAAGAGCGGGTCACGCTCGCCCCGCTCACCGAGCCGTCCTCCCCGCGACGCAGGTTCTCCATCTCGTAGGCCGGCTCGAGGCCCTCTCGCTTCGAGAGTTCGTTGCAGAACTCGATGGCGTCGTACCAGGTCAGGGCGGTCGCCGGCAGGTTCGGTTCCTCCTCTCGGCCCCGACCCAGCACATCCCGGAACTGACCGCGGGTGACCTCGTGGACGCCGATCGCGAACGGCTCCTCGATTCGCACCCGACGTTGCGGGCGTTCGATGTCCAAGCCCACGCCGGCGGGGCTCCCCATGGTGAACTCGCCCGCCGGCACCACCGCCATCTCGAACAGCGGACGCTCGATGCGGGGCATCGGGGTGTAGGGAACTTCCGGAGTTGAGCCGACTTCCGAACACCCTGACACCAGCAGGGCGGTCGCGACGAAGCACAGAAGGGGAGAGCGATGGATCGGCATGGGGCGGAACCTCTCGAAGGTTGAGGCGTCCGAACGGAACTCGCGAACGAACCGGACTCACGGATCGGTTCGACGGAAGGCTGGACGACCCAGATGAGCCCAACCGAACGCACCGATCGCGATGGTAGTCCGTCGCCCCGTTCGATCCGGCGAGCGCGCCCTCGGGCCCGCGTTCGCCGCGGTCTGGGCGGATCCAGGCGGGATCTCGAGGCCGCGCCGGAGCGGATTCCGACCATCGAGGCGCCGCCGCACGACGTCGAGACGTCGAGTCCGCGGTCCTCATCAGGTACCATTTCCGCCCGCGGCGAGGGTCGTCGCAGCACGGAGTCGAACTCGGGCGTGAGCGACGGCGAGAACCAGGACCAGTCCCCGGGACGCGGGAAGGGCAACGGCCGCACACCGCCGGATGCGGATCCGGTGCTGCCTCGCGTCGCCACCGGCGACCCCGCTGCGATCAACGAGTGCTACGACCGATTCGGCGGCCTGGTCTGGTCCCTGGCCCGTCGATTCTGCCCCAATGCCAGCGATGCCGAAGATGCCGTCCAGGAGATCTTCATCGACGTCTGGAAGAGTGCCGCCCGCTACGACTCCGAGATCGCCTCCGAGACGACCTTCGTGGCGATGATCGCCCGGCGACGCCTGATCGACCGCAATCGACGGCGTCAGCGTCGCCCGCCCATGCCGACGCTGCCCGAGCAGGCCGCGGCCCCGGCCGAAGCCGTCGGCGAGGAGGAGCAGTCCGAGGACGTCCGGCTCGCCGCCGAGGCGTTCGAGAAGCTCAGACCCGAGCAGAAGCAGGTGCTGCGTCTGGCGATCCACCATGGCTGCAGCCACGAGCAGATCGCCACGACGACGGGCATGCCGCTGGGCACGGTGAAGACCCACGCTCGTCGCGGACTCATCAAGATCCGCGAGATCCTGCGGGCTCAGGGCAAGTTGATGGACGAGGCCGGCAATCGTCCGGGAGAGGACGACTCGTGAGCGGATCCTCTCCGATCCCGAACGACCTGCCCTCCGAAGACGCTCGCGCCTGGTCGCTGGCCGACCGCGCGCTGCTCGGGACGTGCGGCCCCGACGTCTCGACCAGTCTTCGCATCGTCGAGTACCTCGACGAGAGCTTCGACTACGCCGCCGCGGCGACCGACATCGCCCTGTTCCCTCCCGCCGAGCGACCGCCCGAGGCGCTGCGTCGCCGGGTGACCGCGACGCTGGGGCGTCTCTCCGAGGCCTCGCGCCCCTCGCCGATCCCGATGCCCCAGACGGCCGCGACCACCGCGAACACCGCGATCGGTGCGCCGACGACCGCGTCGACGGGACGCTGGGGCTGGATCGCCGCCGCCGCCGCGATCGCGATCGCCGTCGCGGCATGGTGGCCGGTGACCGAGATCGACCGAGCGACGCCGGACGGTTCGCCGGCCCTCTTCCGAAACGCCCTGATCGCGGATCGCAGCACCGCCGTCGTCGCCTGCGCCTGCACCGAGGATCCGCTTTGCATCGGCAGCGGCGAATGCGGCGACATCGTGTGGAA
The DNA here is from genome assembly GCA_017859745.1 of Planctomycetota bacterium. Classification (GTDB taxonomy): domain Bacteria; phylum Planctomycetota; class Phycisphaerae; order Phycisphaerales; family SM1A02; genus VGXO01. The sequence goes on from JAFMML010000029.1 coordinate 33,511, forward strand.
CGCCGAACGCGGCGAGGGCTACCTGCGACTGGTGGGCGTCGAGCCCAACGATCCCAGCGAGTTCCAGTACCAGTTGTGGATCGTGGACTCGACGCGGGACGAGCGGTATCCCATCGACGGCGGTGTGTTCGACGTTCCCGGCGACTGCGGCGAGGTGATCGTGCCGATTCGGGCGACGGTGCCGGTCGGAGACGCGGCGCTCTTCGCCGTCAGCGTCGAGAAGCCCGGAGGCACCGTCGTCAGCGATCGCCGATTCGTCGCCGTCGCACCGGTCGGCTGAGCATCGGATCGACGCCCACCCTCGTGGACCGCGCCCGACCGGCTCGATCCGCAACGGCCCCGGCGAAAGCCCGAGCCGCCTCGATCACTCGGGCCACCGCTCGCCCGCCTCGAGGCGCCGAGCAAGACGATTCGAGGCGGGAGGCATCGGACAGGTCGCGAACGCGGTGAAGGCGCACGGCGGAAAGTACGCCCGGTTGAAGTCGAGCGTGACGCGGCCGTCCCGGGACTTCGGGACCAGCAGGAAGCGCCCTCCCCCGTAGGTCTCGCGACCGTTGGTGCCGTCGGCGAACACGACGAACAACGCATCGTCCCCGGCGGGCATCGCCTGAAACTCGTGCCGAACCCCATCCAACTCGAACGCGATCGTCGCCGCGAGCGGCTGCATGTCGGTGTGACCGGTGACGTTGACGATGGGAATTCGCGCTTCGGCCGCCGCGGGACGAACCGTCGCCTCGACCACCATCCCCGGATCGAACGGAAAGAGACCAAGACCTTCGAACCCGGAGAGGGTCGGGCTCGCCGAATCCCGCACCCGAAGGGCCAGACGATCGTTGCGACGAACCAGCGTGAACGAGACCGTGCCGCTGCGCACCACCGACGGCGGCCCGGCGTCGTCCGCGATCAGCGGCTCGCCGGCGACGCCACCCTCGATCGAGACCGACGCGCCGGCTTCGGGCACGAATCGCACGACCTCACCCTCCACCTCGAAGCGACCGATGCGATCGGCGGCGCATCCTCCGTAGGAGAGCGTCGCCTTCTCGTCGCGGCCCGCGGCGAAGGTCCCGGCGTCGAGAAAGTCCAGGCCGACGAGGGTGAGCCATCCATCCGAAGTGCCGAGATTCTCGAGGCGGTCGGCGTGCCACGCCGCTCGCGCATCGCAGGCATCGGAGTCCGAAGTCGGCCGAGTCGGATCGGTGGGATTCATCGTGTCGAGGGCTCCGGCGGCGTCCACACCCGATTCGGCGTTGCGATCGAAGGCGCACCCACCCCAGACGGGGGCGAGCATGGGGATGGCCATCGCCATCGCGATCGTCGAACGGTGACCGGCACGCATCCCTACACGGTAGGAATCCGCTCGACATGTGGTCGGCGAGACGCGTCCCGAGGGGTGGGTCGTCGTCTCTGCTCTAGACTGCGGCGGACACGCTCGCGTCCACGATCCGTCACCGTCGGCGCGACCTCATGCCGCCTTGCGGCACCCGCCGCCCCGCATGGCAGGGCAACGCAACGCAACGCCCGCATCAGGAGACCCGCCCATGACCCTCGCCAATCTTGTCGCACTCTTCGCCATCGCTCTGCTGATCATGGGGTGCGCCGCCACCAACACCGCCAGCAACTCCTCCGCCGACGGCCGAACGCCCGGCGCCCGGACCCCGCAGGAGGCGACCGACGAGTTCTACTCGGCGCTGCAGGCGATGTTCCGTGGCGACGCCCAACCCATGAAGAACGCCTGGTGGCACGACGACGAGGCCGTCTACATGGGGCCGGGCGGCGACTACCGCATCGGGTGGGGCGACATCGCCAAGGAGTGGGATCGGCAGGCGTCCAAGAACCTCGGTGGCAAGGTCGATCCGACCCGCCTGCACTTCGTCGAAGGTGGGGACTTCGCGCTGCTCACCTGCATGGAGACGGGGACCAACGAGGTGGACGGACGGACCACGACCGTGTCGTTGCGCACCTCGACCGTGTTCCTGAAGCGGGACGGCGTCTGGAAGGCGATCTCGCACCAGTCCGACACGCTGCCCTACCTCGAGACCTCCGACTGAGCCCGACGGTCGTCGCAGCAGGACATCGCGACAGGCGTGGCATCTGCCGGGGACGGCCGGATCGTCGCCGGCGGAGTGTTCTGATTCGCGGTCGCCGTCCACGGCGAGTCGAATCGGGAACCGCCCCGTTCCCGGGCGGTACCCTTGTCGCTCTCGCCTGAACTCCACGTCCCTCGGAGAAGACCCATGCCCGGCCCGTCCGCCGCCGTCTGTTCGACCGCCATTGCCCTTGCCACCGTTGCGTCCGCAATGGCTGTGGATGGCGAAGCCGCGATGTTCCGCTACCCCGACGTCTCGAACGAGCGGATCGTCTTCTCCTTCGCCAACGATCTGTGGACGGTGCCGCTCGCCGGCGGCGAGGCTCGGCCGCTCGCGAGTCCGCCCGGGATGGAGCTGATGCCGCGGTTTTCGCCCGACGGCACCCGCATCGCATTCGTCGGCAACTACGGCGGTGGACGCGATCTCTACACCATCGATTCCGGCGGCGGCATCCCGACGCGGGTCACCTACCACCCGACGACGGAACTGCTGACGGAGTGGACCACGCCGCAGGCCGCCGGCGACGTCGATGGCCCGGGCGACCTGATCTTCAGCGCTCGCGACATGGGCGGCGTGCCTCGGGCCTCGGGCCTGTACCGGGTCTCCGCCGACGGCGGCATGCCCGAGAGCCTGCCGGTCCCCTACGGCGCCAACGGCACGCTGTCGGCGGACGGCAAGTGGCTCGCCTACACCCCGCACTCTCGCGACACCCGAACCTGGAAGCGGTACCGCGGCGGCATGGCCACCGACGTGTGGCTGTTGAATCTCGAGACCGGCGAGAGCCGGCGCATCACCGACTGGGAAGGCACCGACACGCTGCCGATGTGGCACGGCGACACCGTGTACTACCTCTCCGACCGGACGTTCGAGCGCAACGGCGAGACCGTCGCCCGCCTCAACCTGTGGGCGTACGACCTCGATTCGGGACGCACCCGACAGATCACGAAGTTCGCCGAGCACGACGTGAAGTGGCCGTCGGTCGGGCCCGACATGGGCGGCCGCGCGAGGATCGTCTTCCAGTACGGCCCGCAGATCTGGATGTGGGACGAGGCGAAGAGCCTCGCGGCACCGGTCGAGATCGACGTGCCCGGCGACCGCAGTCGCCTGCGGCCTCGCATGGTCGATGCGTCCGAGACGATCCAGTCGTGGGAGATCGGTCCCGACGGCAAGCGGGTGGCGGTGTCGGCGAGAGGCGACGTCTGGACGCTTCCGGCGGAGAAGGGCACGCCCCGAAACGTCTCGCGCACCGACGGCGTCGCCGAACGCCTCGCGGTCTACTCCCCCGACGGTCGCTGGATCGCCTACTCGACCGACGAGAGCGGCGAGTACGAGGTCGCGATCCGGCCCGCGGACGGCCGCGGCGAGCCGCGAATGCTGACCTCCGACGGCGGCCCGTTCAAGGTCGCTCTCGACTGGGCGCCCGATTCCGAGGCGATCCTCGTCACCGACAAGACCGGCGCGATGCGTCTGGTCGACATCGAGAACGGCGAGAGCCGCGACATCGACGTCAACCCCTGGGCCGACACCACGCGTGTCCGCTTCAGCCACGACGGAAGGTGGATGACCTACGCGATGGCCGCGCCGGACGTGCCGCGGGGCCAGATCGTGCTGTACGACCTCGAGAACGACGAGCGCCACGTGGTCACCGACGTGATGTTCGAGAGCGGCGATCCGGTCTTCGATCGCAGCGGACACTGGCTCTACTTCACGAGCAAGCGGAACTTCTCCCCGACCTACGGGGATCTCGACACCACGTGGGTCTATCGCGACTCCGACGTGCTGCTGGCGGTGCCGCTGCGCGAGGATGTCGAGAACCCCTGGCTTCCCAAGAGCGACGAGATCGAAGCCGACGACGAAGACGAGGAGGCGGAGGACGGCGAGGACGAAGCCGAGGACGAAGTTGAGGACGAGGCCGAAGACGGCGATGCCGAATCCGCCTCTCCCGCAGCAGGCCGATGGACCGTCACCGCGACCGTCGACGGGCAGCCGCCCGTCGAGATCGTGCTCGATCTCGTGGTCGAGGACGACGGACGCACCGTGGGCGGATCGTTTTCGATTCCGCTTCTCGGTGCCGCCGGTTCGGTCTCGGGAACCTTCGACGAGGCGAACGGCGCGCTCGACCTGACCCTGTCCTTCCCCGACGGCATGGTCGCCACCGCCAAGCTCGTCGTCGACGGCGACTCGGTGTCCGGCACGGGCACCGGCCCGGACGGCAGCAGCGGGAGGATCACCGGCGGCCGGGCGACATCGAGCGACGACGACGTCGAGGACGAACCCGTCGAGACGGTCGAGATCGACCTCGAGGGCTTCGAGGCCCGCGCCGTGCAGCTGCCGATCGCCGCGGGCAACCTCGGCAATCTCGAGGTCAACGACAAGGGTCAGCTGCTCTACGTCCGGCGCGGCCCCGGCGGCGGCATCAAGCTGTTCGATCCCAAGGACGCCGAGGGCGGCGAGAAGAGCGTCATGGCCGGCGGCGGCTTCGCGATGAGCCCGGAAGGCTCGAAGATCATGGTCCCCGGCGGCGGCGGCGCGTCGATCGCCCCGGCGACCGCGGGCGCCAGCGGCAAGCCGGTCGTCAAGAGCCCGATGCTGGTCGAGATCGCGCCCCGCGAGGAGTGGCGTCAGCTCGTTCGCGACGCGTGGCGGATCCAGCGCGACTGGTTCTACGAGCCCACCATGCACGGCGTCGACTGGGAGGCGGTGCTCGAGCAGTACCTGCCGATGGTCGACAGCGCCACGAGTCGCGAGGACGTCTCCTACATCATCGGCGAGATGATCGGCGAGTTGAACGTCGGCCACGCCTACTACTGGGGCGGCGACGGCGAGGATTCGCCGAGTCGTTCGACGGGCATGCTCGGCGCGGACTTCGAGATCGCCGACGACGCCGACGGTGTCGCCGGGCTGCGCCTCGCCGGAATCCTCGGGGGCGGCGACTTCGACAGCGACGCCCGAAGTCCCCTGTCGGCGCCCGGCCTCGACGTCGCCGAGGGCGACTTCCTGTTGGCGGTCAATGGCGAGCCGGTCGATCTGTCGAAGGCGCCCTGGGCGGCCTTCGAGGGTCTCGCCGGCAAGACCGTGGTGCTGACGGTGTCCGATCGTGCGTCGCTCGACGACGACGCTCGCGAGGTTCCGGTCACCCTCCTTTCGAGCGAGGGCAACCTCCGCTATCGCCAGTGGATCGAAGAGAACCGACGCCGTGTGGCCGAACTCTCCGACGGCAAGATCGGCTACGTCTACGTCCCGAACACCGGCGTCGACGGGCAGACCGATCTCGTCCGACAGTTCCATGGTCAGGCGCACCTGCCGGGACTCGTGATCGACGAGCGTTGGAACGGCGGCGGTCAGATCCCCACCCGGTTCATCGAGATGTTGAATCGCCCGGTGACCAACTACTGGGCCCGGCGCGACGGGCAGGACTGGACCTGGCCGCCCGACGGGCATCAGGGCGCCAAGGCGATGCTCATCAACGGCCTCTCCGGTTCCGGCGGCGACATGTTCCCGTGGCTCTTCCGACGCAACGGACTCGGCCCGCTCGTCGGCACGCGCACCTGGGGCGGCCTTGTCGGCATCAGCGGCAACCCCACCTTGATCGACGGCGGCTACACCGCGGTGCCGACGTTCGGGTTCTACGAGACCGACGGCACCTGGGGCGTCGAAGGCCACGGCGTCGACCCCGACGTCGAGGTGATCGACGACCCGGCGCTCATGATGGACGGCGGCGATCCGCAGCTCGAGAAGGCGATCGAACTGGTGCTGGAGCAGATCCGCGATCGCCCCTACGTCCGACCGGGCCGTCCGGCCTCCCCGGACCGTTCGGGCATGGGGATCGCCGAGGAGGACAAGTAGCGGCGGAGCGGGGCGTCAGGTCGATTCCGTTGGGAACGCCGCGAACCTCGGCGAGGTTGGGGTAGTCTTCATCCCATGCAACGCCGCGACTTCCTCCGTACCGCCGCCCTCGCCTCCCCCGCCATGCTCGCTGCCGGCACTGCCGCCGCGGGTGCGATCACCGCGACGCGACGACTCGACGACACCGTGTCCGCCGCGCCGCCGCCCTCGACCGGTCGCCTTCGGCACTCGGTCTGCCGCTGGTGCTACGGCGGCATGAGCCTCGAGGACCTTTGCGTGATGGCGAAGGCCCAAGGCGTCGCGGGCATCGATCTGCTCTCCGAGCACGAGTGGGAGGTGCCGACGCGGTTCGGCATGACCTGCACCACCGCCAACGGCCCCTCGAGCATCGCTCAGGGCTTCAATCGCCCCGAGAACCACGATCGCCTCGTCGCCGAAAGCGAGCGCCTGCTGCCCCTCGTGGCGGAGGCCGGCATCCCCAACATGATCGTGTTCAGCGGCAACCGCTTCGGGATGGACGATGCCGAGGGCCGACGGAACTGCGCGACGGGACTGCGCCGCATCACGCCGCTCGCGGAGGATCTGGGCGTGATGGTCGTGATGGAACTCCTGAACTCCCGCGTCGATCATCGCGACTACATGTGCGATCGGACCGAGTGGGGCGCGGCGTTGGTCGACGAGGTCGGCTCGGACAACTTCCGCCTGCTGTACGACATCTACCACATGCAGATCATGGAAGGCGACGTGATCCGCACCATCCGCACCCACGGCGACAAGATCGCCCACTACCACACCGCCGGCAATCCGGGCCGCCGCAACCTCGACGCGACGCAGGAGCTCTACTACCCCGCGATCGCCAACGCGATCGCCGATTCGGGCTTCGACGGTTGGCTGGCCCACGAGTTCACCCCGAGGGGCGACGCCGCCGCGGCGCTGCGCGAGGGCGTGGTCGCCTGCACGGTGTGA
>JAFMML010000030.1 GCA_017859745.1 Planctomycetota bacterium
CGACGGCACCGTCGGTGGTGCAGACCTGACGATCCTGCTGGCCAACTGGGGCTGAGTCGAGGCCCGGATCCCTCGCCGTCGCCGACGCGACGACGACCGAAGCCCCGTGGCCGTCGAGGTCGGGTCGCCCGAGGGCGGTGTTCCCCGAACGGCGACCGTCGTCTCGATTCGAGCGTCGCGAAGATCAGTTCATCCCGGCGAGTTGCCGCACCGTCGCCATGAACGTCCGCTTCAGGTGGGCATGGGTCGCGTAGACGAGGCTCGCCCAGAGACCCGCCGAGATCAGCGAACCCACGGCGAGCGCCACGCGGGCCGCACCGGGATCTCCGATCGAGGCCGGCATCGCCGACGCGGGGAACACCGCGGCGACCACGAGGTTGCCCGGCGCCAACGCCGCCATCGCCGCACCGACGACGGGAATGCTGCGACCGGCCCCCGCCCCGCAGAGCCCAAGCACGCCGGCGATCACGATCAGGATCCCGACCGCACCGACGACCGCACCGATGCTCCCGCGACTCTTGATCGACCACTGCAGGCCGACCATCACCGCGAAGCCGACGAAGCCCGTCAGCACCACCGCCAGTTCGAGCGCCGCCTCGGGCAGCACCAGGGGAACCGTCACCGCACCGACTCCGACCGCGTCGCTGACGGTGACCTCGACATCGCCGCCGAAGCCGCCCGTGGCCACGTAGAGCGACGCGAGTCCCAGCGTCGCCACGGGAACGAGCATCATCGGTAGCAGGATCTGCACCAGCCCCTGCAACTTGCCCGCGAGATAGGGTCCGGGTTGGATCGGCGTCGTCAGGATGATGTCGAGACTTCCGTCCTCCCGCTCCCGACTCACCGAGGTCGCGGCCAGATTCAGGGCGGTCAACACGATCACGAACACCTCCGCTCCCACCGCGGCCACCAGCGCCAGGCGCAGTCCGTACGTGTCGATGGTTCCCTGTCGGTGCAGCAGCAGAAGCAGCAACGCCGCGGCGATCCCCACCAGCGCGAAGGCGAATCGACCGAAGAGCCCCCCCACGGTCAGGCCCCGCAACGTCCGCTCACGCCAGGCGACGGGGTTGGCCCCGATCCGACGTCGGCTCCGCAGCGCCTCGACCGGCCGACCCAGCCAGCTGCCGCGTCGCCGCGATCGCAGCGGTCGCTCCCCGATGGCCCGAACCCGCAGCGATCCGAAGATCGCCAACGCCGTGCTCGAGAGGACGCCGAGCCAGATGAAGCAGGCGGTCGGAGAACCCAGCCACAGCCTTCCCAGCAGTCCACCGGGGGCGGTCGCGGGATCCCAGGCCTCGTAGCGGTTGCTCAGCAGCTCCGCCTCGAGCGCGAGGAACGGGTTGAGCGGTGTCAGGACCGTGGTCCGCATGGTCGTGCTGCCAACCGCCACCGGCTGCCGAAGCCAGAGATCGCCCGCGTAGGTCAGGGCGAGGACCATCATCACCGTGACGTAGAAGACCAGCACCGCCCGCCGGCCGGCGGTTCGAGTGACCGCCAGGGTGACCGCAACCGCAGCGACCGCGAGGGCGCTGACGGCGGCGATCGCGTAGCTCGCGGCGATGCTTGCACCGGGCACGCCGCCGAAGGCCTGCGTGAAGACGAAGAGCGGCAGCGTCGAGACGAGCAGCGCCAGGACGAAGAACAGGCGTCCGAACAGGTTGCCCAGCACGATCTGCAGCGGCCGCAGGGGCGTCGTCAGCAGGATGTCCCAGGTGCGGGGACTGGCCTCCTGAGCGATGGCCCCGGCCATGAAGATCGGGGTCAACAGGCAGATCAGCGCCACCTGGCCGAAGCTCACCAGCGTGAACGCCGACGCGGCCCGCTGGGCGAGTTCTCGCAGGGAGGTGCTGGGACCCAGAAGGGCCAGGAGCAGAAGCACCATCATGGCGGCGAGGTATCCCGACCGCAGGTAGAGGTGCCTCAGGCGGCGGCTTCCCCCCTCGACCAGACGAATCGCCACCGGGTTGAGCGGCAGGAGGCGAAGCAGTCGATCAAGCGCAGCGGGCATGTCGGCGGAGTCCACGATGCGTGATGCAAATGCCTTCTGGAAAGAAGCTTGCGACAGTCCAGGTGGCTCCCGGCAGGTCGCGTGAATCCTTGACAGGCACCCCGCAGCGGCAATACTACCGATGCTTCACCCGACCCGGAGGTCGGGCTTGACGGACTGCCCGCCGAAGGAGCGGGCCGATCACCGATATCGCCGCATCTCGCGGCCCCGAGACCTGCCACATGGCCACGCGCTCGTACGAACGCGGAAGTCGGCATCGGGCTCGGAGATAGATTTCTTTCGATTGCAGCGCGTGTCTTGAGTTTCCAATCCCATGAACCGCATCTCCTTGCACGATCCGAACCGCTCCTCCGCGAACATCGGATCGGATGGGGATGGGCCGTCGTCGTTCGAGTCTCGAGTCTCGCCGACGCCCGGAGTCCCGGATCGGAGGGGATCCGCCCCGTCCGAACCACACGCCTGATTCGCTGATCGGTCCGAACCTCCTTCGCTCGGCGAACGCGCTTCTCCACGCGTTCGTGAATCGATCGCTCAGCCGCACGCCGGCTGGGCCTTGCGAGGAGGTTTGACGTGCCCCCCATCGAACTCGTCGTCACCGGACTCGTCGCCCTGCTGGTGGGCGCCGCCATCGCCGCCGCCATCCTCGCGCCCCGGCGACGACAGGCCGCCGCCGATGCCGAGCGAATCGTCCGCGACGCTCGCGCCGAAGCGGACTCCCTGACCAAGTCGGCGGCGCTCGAGGCCGAGCGCAAGGCCGCCGAACGCCGGGACGCCTTCGACAAGGAGGTGGCGGAGACCCTTGCGGAGATCAAGCAGAGCCAGAACCGTCTCGCCAAGCGCGAGGACAACCTCGATCGGAAGATGGAGGACCTCGGCGTGCGGGAACAGGGACTCGACGCGCGTGCGCGGGAACTCGACAACCGCGATCGAGGGCTCGACGAGCGGGAGTCCGCCATCGACGGCCTGCGGGACGATCTCTCACGGCGCCTGTCCGAGGTCGCGAAGATGACGACCGAGGAGGCTCGCGAGGCGTTCATGGCCGAAGTGCGGGTCGAGGCCGAGCACGACGCCGCCGCCCTGACCCGCGAGGTCATCGAGGAGGCCGAGCAGAAGGCCCTCGAGCGATCCCGCGAGATCACCCTGCAGGCGATCCAGCGCTTCGCCGCCGAGCACGTCGCCGACAGCACCGTCCGCTCGATCAAGATCCCCTCCGACGACATGAAGGGCCGGATCATCGGCCGCGAAGGACGCAACATTCGAGCGATCGAGAAGGCCACGGGCGCGGACATCCTCGTCGACGACACGCCCGGCGTGATCAGCGTCTCCTGCTTCGACCGCGTTCGTCAGGCGATCGCCGCGGAGAGTCTCCAGAAGCTCGTGGCCGACGGCCGGGTGCATCCCTCCCGCATCGAGGAGATCGTCGAGCAGACCAGGCGCGACATCTCCGAGCGGATCGTCAAGCACGGCAACGAGGCGGTGCTCGAGGCCAACATCCGCGGCCTGAATCCCAAGATCGTCGAGGCGATGGGCAAGCTCCACTTCCGCACGAGCTACGGACAGAACGTGCTTCGCCACTCGATGGAGGTGGCGTATCTCAGTCAGATCATCGCCGACCAGCTCGGTCTCGACGGACAGATTGCGCGGCGCTGCGGCTTCCTCCACGACATCGGCAAGGCGATGGACCACGAGATGGAGGGCGGCCATCCGGCGATCGGCATGGAGTTCGCCCGCAAGCACGGCGAGAAGTCCGAAGCGGTGCTCAACGCCATCGGAGGCCACCACGGCGACATCGCCGCGACGACGCCGTACACGCCGATCGTGATGGCCGCCGACGCGGTCTCCGGCGCCCGGCCGGGAGCCCGCCGCGAGTCGATGGAGCTCTACATCAAGCGCCTCGAGCAGCTCGAAGGCATCGCCATGGAGCAACCGTTCGTCGACGAGGCCCATGCGATCCAGGCGGGCCGCGAGGTGCGGGTCATCGTCGATGCGAAGAAGGCCGACGACGTCCAGACCTTCGCGATCGCCACCGCGATCGCCAAGCGGGTCGAGGAGGAGATGACCTTCCCCGGCGAGATCAAGGTGACGGTGCTCCGCGAGGTGCGGGCCGAGGCGACGGCCCGCTGAGGTCGTCTTCGGCGTCGTTGGTGGGGTCCTTCGCTCCGGGGCGAAGCCGACCTCAATCCGACGGGTTCGTCAGACTTGCCGGCAGCGGCCGGGCCCGACCCTCCCGATCGATGCATGCGAGCGTGGTCTCCGCGGTCGCAAGCACCTCGTCGCCGAGACGAAGCTCGTACTCGTGCTCGATCTTGACGTGCCCGAGGCTCGCGACGCGGGTCTCGAGCGCAAGCAGGTCGTCGTAGCGGGCCGGTCGCTTGTAGCGGATCGACAGCTTGACGACCGCAAGCAGCACGCCCGCCGCCTCGAGATCGCGGTAGTTGCCGCCGGAGGATCGAAGCAGCTCCGTCCGGCCCATCTCGAACCACGGCGCATACGCGGAGTGGTGTGCGACGCCCATGGGATCGCACTCGGCATAACGAACGCGGATCTCGATCGTGCCCGACTCGCCGGCCTTCATGGGGAGGACGGTAGTCGACTCCGAACGTGTCCGGGAAGGCGGCTTCGCGCAGAAGGAAGGGAGAGGACGCCGAGGCGCCCTCTCCCCATTCGTCGGGGGACCGCCGTGCGGACTCAGGAGCCGGCCTTCGCCTTGACGCCCTCGAGGCCGACCACCACTACGACCTTGTCGCCGAGCGATCCGCTCTCGACGCCGTAGCTCATCCCGAACTCGCTGCGCTTGATCGTGAAGGCCGCCTCGAAGCCGATCCGCATGCCACGACCCTTGTCCGCGGCCCCGGTGAACTCGACCATCGCGGAGACGGGCTTCGTCGTGCCGAGCAGCGTCAGGTCGCCGTCGACCTTCCACATGCCGTTGCCTGCGGGGCTCGCCTTGGTGCTCTTGAAGGCCATCTCCGGAAACTCCGTCGCGTTGAAGAAGTCCGGGCTCAACAGATGCTTGTCGAGGTTGTCGTTGCCGCTGTGAACGCCCGCGATGGGGATCTGGATGTCGAAGTCGAGCGTCCCGGTGGGACCCGGCGTGTAGTTCATCGATCCCTTCACGTCGTCGAAACGGCCCCAGAACATGCCTGCTCCGAGATGCTGGACCTTGAAGTGGGCGTTGGAGTGGACGCCGTCGACGGTGTAGGCACCCGATGCTTCAGTGGCGGTGATCGGCACTTCCGAGCCGGCTTGTCGCGGCGCAAGAGCCAGCGCCGCAGCAGGCATCGCGACGGCCAGGGCGAGGAGAAGTCCATTGCGAGTGTTCGGTCTGATCATGTCGGTCTCCGTGAAGGACGGTGATGAACGCGGCGAGGCGGCTTCCGGTGCCGCGGGTGGGTACTCGAACGTGGCCGATCGCGGATTCGGCGGACGGGCGGCTCCGGATCCAGCCGACGCGGCGCTCGGCGACCCCGGCGGGCAACGGTCGTCGACCTTCAAGAGTCGACCGGGTCGTCAGTACCCGTAGTCGTAGTCGTACTCCGAGCCGTCGTCTCCGTCGCCGGAGTCGAACACGCCACTCTCGACGACCGCGGTCCCCGAGGCGACGCCCACGACCGCCAGCACGATGGCGAGGCGTAGCAGTGAACGGAATCGGAATCGTCGCGGCAGCGGAGTCCGCATCGCCACCGGCGCCACCGCCAGGGCGAGGAAGCTCCAACCGGGAATGCCGACCAGGTCGTAGGCCCATCCGACGATGGCGGCGCTTGCCAGCACCGTCGAGAGCGTCGCGAGACCCGCAAAGCCGAGATCGCGTCGTCCGCGGATCGCCAGCACTCCCGCGGCCATCGACAGTGCCGCCATCGCACCGAGCGGAATGGCCAGCTTCGCGAACCCCGAGACGAGCACGACGCCCGAGAGTCCCGACCCGGCCAACCAGAACGCGACCCCATCGGCCCACCCGGCTCCCGGCAAGGCGGGGTCGTCGTCGTCCGATCGACGCACGCTCGGCCACGTCAGGCACCAGGCCGACCCAGCGACCACCAGCAGCACGACCGCACGATCGGCGGTCTCGTCGAAGCCAGGTGGCCTCAGCATCAGGACCGTCGCGATGCCGCAGAGCAGTGCAAGCAGCGTTCCGACGATCGCCGCGGGCAGTCTCGGTGCGAAGTGCCGGAGCAGCGAGGTCGCGACCGCCACCCCCGCCGCGGCCCCGCCGACCACCCAGAGCCACTGCCACTTCTGACGCAACTCCCAGAGCTTGTCGCCCTCCTGCGCCCACAGCGCGAACGCGAAGGTGATGGCCGCCGCAACCGCCAAGCCCCATCCGCTGGGATTCCGGGGACTCTCTCGGCGCCAGAGACGCATGCCGATCGCAAGCGGCAGCAGACCCGCCGCCATCGGCAAGAGCACGCCCTCGAGCACGGCTTCTGCAGGACTCATCTCGGCGACTCCGAACGTTCAACCGGCCATGAGGCGAAGGACCTCGTCGATGTCCTTCGTGCCAAGTGCGGGCAGGTCTAGGACGCGAGACCTTCCAGGCCGACGATGATCTCGACGTCGTCGCCCAGACCACCCTCGTCGACCTGGTAGGACATGCCGAAGTCGCTCCGGGTGACCGTGAACCGTGCCTCGAAGCCGATCAGCCGCTTGCCGTAGGGCTCGGAGTACCCGATCCACTCGACCATCGCGGTGATCGGCTTGGTGACGCCGAGCAACGTGATCTCGCCTTCGACCTTCCAGATGTTGCCTTCGACGGGCGTCGCGTTGGTGCTCTTGAAGGTCATCTCCGGGAACTCCTTCATGTTGAAGAAGTCCGGGCCCTTGAGATGATTGTCGAGCTTGCCGTCGCCGGAGTGGACGCTGCCGATCGGGATCCGGACGTCGAACTCGAGCGAACCCGGAGAGACGGTCATGGTGCCCAGCACGTCGTCGAAGCGGCCCCAGAACCGGCTCGCGGCGAGATGCTCGACCCTGAACTGGCAACTCGAGTGCACACGGTCGATCTTGTAGGTGCCGACGGCCTTCTCCGGGATCGGCGAGACCGAAGGTGCCGAGGATCGAGGCGCGAGGGCGAGGGCGGCCGCGGGCAGTGCGATCGCGAGGGCGACCAGCATCGGGCGGCGAAGAACGGGTCGGGACATGTCTGACTCCAGGCGAGGAACGGGTCGGGGTGCCGGGCGTCGCCTCCGATCGACGAACACCGGCACCGACCGATTATGGCGGAACCGTAGCCATCGGGGCGGATCGCCGTCGCCGGAGACTTCGGAAGCTCGCGAACTCTCGCCCGGGCCACGCGTGGGCGCGAGCCCGTCCTCGACTCCTCCCCGACATTCGCCTTCGAGCCGCGTGCCGACACCATGAGCGGCACCCACCTGCGAACCCGCGTCGAACGCGGTCCGCGGCACACGGCCTCGCGGATCCGTCGCACGAGCTCGGTGCCGCCTCAAGCGGCCCGACGGCTCGGAAGCACCGGTGCGGTCTCGAGCGCTGCAGGCACTGCGCCGAGCGGCAGCGGCGTGTCGCCGCTCCAGGTCTCCGGCAGCATCGCCGCCTGCAGACGATCGAGCACCACGGGCCAGTCGAGGCTCTCGCGGGCGTAGACGAGCGCGGCTTGGCCCATCGACTGCAGCTGCTCGGGATCCTCGAACGCCTCGATCAGCGACGCGGCGAGGCCGGCGGCGCTGCGCTCCTCGGCGATGAGGCCGGTGATGCCGTCGAGGACGATGTCCGGCAGCGCCCACTCGCGGAAGCCCACGATCGGCGTCGCAAGGTGCGCCGCCTCGCTGTAGACCAGCCCCCACGTCTCGCATTCCGACGGCATGCAGAACGCCGACGCCTCGAGGAACAGACGCTCGAGGTCTCGTCCGGTCGCGAAGGGAATCTGCCGCACGCCCGGGGCATCGATCTCGCGATCGCGCACGCCCACCACCGTGAGCGTCGCGTCGGGGAAGACGTCCCGAAGCAACGAGAACGCCTCGAGCAGGAGCGGACCGCCCTTGCGTTCCCAGTCGCGGCCCACGAACAGCAGGCGACGCCGGCGGTAGCGGGCGAGATCGGTCTGGGGAAGTCCGCTCGGCCGAAGGATCGGGCCGCAGCCGATCGCGGTCACGCGGCTTCGGGGAATGCCGTAGTCGGCCTCGAACGCCTCGCCCACGAAGTTGCCGAACGAGATGGTCCCGTCGGCGGCGAGGTTCTGGGTTCGCTGCCGTTCCATGTCCGCCTCGCGCCGAGATGGATCGGTGTGGCCGAAGGCGGCGCGTTCATGAGCCTGGCCCGCCGCGAGGTCCTGCAGCAGAAACCGGCGGATCGGGAGGGTGTCGTCGTGCTCGGGATAGACGTAGTGGTAGAGCACGCTCGCGCCTTCGGGAAGTCGACGAAGGCGCCGACCGATCGCGCCCTGCCCTTCGTTCCGCCAGTGGGAGCCGCGCCGAAACAGCGGCGAGTCCATCAACTTCCTTCGCCAACGCGAGGTTGGCGGAGGCGACAGGAGGTTCATGGCGAAGCGGGCGTTTCGGGAGATCGCACCGGCGAGCAGATTCCGATCGAGGAGTCCTCTGGTCAGACGAGCGCTGATACCGCTGTTGGTCCATCGCGCCCAAGGATCGTCCGGCGCCACATAGAACACCTGCCGCGCGGGCGGCAGGCGATCGTTGAAATCCCGATGCAGTTGAACCGTACGGGTCGGGACCGATGTCTCGGAAACGGGGCGCATAATCGGTGGATCGGATCACCGTCCGATGCACCGCGGTCAAAGCGGCCGAAACGCGACCTACGCCGCGCGCCCGACCCGCCCTCGTCCGTTCTCGGACGCTCAGGGAA
This sequence comes from Planctomycetota bacterium, assembly GCA_017859745.1. Taxonomy (GTDB): domain Bacteria; phylum Planctomycetota; class Phycisphaerae; order Phycisphaerales; family SM1A02; genus VGXO01. The sequence goes on from JAFMML010000030.1 coordinate 8,825, forward strand.
TCTCGGTCGGACAAGGTCCCCAGGCACCCATCAAGATGGCCTGATCGGCGCCGTCGGTGGTGCCGTTGCCATCGAGGTCGGTGGCTCCGGGCTTGCCCCAGTTGGCGAGCAGGATGCCGAGGTCGGCGCCGTCGACCTTGCCGTCGCCGTTGAGGTCGCCGGTGCAGGCGGCCGTCGAGGCCACCGTCGCGGGACCGATGGCGGACGCGGTCGGGGCTCCCGCCGAAACGAGCATCAGAACTCCGGCGCCTGCACACATCGAAAGAAGGCGGGTCATGGTGGGTACTCCGAAATGAACACGAAGGTCATGGGCGATCGACTGTCGAAGTCCGTGCTTCGCCCCGAACGGTCCTGAAGACTACGACTGTTTCGAGTCCGGGCAAGCCCCCGATCGGCTCGTATTCACCCCAACCAGTTCACTCCAACCGCGGCCGCAGGCTCTCCCGTTGCGGTGTTCACCCCACCGATCGAATCGGCATTTCAGTCCGCAGCGCCTCGATCCCGTCGTCGAGCGTCCCGGATGAGGCCGTCCATCGCCCGTGCGGTGTCGCCACGCGGTCCGGCAAGGCGAGCCGCCTGCTCGTCGGCGTGATAGCTCGATCGCACCAGTGGACCGCTCTCGACCACCTTGAATCCCTTCTCGAGACCCGACACGCGGTACCGCTCGAACTCGTCGGGATGGACCCAGCGGGCGATCGGCAGGTGGTTGCGGGTCGGCTGCAGGTACTGCCCGATCGTCATGATGTCCGCGTCGCTCTCGCGGCGGACGTCCTCGAGCAGTTCGTGGACCTCCTCCTCGCGCTCGCCGATGCCGGCCATGATGCCGGTCTTGGTCACGAGGCCGCCCGCCTTGATCTGTGAAAGCACCCGGAGGCTCCGCTCGTAGCGGGCCTGCGGCCGGACCACGGGGTGCATGCGACGCACCGACTCCATGTTGTGGGCGAGGATCTCCGGCCGGGCGTCGATCACCTTCTGCAGGGCCTTCTCGTCGCCCATGAAGTCGCCCACGAGCACCTCGACCGACATGTCGGGGCACGCCTCGTGGACCCGCTCGATCGTCTCGGCCCAGATCGCGGCGCCGCCGTCGGGAAGTTCGTCGCGGTTGACCGAGGTGATGACCACGTGCTTGAGGCCGACCAGCTTGAGGCTCTCCGCGACACGGCGGGGCTCGTCGGTGTCGAGTTCGGGCGGCCGACCGGTCTTCACGTTGCAGAAGCCGCAGCTGCGGGTGCAGGTGTCGCCGAGGATCATGATCGTCGCCGCGCCGCGGGCCCAGCACTCGCCGATGTTCGGGCAGCTCGCCTCTTCGCAGACGGTGTGCAGGCGATGCTCGTCGATGATCGACTTCATCTTCCGGAAGCCCTCGCCCCCGGGCATGCGAGCCCGAAGCCAGTCGGGCTTCTTTCCGATGCGAAGGGTCTGGGCCTCCTTCTCGATGTTGTTGATCACGAACCCCGTCAGGCTGACCGCGGCGTCCCCGAGGTTGCGGGCGGTGTCTCCGCCGAGCGGCCGCGGGTGCCGGGCGAGGGTTCGGGCCAGCGGCGAGTTGGGTGCAGGAGCGGGGTCGGGCGTGTTCATGACGGGAAACCGATGGAAGCGGCAAGGGTAGCCGGGACCCGTCCGCCAGATCCAACCCTGTTTCTTGGAGCCCAGACACGATTCTCAACCATCTGGAGGTTCCCGGCGTCGCGGTCCTCCAATCCGTGGTCTCCTCTCCGACAGACACCAGGTTCCCCGCTGGATGGGCGGCGTCCGTCGGACGACCTCGACCCACTGGGAGAAATCGTGCCGATCCACGGAGTTTGCCCATCATGACCAGCGACTCGAGGCCGCATGCCTCCCCCACCGTTGAACCGACCCGATCCGCCCGCCTCACTCGCTACGGCGCCGCGGCTGCGTTCGCCGGCCTTGGCAGCGGAGGAGCGGCCGTCGCTTCGGTGGTGACCTCGTCGTCGGTCGGCTGGTCTGGGTGGACCGGTGTGGTCGCATCGGTCAACGGCACTCTCAACAACACCGCTTTCGGGACCGCGCTGCTCAACGGTGGGTTTCGCTTCAGCATGAGACAGTGGGCGGGGGGTCGACTGGCGTATGCCGGTGCGTTGGGAGGCAGCAACCGAATCGGCAGAAGCCGTCTTGGCGGAGGCTCCGTGATCGGACCAAACCCGCCCGGTGGCAACTGGTTGTCGAACAACGGCACGGCCATCGGCACGGCCATCGCGTTCAGTACCAGGTCCCCGAACGGCCCCTGGTCGCCGCTCGGACTGCAGGCGTGGTCGCTCGCGGCCGGAACGGGCCCGGATTCCGTCCGCGGGTTCCTGCCGTTCAGGATCGGCGCAACGGGCGGCTTCTACTACGGCTACTTCGACGTCGAGGTCGGTCGGACCGGCATCACCGTGCCGAGCACGTTCTCGATGACGATTCATGGCTGGGCGTACGAGTCCGTGGCGGGCCAGAGCATCACCATCCCGGGGGCGGCAGCCGTCCCCGGCGGCGCCGGTCTCGCAGCGCTCGTCGCAGGTGCCGCCGGCCTTCGAGGCAGACGGCGCGCGAAGTGAGCGAGCCGAGCGGGACGGGAGCGGCGGTAAGGACGAGGACGGTGGACGACGCCAGCTTGTTGCGGACGCCTGCCGACTCCGCGGCAGACGTTCGAGTCAGACAGAGTCGGACATGTCCGATGGGTCGGACTGAGGCCGCGTCGCACTTCGTGCTGGCGCCTGGTGCGGAGCAGGAGTCGAGGCCTCGCTCCGCGAGGGCGGTCGGCTGCCGGCGCCGTCCGACGATCGCAGCGCCCCTCCGTCGCCATCGCTCGTAGCATCCCGCCTTCCATGGCGATCCAATACCACCACGACGTCCTTCCCAACGGCCTGACCGTCCTCGCCGAGACCGATCCCGCCGCCGCGACCGCGGCCGTCGGGTTCTTCGTCCGGACCGGAACCCGCGACGAGCGGCCCGAGGAGATGGGCGTCAGCCACTTCCTCGAACACATGGTGTTCAAGGGCAGCGAGACCCGCGGACCCGTCGAGGTGAGCGCAGAACTCGACGACCTGGGCCTCGAGCACAACGCCTTCACGAGCCACGAGATGACCGTCTACTACGCCTCGGGCCTGCCGGAGTCGATCCTGCAAGGCACCGAGGTCCTCGCGGACATCCTTCGGCCGGCGCTGCGTGACGCGGACTTCGAGGAGGAGCGAGGCGTCATCCTCGAAGAGATCGCGATGTACGCCGACCAGCCCTTCTGGGTGCTGATGGAGGAGGCGGGAGAGCGTTACTTCAGGAACCACCCGCTCGGCTTTCGTGTGCTCGGTACGACCGAGACGATCTCGAAACTGCCCGTCGAGACGATGAAGCAGTACTTCGGAAATCGCTACGCCAGCGACTCGGTCGCGATCGCCGCCGCCGGCAACATCGACTTCGCGGCGCTGCGGGAGAAGGTCGGCGAGACCTGTGCGTCGTGGTCTCCGTCCGGCGCCGTTCGCGAACACCCCCCTCTCGATCTGGGTGCGGGCGACTTCACCCTGCGTCGGCCGGGTCTCTCCGCCGCCTACGGCGTCATGCAGATGCCCGCCGTGGATCGTCTCGATCCGCGTCGCTACGAGGCCTCGCTGGTCGCGCAGATCCTCGGGGACCACGAGGGCTCGCGGCTCTTCTGGTCCCTTGTCGAGACCGGTCTCGCCGAGCAGGCCGACGCGTCCTTCGATCCCCACGACGGCGTCGGGGAGATGAGCGTCCACTGGGTCTGCGAACCCGAGGCCAACGACGAGGTCGAGTCGATCATCCGCAGGGAGTTCGCCCGCTTCGCGGAGAGCCTCGACGAGGAGGACCTTCTCAGGAGCCGGGCGAAGGTCGCGACCGCGGTCACCCTCGCCGGAGAGAGCCCCTCCGGACGCATGCACCGCCTCGGCGCCAACTGGACCGTCGGCCGCGAGTACTCGACGCTCGAGGACGAGCTCGCCCGGATCGAGGCGGTCACGCTCGATGGCCTGCGCGAGTACCTCGAGGCGTTTCCGCTCGAGGCGCGGATGACCGGACGCCTGTTGCCGGAGGGTTGAACGAGTCCGTTCGGGCTCACTCGACGACCCGCTCGCCTTCGACGGCGGTGAGCTTCGAGAACAGGTCCGACAATCGCTCGGTCATCGGACCGACCGCGCCGTCGCCGATCGTCCGCCCGTCGACGGTCGTGACCGCGGCGAGTTCGCCCATCGTGCCGGTGCAGAACATCTCGTCGGCTCGGTAGATCTCGGTCTGGGTGAGATCGCGCTCGGCGTGGGGGATCCCCTCGCGACGGCAGAGCTCGAGCACGACGCTTCGCGTGATCCCCTCGGGGCACGCGACATCGCGACTGGTCTCGACCTTCCCGCCGGTCACGATGAAGACGTGCGTGGCGTTGGTCTCGGCGACGAAGCCCTGCCGGTCGAGCATCAGGGCGTCGTCGGCGCCGGCGGCGTTGGCCTCGATCTTGGCGAGGATCGACTGGATCAGGTTGCAATGGTGGATCTTGGGATCGAGGCAATCCGGCGGGAAGCGTCGCACGCTGCTCGTCGCCAGCGACAACCCGCTGCGGCCGTAGACCGGCGCCTTGAACTCCGCCAGCACGATCAACGTCGGTCCGGACTGGTTGAGGCGCGGATCCATGCCCGAAGTCACCTTCACCCCGCGGGTGAGCGTCAGTCGAATGTGCACTCCGTCCCGCATCGAGTTCGCCTCGAGCGTGCGGCGAATCTCGGCGACGATCGCCTCGTCGTCGGGAATCTCCGCGAACGCGAGGGCCTTCGCCGACGATCGGAGCCGCGCGAGATGCTCCTTCAGTCGGAAGATCCTGCCGTCGTAGACTCGAAGGCCCTCCCACACCGCGTCGCCGCCCTGCACGGCGCTGTCGAAGGGCGAGATGCCGGCCTCGTCGCGGTGAACAAGTCGGCCGTCGATGTTGACGATGAGGTCCGCGTTTCGGGGATCGAAGCGTTGCAGCATGTCGGCAGTCTGACAGGTTCCAGCGGACTCGCCCTGGACCTCACTCCGCGAGCATCGCCCTGTGGAGTGCCTGGCACTCGGCCAGCACGCCCCGTAGCGCCTGGGGAACCTTCGGCGGAGGCCCCTCCTCGGGCCCCGCAAACCCGGTCGACCGTTCGACCGAGGCGTACCAGTGCCTCGCCCAGACGCCATCGCTCTCGCGCGGACCCGGCGGCCAGGCAAGCATCGCCTCGTCGAAGGGAATGCCGAGGCGCCGGCAGAGTTCCGACAACGCGCGACGCGGATCCCGACGAATGTCGGCGGCATCGACCACCGGTGGATCGAGACCCTGCGACCGCAGACGCTCGAGCAGACGAAGCTGCTGCGGCAGACCGAGGTCCTCCGGAGTGGGAGACGCGACGACCTTCGAGAAGGACACGATCACCCGCGCGGGATCGCGCACCAGGAACGCGTGACGCAACCGGTCGAGCCACCCCGACACGAGGTCCTCGAGACCCTCGCGAAGGTGATGGCTCATGTGCTTCTGGTACCAGATGCGGCGTCCGTCGGGCACGGGACCGACGAGTCTGCGAATCACGGTCGCGGCGTCCGGATCCTGCGCCGCAATCACGTCTTCCCGACCGGGATGGTCGAGCCCCGTTGCGGCGAGGTAGCTCGCATAGAGCGGCTCGTCCTCGACCGCGGTGTCCCGTCGGTTGCCGAAGGAACGCATGAGCGCCGTCGAGAGATTCCTCGGTCCGGACCACATGGCGATCCGAATCGGCGGCGGCGAATCTCGTCCGTGCTCGCGGGTCATCCCGGCCGGGAGTGTCTCAGGATTCGGCTGGTTCGGGACGTCCGGTCATCGGCGACGAACGGACCGAGGATCGTCGTGGATCACCCGCGGGCCTGCGGACTTCGCCCGAACGCCGCCGAATCCCACGACCGCCAAGGCACCACCGACCGCCACTCCGCCTCCCATCACGAAGCTCCCGGCCACCATGGCCGGCAGAGGCTCGCGGACCCGTCGGATCATCTCGGTGAACTTCGGGGTCCAGCGCCGATCGTCGTAGTCCTCGGACTTTCGAATGCTCGTCGAGCCCGCGACGAGTCCGAACACCGTGACGAACACCGCGAGAATCAAGGCGGAGCGGAACTGCCCGGCGACCTTGGCCGCCGTGTACCCCGAGAGGATCGCGGGCACCACCAGAATGAAGGGGCCGACCACCGCGAACCACAGGGAGAAACGCCACGCCCCCGGCACGAGCAGGGTCTCGGTCCCGAGGAATCCGATCGTCGCCGCCAGCGTCAGAAGCGCCGTCGTCACGAGGACCAGATAGCCGATCAAGATGGAGACGAGGGGTCTCATGGGGTGCCTGGCAGCCCCGGAACAACTCTCCCCATTGGCGAATCGGCAGCGGGCGGCGCACAACTTGCGTCGAAATCCATGCAAGCCGTCTCCGAGTGGGCATCATCCGGAAACCGCGATCCGCGTTGATCGTGTCCCCACGCATGTCTGCACCCTCCGACCAGACCCACTCCGCGAACCTCGTCGAGGAACCATCGCCCCGTTGGAGCATTCGTGGACCGGCCTTGTTCGCCGGACCGACGGCAGCCATCGCCGTGGCGACGACCTTGCCCGAACCGAGCGCCACCGCCGAGACGTTCGCCCTTTCGCACGAGGGCGGTGTGGTGCTCGGGCTCATGGCGTGGATGGCGATCTGGTGGCTGTTCCAGGCGGTGCCCATCGCGGTCACCGCCCTCCTGCCGGTCGCCCTGCTGCCGGTCTTCGGGGTCGGCCGGTTCTCCGACGCGGCCGCGCCGTATGCCTCGGACGTGATCTTCCTCTTCGCCGGTGGCTGTCTGCTCGCCACTGCGATCGACCGACATGGGCTCGGTCGACGCTTCGCGACGGCGATCCTCTCGGTCGCCGGTCGCCGACCCGCCGCGATCGTCGGGGCGTTCGTCGTGGTCACCGCGGCGCTCTCGGCGGTCGTCTCCAACACCGCAACCGTCGCGATCGTGCTGCCGCTCGCGGCCGGCGCCGTCGCCTACGTCGAACGCCACGCCGCGCCGGGCCCGGAGCGCGATCGGCTCGTCCGCCGCTTCACCGTCTGTCTGCTGCTCGCCGTCGCCTACGCGGCCAACATCGGAGGATGCCTGACCATCGTGGGCAGCCCGCCGAACGCGATCGGTGCGAAGCTCCTCAGCGAGCGCACCGGCGAGCCGATCTCGTTCCTGGGATGGATGCGCTTCGGCGCGCCGGTCGTCGCGATCATGCTCCCGACGATGTGGCTTCTCCTGACCTCCGTTCTGCAGCCGCTGCGGGATCTGGTGCTCGATACCGACGAGGGACCGACCTTCGAGGCGGCGAAACCGATGACCCGGGAAGCCTGGTTCACCCTGGGCGTGTTTCTCGCGACGGTCGCGGCCTGGGTGAGCAGGCCCTACTGGCCCGGCGAGATCTCCTCGATCGGCGACTGGGGTGTGGCCACGATCGCGGCGCTGCTGCTGCTGTGCGTGCCGCTGCGAACCTCCACCGGATGCACCACGCTCGGGGTGAGAGACCTCGCCGGTCTCCCGTGGGGCGTGTTCATCCTCTTCGGCGGCGGCATCAGCCTGGCGGTGGCGATGAAGGCCCACGGCGTCGACGGATATCTCGGGTCGCTGTTCACCGATCTCGAGGGGCTGCCGCCTTGGCTCGTCGTCGCAGCGGTCGTCGCGGCGGTCGTCTTCCTGACCGAGATCACTTCGAACACCGCCGTGGCCAGCGCCGTCATTCCGGTGCTGCTCGCGCTTGCGGCCACACTCGCCATGGCCCCCGCGGAACTGGTGCTCACCGTGGCCGTCGCGGCGAGCCTGGCCTTCATGCTGCCCGTCGGCACGCCACCCAACGCCCTGGTCTTCTCGACCGGCCGGGTTCCGGTGGCGGCGATGATCCGCTGCGGTCTCGTCCTGAACCTCGTCGCGATCGTGGTGATCACCGGCCTGTCCAGAATCCTCCTTTGATCGCGATCGACATCGATCGGGGTCCCGGATGGGCCACGAGGTCGTGCCGACTCTTGCCTCCCACCTGAACCGCGGCCCTCCGACGTACATTGCCGCCCATGCCCGACGGAGATCCCTCGCGATTCCACGGCCTGCTCGCGATCGCGGCATTCGTCGCGGTCGCGTGGCTCTTCTCGTCCTCGCGAGGTCGCGTCCCGGTGCGCATCGTGGTCACCGGGATGCTGCTGCAGGTGGTCATTGCGCTGCTGCTGCTGCGGGTGCCGGTGACCGCCGACGCCTTCGACGCCGTCGCCGGTGTCGTCGCCAAGGCGATCTCCTTCGCGGACGAGGGCAGTCGCTTCGTGTTCGGATCGCTCAGCGACCCCTCCGGCCCGTGGGGGTTCGTCTTCGCCTTTCGGGTGCTGCCGGTCATCGTCTTCTTCGCGGCGACGATGGCGGTGCTCTACCAGCTGCGGGTGATGCCGGTGATCGTCTCGGGCATGGCATGGTGCCTGCGTCGAACCCTCGGCGTCACCGGCACCGAGGCGCTCTCGACGGCGAGCAACGTGCTCGTCGGGCAGACCGAGGCGCCGCTCTGCGTTCGGCCGTACCTGCCGCGGATGACCCGATCCCAGCTGATGGTCGTCATGACCGGCGGCTTCGCGACGATCGCCGGCAGCGTGCTGGCTGGCTACGTGAGCTTCCTCGGCGGCGAGGACGAGGCCCGGCGGGTCGAGTTCGCTCGACATCTGCTGACCGCATCGCTGATGTCGGCGCCTGCGGCGTTCGTGATGGCGAAGCTGCTCGTGCCCGAGACCGAACCGGTGGAGGAGAGCGAGGTCGAGGCGGCGGAACTCAAGCCCGGCGCCAACGTCCTCGATGCGGTCGCCGTCGGCGCCGGCGACGGCTTGAAGCTCGCCCTCAACGTCGCGGCGATGCTCGTCGCCTTCGTGGCGATCCTCGCGCTGATGGACTGGCCGATCGCGGCGCTGGGCGAATGGGCACCTGTCGCGGCATGGCGGGGCGAGCACGACCTTGGGCCGTGGGGCATCGCGCCGCTGCTGGGACTCTGCTTCTCGCCGGTGGCGTGGTTGCTGGGCATACCCTCGAACGACGTGTCCCGAGTCGGGGAACTGCTGGGGACGCAGATCGTCGCCACCGAGTTCGTCGCCTACCTCCGGCTCTCCGAGATGCAGGCCGACTCCAGCCTGTCGCCGCGTTCCGTCGTGATCGCCACCTACGCCCTCTGCGGGTTCGCGAACCTTCCGTCGATCGCGGTCCAGATCGGCGGTCTCGGCGCCCTCGCGCCGACGCGTCGCGCCGACCTGTCGCGGCTGGCGTTCCGCGCCATGTGCGGCGGCGCCATGGCCTGCTGGTCCACCGCGGCGATCGCGGGCATGGTCCTGCCTGCGGACGAGATGCCGCCACGCCTCGACGTGTCCCCGATCTCGCAGCGCGCCGAGGACTCGCCCGCGTCCGAACGGGACGCCGACACCTGCGGCCCGCCGGTTCCCGGCATCGTGGTGCTCGACGGTCGCGATTCGTGGCCACAGGGGTTGCGGAAGATCGAGGAGCCTCTTGCGACTCTGCACAACGTCTTCGAGATCGCGCCGGGCCTCTACAGCGGCTCCGGCCCCGAGACCGAGGCCGAACTCGACGCGTTGGCGAACCTCGGCATCCGCACGGTGATCTCCGTCGACGGCGCGCGCCCGAAGCACGAGTGGGCCTCCGAGCGCGGCATGCGCTACGTGCACCTGCCGATCGGCTACGACACCGTCGATCCCCTGCAGCGGATGCGCCTCGTGCGGTCGGTGCGCGATCTCGAACGACCCATCTACCTGCACTGCCATCACGGCAAGCACCGTGGTCCGGCGGCGCTGGTCTACGCACAGGTCTCGCTCGGACGTTGCGACGCCCGCACCGGCCTGCGTCTCCTCGAGATCCTCGGGACGTCCAGGAGCTACCCGGGCCTCTATGCCGCCGTGACCGGCGCAAGCCTGGTCGATCCGGACGAGATCGATGCGGTCGAGGAGCTGGAACTCGCGCCGGTCGCGAAAGTCGGCGACCTTGCCGCAGGCATGGCGAAGGCCGATCGCGTGTTCGATCGCCTCTTCGTCATCGAGGCCGCCGGCTGGAAGGTCCCCGCGGAGCACCCCGATCTCGTGCCCGCCGCGGAGACCGGCATCCTGACCGAGCTCTTCCGCGGCATGCGGGGACTTCGCGAGGGTGCGTCGCCCGGTGACGACCACGAGCGGCAGATCGAGGCGTTCATCGAACGATCGACGGCCCTCGAGGCGGCGATTCGCGAAGGTCGGGCGAAGGAGGCTTCTGCAGTCCTCGCCGATCTCGACACCAGGTGCACCGCCTGCCACAAGGCGTGGCGCAACAAGTAGATCGAGACGCCGACACCACGCGTCGAGGATGCGGCGGGATCCTGGACGCGCTCCGAATTCCGCGCGATCGCCACGAGGGACGCGTGGTCCGTGAATCCACGATGTGACGCTCCCGAAGCGGGAGGTCAGCGGCGGCATCCTCCGTCGCGACCGTTTCCAGAAGCGACGACCGATCCGTTGCGAGCTCAAGTCGCTTCCGACGGTCCAAACTCGAGCGACCCCAAGTCAAGAGGAGTACTCCATGATCCTGTCCACCGTGCTTTCGTCTGCGCTCGCCGGCGCGCTGCTCGCGGTGCCCGCCTCCCAGCAGGCCCCGACCGCCCAGCAGAAGTCCCCGAGCATCTCCAGCATCAAGTCGATTCCCGCGACCGCGGTCGCGGCGGGCGACTTCAACACGCTCGTCACCGCGCTGCAGGCGGCCGAACTCGTCTCGGTCCTCGAGGGCGAAGGTCCCTTCACCGTCTTCGCGCCGACCGACGCGGCGTTCGCCAAGCTCCCCGCGGGCACCGTCGAGACCCTGCTCAAGCCGGAGAACCGCGACCGCCTCGTGCAGATCCTCACCTACCACGTCGTGCCCGGGAAGGTCCTCGCTCGCGACGTCGTGAAGATCAAGAACGCCGGCACCGTCGCCGGACCGCGGGCCAAGGTGAAGGTCGACGGCGGGAAGGTCTTCATCGACCAGGCCCAGGTCGTCAAGACCGACATCGCCTGCTCCAACGGCGTGATCCACGTCATCGACGAGGTGATCATCCCGACCGACAAGACCATCCCGCAGGTCGCCACCGAGGCGGGCACCTTCAACACGCTGCTCGCGGCGGTGAAGGCGGCCGGTCTCGTCGACGTCCTGTCCTCGAAGGGCCCGTTCACGGTCTTCGCCCCGACCGACGAGGCGTTCGCGAAGCTCCCCAAGGGCACGGTCGAGAGCCTTCTGAAGCCTGAGAACCAGAAGAAGCTGGTCGAGATCCTCACCTACCACGTGGTCCCGGGCCGGGTCTACAGCGATCAGGTCGTCGAGCTCTCCGAAGCTCCGACGGTGCTCGGCCGCAACGTGCCGGTCGCGGCGGCGAAGGGTCGCGTCACCGTCGGCGGTGCCGACGTGGTGGCGGTCGACATCGATGCCGCCAACGGCGTGATCCACGTGATCGACGAGGTCATGATCCCCGGTGCCGAGACCGGTTCGGCCGCCGACGCCCCGGCGAAGCCCGCCAAGCGGAAGTCCTACTGATTCCGCATCGACCGAACGTCCTTTCGACGATCGATCCCGCACGGACCCGGCCGAGGCCGGGTCCGTGTTCGTTTCGAAGAGAATGCCCGTCCGCGTCCGCCCGCACTCCCATGGAGCCTCCCCTCGTGATCCAGTCCGCAGACGCCTCCCCGACCGAGAAGCCCGAGCGCAACGTCCTCGGCGGACCGCTTGTCGAGTGCTCTCGCGACCCCCTCACCGGCTTCTTCCGCGACGGCTGCTGCCGCACCGGTCCCGACGACGTCGGAACCCACACCGTGTGCGCGATGATGACCGCCGAGTTCCTCGAGTTCTCCCGCTCGAGGGGCAACGATCTCCTCACCCCGCACCCCGAGTGGAACTTCCCGGGACTGAAGCCCGGCGACCGCTGGTGCCTCTGCGCGTCCCGTTGGCTCGAGGCCGACGAGGCGGGATGCGCCCCCGGCGTCGTCCTCGCCGCGACCCACGAACGCACCCTCGACGTGGTGCCGATCGAACGCCTTCGCGCCCGCGCGATCGTCTGACGCGGACGCGATCAGAACCGTCGCTTCTTCTCGCCGAAGAACTTCTGATCCAGCGACGCGCGGCCCGGGCCCATGATCACGATGCAGATCGCCCCCAGCATGTAGAGCAGCGCGGGCTCGCGAGCTCCTTCGGTGGGCAGGAACCACGGACTCCCCGCGTGGTGCACGAAGCCCGCGACGAACATGGTCGCCACGATCACCGTCGCCGCCGGGCGAGTGAACAGTCCGACGGCGACCAGGGCGCCCGCGACCAGCTCCCCGACCACCGCGCCGACAAGACTCCCCTTGGCTCCGATCCCGAGTGGATCCGGGAAGGCGAGATCCTCTGGATTCGAGAGGAGCAGCATGAACTTGGGCCATCCGTGCCCGAGCGCCATCAGACCGCCGAAGGTCAGTCGAAGCAGGAGAAGACCGATGGTCTGGGTGGTCTGCATGGAGGGGCTCCGATTCGTCGAGACCAACGCCTCGACGGGGCGTGTCATCGGTCGCCTCCATCGACGAGCGTGAACCGTGGCCCGGTAGCATCCGAGGATGAGCCTCTCGCCGTGCGACGCCTCACCGACCGGGGAACCCACCGGGCCGCGACTGGTGGTGCGGGCGCCGGCGAACGAGGGCGAGTGGCGCTCGGCTCTCGAGATCCTGCACGAACTTCGTCCCGACGTCTCGATCGCCGAGATGCGTGGTCGCATCGACGCGATGAGGCCCTTGACCGCCTACCGCCTGCTCGTCGGCCTCGACGATCGAGTCGAGGTCGTCGCCGTCGCCGGCATCCGTCCCGACGACGGTCTCTCGCGAGGGCCGCATCTTCGGGTCGACGATCTGGTGGTGTCCGAAGCGCATCGAGATCGCGGATTCGGCCGGGCGATGCTCCGAGGCGTGGCCGACGAGGCGCGGCGGCTGGGTCTCCCGAGGGTCCTGCTCGACGCCCGGCATTCGGCCCGCGGGTTCTACGAGCGCCTCGGCTTCGCCTTCCGCGAGGCCGAGCCGTGCATGATCGACGTCGACGCGCTCTGACTGCCGCCTGCATCGCCGGCCGTCCTCGCGCAGCGAGGCATCGGTCGTGTCCGCACCAGGCGCCAGTCCGACCAGTCCGACATGTCCGACCGGTCCGACCGGTCCGACAAGCCGCTCAGACCGCGACGCCGCAGATCTGCGCGGCCTTCGCGCTGATCGACGCCGCATCGAGCCCGCAGTAGGCGAGGATCTCCTGCTCGCTTCGCGCGGACTTGGGCAACCGATCGACGGTCATCTGCACCAGCGTGAACGCGTCCCCGCTGTCGGTGCACGCCTCCGAGACCGCGGCCCCGATGCCGCCGCCGAAGTTGTCCTCGACGGTGAGGATGTTGCCGCCGTTCTCGTTGGCGATGTCGAGGAACATCTCGCGGTCGAAGGGCAGCGAGTACAGGTCCACCAACGTCGCATCGATTCCGGCCTTGTCGAGCAGCTCGAGGGCCTTGTTGCACTCGTGGACCATGTAGCCCGCCGAGACGATCATCAGGTCGCGACCCTCGGTCAGGACCTGGAAGGAGCCGAGCTCGAACGCGGTCGCGTCGTCGTAGAGGAACTCGACCTCCGGCCGGGCCACTCGCAGGTAGCACAGTCCCTGATGCTCGGCCGCGGCGACGGTCAGGGCGTAGGCGGCGTAGGCGTCGGCGGGCTGCAGCACGTAGCAGCCCGGCGCTCCGCGATGGTCCTTCACCGTCGAGAGACTTCGAAACCAGCTGACGTCGGGCAGGGCCATCTGGCTCGGTCCGTCCGCCGCGGGGGTGATGCCCACGTGCGATCCGACGACCTTCAGGTTCGCCCCCGACAGCAGGCCCATCTCGATCTGGTCGTAGGCACGGGTGATGAACTTCCCGAAGCTCGCCATGAACGGAATCTTGCCGGCGGCGGAGAGACCCACGCCGACCGAGACCATGTTCTGCTCGGCGATGCGGCACTCGGCGAAGCGGTCGCTCATCGCGCGATCGTTGGCGAACCACTCGACGAAGGTGCTGTTCTTGACGTCCGCATCGAGGGCCCACACCGACGGATTCGCACCGCCGAGGGCTCGCAGCGCCAGGCCGAACGCCTTCCGCGAGGAGAGCTTGCCCGCCTGCAGGGTGCTCAGCATGTCCCAGGACTTCATCGCCTCGGGCAACGACGGCACCTCGATGGCGGTCGCTGCCGGCGCCTCGTACTGGTCGGGCGGGAAGATCCGAAGCTCGTCGCCGGCGAGGGCCGAGGTCAGACCGACGCGGGTCGCGGTCAGCTCCTCCTCGGCTTGGCGAAGCTTGTCGCCGACGACCGGCTTGCCGTGCCATCCGCCGGTCTGCAGCATCGGGATGCCCCAGCCCTTGACGGTGCGGGCGACGACGGCGCAACAGACGCCCTCACCCGCCTTCTTGGCGGACTCTGCGAACGCGTCGCGGATCGCCGTGGGGGCGTGACCGTCGATCTCGAACACCTCGAAGCCGAACGCCCGCAGCTTCGCGGCGATCTTCTCGGGCGACTGCTGGTCGCTGACCGCGTCGGACTGGCCGAACTTGTTGCAGTTGAAGATGGGCAGGACGTTCGCGAGCCGGTGCTCGATGACGAAGTCGGCGGCCTCCCAGACCTGGCCCTCGCGGCTCTCGCCGTCGCCGCAGATGCAGTAGATCCGCTTGTCGATGCCGTCGGTGCGGGCCGCAAGAGCGAGGCCGGCCGCGACCGAGAGTCCCTGCCCCAGGCTGCCGGTCGCCGCATCGAAGAAGGGGAAGCCCTCGGCGGGATTGGGGTGGCCGTCGATCGACGAGGCCACGTCCCGGAGGCTCATCAGGTCGCTCTCCTGCATCGGACGCAGGGCGTTGGGGTCCTTCCCGAAGGCGATCCCAAGATCCGCGGCGGCGGCGTAGACGATCGGGACGGCGTGGCCGGCGGAGAGGACCAGTCGATCGGAGGTCGGATATCGCGGGGCCTCGGGAACCCAACGCATGGTGTTGTAGAGAAGAACCGTGACGATGTGTCCCAGACTGAGTGCGGTGCTCGGGTGTCCGCTGCCGGCCTCGGCACACGCCTTCATCGCCTTCAGGTCGAGCTCGGTGGCCTTCGCATGGACGGCGGCATCGAACGACATGGGCATGGTCCTTTCTTGGGGATCGCTGGGACGTACTCCAGCAGACCCGCGTTGGAGAGTTCGGGCGGTCTCCGCACGAATCCGAGCCGGACTCGGGACGGGCCAGCCGCGAACGAGCGACGGTTGGCGACCGGATGCGAACTGCGATCCAACGAGGCATCCGGACGGACGATGAGCCCCGTCCTCAGCCTTCCGGCCGGGGCCGCAACGGTGGAGGAACGAG
Source organism: Planctomycetota bacterium (assembly GCA_017859745.1). Classification (GTDB taxonomy): domain Bacteria; phylum Planctomycetota; class Phycisphaerae; order Phycisphaerales; family SM1A02; genus VGXO01. The sequence continues at coordinate 24,216 of JAFMML010000030.1, forward strand.
GTGGTGGAAGCAGCGCGGCGTTGGGACCACTCGGGATCCCCGCCGCGGGGCGGGCAGTATCGGCTCGGGACCGGGTTTCCGCAAGATCGACATCGGTCGGACGCGGCCCCATATCTCCCCGGACCGGCACCTTGTGATCGCCACCTGTCCGGGCCATCGAAGATCGCGCAAGCCGAGGCCGGCACGCGATCAAGACGCCTTCTCGCGACTCCGGCAGTCATCCACGGGTGGGTCGCACGACCAGCGGCCCGATCCGGGTTCGGCCCTCAGCGGTAGTAGCGATCGAGGGCGATCGCGACGAGTCGGGCTCGCATCGTGTTGAGATCGTCGCTCACCCAACGTCGCCGCAGCGACTCGAGGTAGCGCCGCTGCTCGATCGCGAACTGCTGCGCCCGCAGCCCCTCTCGCAGCGCGAGCTGCACCATGGGATCGAACAGACTCAGGGCCGGGGGCCGATCGATCGACAGCACCGCGAGCCACGTCGTCGAAGTCGGGCGCTCGATCGGGGGACCCGCCTGCCCGACGGGCACTCCTTCGATCGCCTCCCGGAACGGCGCCGCCAGATCGAGGCCGGCAATGCCCTCCGCAGGCAGCGGGAACTGCCGCCAGAATCCGCCGTCGGGAAGGCCCAGCGAGGTCGCGACCTCCGCGAAGGACTCGCCCGCGGCGAACCGTTCCTTCACCGAAGCGATCGCCTCTGCGCCGTCGCCGCGCTCGGTCAGGCGGATCCGGCCCACTCGAACCAGGCCCGGCGGATTGAACTCCACCTCGCGGCGTCGGTACTCCTGCTCGATGTCGCGCCAGGACACGATGACGCGGGGCTCGATCTTCTTTCTCAGAAGGTCCGACGCCAAGGCCAGGTCCCGGCGACGATCCATGAACTCCTCGAGGGAGAGGCCCTGCTCCTCCAGAACGCTCGACTCGGCACTGGCGACGTTGCCGCCGCGACGGGCGATCTCCTCCTCGCGCATGTCCAGCAACCAGGCGAACAATCCCTGCTTCTGCTCCGGGCTCAGACCGCTCTCGGCCTCCGAGATGACCAGCTCGCTGTCCACGAACTCCTCGAAGCGGCGCCGCACCAGTTCGATCATCGCCTGTCGCGATTCGGCCCGATCGGGCAGGCCGGCGATTCTCAGGAGACGCGCCTCGATCGGCTCGAGGAACTCGCCGGCGAAGATCGGACGTCCGTTGATCTGACCGACGAGACTCTCGACCGGCCATTCGCGCCCCGGCGGCAGCGGTTCGACGAGCGCCGACGACCGCGAAGCGATCACCGGCGCCGGACCTTCGGCCGTGTCGACCTCGACGACCTCGCGCTCCTGTTCGACGACGGCGTCGCCGACGCGTTCGACCGACACCTCGGTCTCGACTTCGGGTGCGAAGACCTCCTCCGGCACCGCAACGATCGTGCGTGGCGCGGAAGGAGGCGTCGAGAAGTCCGCGAGGGTGATCTCCGTCGGCGGCGTGGTCGGTCCGTCCGAAGCGCAACCCGCGAGCAGGACGGTCAGCACCGACGCGGCGGCCGTCGAAGGCCAGATCGAGCGACGGTCGACGGCACACGCCGCACTCGACGACCGTCGAGTCGTCGGCGCCGACGTGCGCTGCCGCAGGCCGAGACGCGGGCGTGTCATGGCAGCGGACTATACTTCGCCGATCGTTGGGGAACCGCGGCGACATGCCCGCCGATCCGCATCGAGCGACGATTCCGAACACGTCCCGACGACGTCCTCGATTCGAGTCCCTTCGAGCGATCTCGAAGGACCTTCCGAGGACCCGAGGACGGAGAAGACCATGACCGACAGCGATCAGGACGGACCCAAGCTCCACATCGACTCCGACTGGAAGGCGCAGGCCGAGGCCGAAAGAGCCCGTCTTGCCGAAGCGGAGGCGAAGGTCGCCGCCAAGAACGAGGGCGACGAAGCTGGAGAGGGACGCGGCGAGTTGCCGACGCCGGACTTCCGCGGCCTCGTCGGGATGCTCGCCTCGCAGGCGATCATGGGCCTCGGTGCGATGCAGGACCCCAAGACCGGACGGGTCGTGGTCGATCTCGAGGGATCTCGATTCGCGATCGACCTGCTCGGCATGCTCGAGGAGAAGACCAGGGGCAACCTCGAGAAGGACGAGTCGGAGGAGCTCTCGCAGGTGCTCGGCGAACTTCGCAGTCGCTACGTCCAGCTGACCAAGCTCGTCGCGACCCAGATGGCCGCCGGCAAGGTCTCGACCGACGCCGGCGATCTCGCGGGGGGCTCGGGAGCGGGTGCCGGTGGGACCACCACCCCCAGCGGCCTCCACATCCCAGGCAGCTGAGACCCCGGACGGCGTTCCGTGCACATGAGGGACGGGGCGTCGGCCGCCCGATTGCCCACGGCGGGGCGATCGCGGCCCGGCGCGCCGTCTTGTCGTCCGGCCGCATCGGAGGCGATTCCGCCGACGAAACGGGGAAAACCCGACACCCCGACACCTATACTTCGCCCCTCATGAGCACACTCGCCGCCGCTCCGGGAACGGGGTCCTCCCCGGCCTCCCGCAGCTTTCTCGATCGCCACTACCTCCTGCTTCGGCGCCTGCACTCCCTGAGCGGCGTGGTGCCGATCGGGGTGTTCCTGCTGCCGCACCTGACGACCAACTCCTCGATCGTCTGGGGCAACCAGCTCGGGCACAGTCCCTACGGCCCGGGAACCGGTGGCGTCTACACCTTCCAGCACGAGGTGGACTTCATCCACTCGCTGCCGGCGCTGGTCCTGATCGAGGTGGGCCTGATCTGGCTGCCGCTGCTCTTCCATGCGGCGATGGGCATCGTCTTCGCACGGACCGGGCGAACGAACGTCTCGGCCTACCGCTACGGCGGCAACTGGCGATACGCCCTGCAGCGGGCGACCGGCTACGTCGCGCTGGTCTTCATCTTCTTCCACCTCTCGAGCCTTCGGTGGGGGTGGACCTACGGCGGCTTCTTCCCGACCTTCGACCCCGAGGCGGCGGCGTCCACGACGGCGATCCACTTCCAGGACGGACGCCTCGGCCTGCTGATGGCGGCGTTCTATCTCGTCGGCGTGCTGTCGGCGGTCTATCACTTCGCCAACGGCCTCTGGACCGCGGCGATCACCTGGGGCCTCACCGTCAGCCGCACCGCCCAGCAGCGGTGGGGCCGGGTGTGCACGGCGCTGGGTCTGGCATTGGCGGCGATGGGCGTCGCAGCGGTCTGGGGCTTCTCGACGCTGGACATCCAGGAGGCCGAGCAGGTCGAAGTGAAGATGCAGGCGGGAGTCCGAAGCAGCGAGGGTCTCGCACCCGCGGAGTGAGCATCGCCGGGCGAGACGCGAGACCGGCGACAAGGAGTCGAACGAGATGGCAGCAGCAGGCGGACGACATCGGGTGATCGTGGTGGGCGGCGGACTCGCCGGCCTTTCGGCGACCCTTCGCATCACCGAGGGCGGGCTTCCCGTCGACCTCTTCTCGATCGTGCCGGTCAAGCGCAGCCACTCCGTCTGCGCCCAGGGCGGGATCAACGCCTGCAACGAGATCGCCCGCCAGCAGGGCTACAGCGAACACGAGCACTTCGACGAGACGATCTACGGCGGCGACTTCCTCGCCCATCAGCCGCCGGTCCACGAGATGGCCCATTGGGCCCCACGCATCATCGATCTTCTCGATCGCATGGGCGTCCCGTTCAACCGGACCTCCGAAGGCCAGCGGGACCTGCGGCTCTTCGGCGGCAGCCTCTACAAGCGGACCCACTTCGCCGGCGCGACCACCGGACAGCAGCTGCTCTACGGCTTCGACGAGCAGGTGCGACGCGCCGAGGCCGAGGGCAAGGTGACCAAGTACGAGCACTGGGAGTTCCTCGGCCCGGTGGTCGAGGACGGCCGCTGCGTGGGCATCGTCGCCCAGGACCTGCGCACCATGCAGATCCGCTCGTTCCGCGCCGACGCGGTGGTCATGGCGACCGGCGGATGCGGACTGGTCTTCGGCAAGAGCACCAACTCGGTGATGTGCACCGGCGCCGCGGCGAGCCGCTGCTACCAGGCCGGCGTCCACTACGCCAACGGCGAGTTCATCCAGGTCCATCCCACCGCCATCCCCGGCGCCGACAAGCTGCGCCTGATGAGCGAGTCCGCCCGCGGCGAGGGCGGCCGCGTCTGGGTGCCTCGCACCAAGGGGGACAGCCGCGATCCCCGTCGGATCCCCGAGGCCGAGCGCTACTACTTCCTCGAGGAGCGATACCCCAAGTACGGCAACATCGTGCCCCGGGACATCGCCACCCGCGAGATCTTCTCGATCTGCGTCCACGACGGCCTCGGCGTCGGCGGCGGCAACATGGTCTACCTCGACCTCACGCACCTCGGCCGGGAGTACCTCGAGCGCAAGCTCGGCGGCATCATCGAGATCTACCGGAAGTTCGTCGGCGACGATCCGGTGGACACGCCCATGAAGATCTTCCCCGGCGTCCACTACTCGATGGGCGGCCTGTGGACGACCTACGAGGCGAAGTCGGATCTGCAGGGCATGGTCTACGGCTCTCCCAACTCGATGACCACCAACATCGAGGGCCTCTACGCCTTCGGCGAGGTGAACTACCAGTACCACGGGGCCAACCGTCTCGGCGCAAACGCCCTGCTCTCCTGCATCTTCGACGGTCTCTTCTGCGGCGCCGGCGTCGTCAACTACGCCCGCGAGCGGACGCCCGCCATCGACGCGGCAAGCGCACCCTACGAAGCGGCGGTTCGGACCCAGGAGGCCCGCATGAAGGCGCTCCTCGACGCCGACGGCAGCGAGAACCCCTACGCCATCGGCAAGGAGCTCGGCGAGGAGATGACCGCCGCGAGCACCGTCGTGAAGAGCGGACCACGCCTCGAGCAGTCCCTCGAGACGATCGCCTCCTTCCGCGAGCGGTACTCGCGCATCCGTCTTTCCGACACGGGCATGTGGACCAACCAGACCCTCGCCTACGCCCGTGCGGTCGGCGACATGCTCGTCGTCGCCGAGGCGATCGTCCGCGGCGGCCTCGAGCGCAGGGAGTCCCGCGGCAGCCACTACCGCACCGACTTCACCGAGCGGAACGACGAGCAGTTCCTCGCGACCACCGTCGCCACCTTCGACCCCGCGACCGGCGGATCGAAGATCTCCTTCGAGAAGGTCGAGACCGCCCTCGTCGAGCCGCGCAAGCGGACCTACGGCAAGGTCGAAGCGACCTCCGCCGGCAAGGAGAAGGCCGTCGCCTCGCCGAACCCGAGCTGATTCGGGTCCGCCTCGGGCGTCTGCGCCCCATCGAAGATCGCACAAACGCCCCGGTCGCAACCCGGTCGGGGCGTCGCCGTATCCTCGCCCTCGGGGGTATGCCTCCATGGGATCCCTCGACGGAATGCACCGGAGACCCGACATGACCAGTGCTCGCCCCCGAACCCGCTCCTGTCAGGGACCCAACCAGGCGCCTGGGAATCTCGTCGGCCACCTCGTTGGAAACCTCGTTGGAAACCTCGCGGCGGTCCGCCGACCCGCGTCCGGGGTCCTCGCCGCGGCGATCGCGGCAGGAACGCTCTCGACGTCGGGGTTCGCCCAAGGAACCGGCGGTCGCCTGCCGGATCCGCGCCGCGGCGCCGAAGTCGCAGCCTGGCTCGAGGAGTCAGGTCTGGACGGCTCCAAGCCGGGCGCCGATCGACTCGACGCGGTCTGGACGGCGCACGAGACGTATCTCGCCGCGGTCGAACGCCTCCGCGACGGCCAGATCGAAACGTGGCTCGAGCGATACCCCGAGGAGCAGTTCGGTCCGCCCGAGATCGCCGCCGACGCACTCGATCGCGCCGCCAGGCAGGCCGCCGAACACCGTCGCCTGTTCGATCGACTCGCGGCCCTCGAGGAGGCGTTCTGGGCCGAGGCGGCGGCGGCGGCGAACCTCGACGAGACCGCACTCGAGCTCCTGCGCACCCGTGCCGTGCGGAAGCGGGCCCTCGATCTGCAGGCCCGACGCCGCTTCTTCGGCGGCGTCGACCCGATCGACCTCGCCGGACTGATCGAGCGCCTCGACGCGACGCCCGAGGAGGAGGCCTCGATCCGCGAGCGTCTCGCCGACCACGACCGTCGCCTCGCCGAGGCCCTCGCCGTCGCCGTCGAGTCGGAGTTCGAGTCCTCGATCCGTCGTGCCGAGCAGCGAATCGCCTTCGAGCGGGCCGACGCGGACCGTCGGGCCGCGATCGAGACCGAGGTCGCCGCGGCCACCGAGGAGGGACGCCGCCCGGACCTCGACGCGATCGTCGCGGAGATGGTCGTCGACGGCCTCGACGTCGAGCGGCCCAACGCCCGCGGCGCCGACGCCCTGCTCGCGCAGCAGCTCGCGAGCCTCGAGCGTCTGCGTGGCGCGATCGCGGACGAACGCCTGGCGATCCTGCTCGCGAAGCTCAACCACGGCGGTGGCGACCCCCTTGGCCGGCTCTTTCGAGGACCCATCGACGACAAGATCGCCTCCGGCGACATCGACCCGGAGACCGCCGAGGCGATCGCCGCGATCCGCGAGGCCTACTACCGCGAGCGGACGATGCTGGCGTTCGAGCTGGCCAGGCTCGAGGGCACGTCCCGCCGCGTGCGGCTGACCATCGTCGGCGGCGATGGGACCGACCAGTCCCTCGAGCCCGATGCCGATCGTCTCGAGGAGTTGCGAAGCCGTCTGGGGAACGAACTGCCCCAGCAGGTCCGCGATCGGCTCTCCGGCCTGCTGCAGTTGGAGGAGCTCGAGACCAACCGCCGGGCCGCGAACCTGCCCGGGCGAGGCGGACGCGGCGCCGTGTTCATCGGGGGAGCCGCCGAGGCGGCCGGCACGATCGACATCGAGGTGATCCAAGGCGCGCCGATCGAGTTCGCGACGACGACGGTCGTCGCCTCGGTCGACGACACCTTCGAGGAGGGCCGGACCTTCCAGATCTCGGGACCCATCGTGATGAGCCTCGCCGTGGGAGAGGGCGGCGAGCTCGTCTTCGGAACCCCGGAACCGACGGTCCCTCCGTTTCGCCCGATCTCGGTCGAGCTGTTCGAGCGCGTTCTTGCCGACGTCGCACTCGGCGAGGACCTTCTGATCGTCGCCGAACAGCTGCGCCTCGACGCCTCCGACCGCTTCGAGACGACGCTCGCGGAGCTCCGAGACGTCTTGAAGTCGGAGTCCGATGTCGCAAAGGCACGTGGGCCGGGCGCGCCGATTCCCTTCGCAAGCGGTCGCGGTGCCAACCTCGAACGAATCGACGCGGCGCTTCGGGAGTGTCTAGACGCCGATCGCGTCATGTTCGAATCGCTCGAGTCGCTGCTCGACGCCGAGGCCGTCGAGCGTCTCGCGATGTGGCGAAACGCCCGTGCCGCGGAACTGCTCGCCGTCGCATCGGGACTTCGCGACGGCCGCTTCGATCCGGATCTCGGCGGCGCCACTCCTCCCTGGGAGCCCGCATACCTGCGCCTCGAGGCGCTCGGACTGCTGTTCGACGCGGTGCCCGACGCCACGGCTCGTCCCGAGCTTCGACCGCTGCTCGAAGAGCACGTTCGCCGTCATCGCGACGAGCTCGATCGCCACTGGAACAGCCTTCGAAGTCTGGTCCCCGAGCTTCGCGAAGCGCGGTCGGAGCTGTTCTCCGGGCCGTCTCTCGTCGCGGAGGGCGGCGACCCGGAGGCGCTGATGGCCACGATGCAGGCGCGGCAACGTCGGTTGCACGAAGCCGAGCGCAGGATGCGTGAGAACCGGTCGAGCAGCTCGCGGTTCATGCGAGACGAGCTCGATCGCCTCGCCGGCGCCGTGCCCGCGGATCGACGTGCGACCTACCTCGCCACGGTGCGTCGCGCGGCCTGGCCCGACGTGGTGCCCTCGATGCCGGCGGTGTCGGCGATCGAGACCGCGCGGGAGCTCGTCGGCGACGACGAACCTCGACGACTCGAACTCGCCGCGATCGAAGGCCGCTACCTCGCCGAGAGCGACCTGCTGTTCACGATGCTCGAGGATCTCGAGGCGCTGCCGCGCCGGCCGCTCGAGACCCACGACCTCGGCGGCTTCTCGCCGGAACTGATGGGACGTTGGCAGAGCCTCTCGGGCCGCCTTCGATTCCGGCACGGCGAACTCGACTTCGAGACCGTTCGGACACTGAGGGATCTCGTCGGTCCGGACGGGGCCGGGCGGATTCCACTGCCGACGGCGGGACGACGGACCACCCAAGGCGGCGCCGCCGTATTCGAGGCGCCGCTCTTCTGACGCCTGCCGCGACCATTCGCGGATTCGATCCGCCGCCCGGGACCCGTTCGCGACATCGAGGTCCGCTCAGCCGCGTCGCCACTCCGACGGGACATCGCCCGCCGTCGCGACGATCCGCGACCGAATGCCGCCGCGACCCTTCCAGTCGGTGACCACCTGCAGCCAGCGCGGACTCATGCCCTGCTGGAGGTCGTCCCGAATGCGGTTGGTGACCGCCTCGTAGAAGATGCCCTCGTTGCGGAAGCTCTGGCAGTAGAGCTTGAGGCTCTTCAGCTCGACGCAGACCGCCATCGGCTCGTAGCGGACGGTGATCGATCCGAAGTCGGGATGACCGGTCTTCGGGCAGACCGATGTGAACTCCTCGTTGACGTGTTCGATGAGGAACGGTTCGTCGGAGGGGCTGTCGAAGTACTCCAGCAGGGCGGCGTCGGGCATGGCGGTCCTCGAAAAGGGGTTTGCAAGAGTATGACCGGTGGGCGGCAGGTTCGGACCGGTCGCGTGCATCGGGACCGTCAACCGTCGTCCGCCGCTTCCGCTACAACCCTCGCATGAACACCAATTCCGTCCCGGCGATCGCCGCCGGACTCCTGATCGCGTCGACGGCATCCGCCGCCGCCCCGCCCCGCGCCCTCCTCGACGGATACGCCGACGACGCGGTTCTCGAAGCCCGTCTGGCCGCATTGGCGGCCACCCATCCCCGGCAGGTCGGTCTCGAGACGATCGCGACGAGTCACCAGGGGCGACCGATCCACGCCCTCACCCTGGCTTCGGACCGCGACGACGCGGACTCGCGCCCCGCGATTCTCATCGTCGGCGGTCTCGATGGTGCCGAACTCGCCTCGACGGAGATCGTCGCCGCGGTCGCCGAGCGGATGCTGCTCGAGCATCCGCATCTGCTCGACGAGGTCGCGGTGCTCCTCGTGCCGAGGGCGAATCCGGACGCCGCGGCGCGGTTCCTCCGTCGACCCGGGCCACGCAGCGGCGTGAACGCCCGACCGATGCGCGACGACCGCGATCCCGAGATCGACGAGGACGGACCGAACGATCTCGACGGCAACGGCGTCATCACCATGATTCGCCGTCTCGATCCACCACCGAGCGATCGGGCGGCATGGGTCCTCGACGAGGGCGACCCGCGTCTGTTGCGAGGTGCCGATGCGGCGAACGGCGAACTCCCCCGCTACAGCGTCCATGTCGAGGGACTCGACGACGACGGGGACGGCGTCATCGCCGAGGACGGACCCGGCGGGGTCGATCCCGATCGCAACTTTCCCCACCGCTGGCCGGAGTTCGCATCCGATGCCGGCCCGTGGCCGCTCTCCGAACCGGAGTCGCTCGGCCTGGCGAAGTTCGTGCTGGAACGGCCTCGGATCTACGCGGCCATCGTCGTGGGCCGCGGCGACAACGTCGTGAACCTCCCCGATCCGCGACCGAAGGTGGCCGGCGGGCGCATCCCCGCGGAGATCGACGAGGCGGACCTCGAGCTTCACAAGGCGCTTGCCGAGTCGTTCAAGGAGACGACCGGACAGGATCGCGCGCCCGATCGCGACGACGCCGGGAGTCTCGCCGCGTGGCTCTACCACCAGCGTGGCATTCCGACGATCGCCTGCACCGGCTGGTGGCGGCCCGAACCAGCCGAGTCGGAAGAGGCTTCCGAGGCCGAATCGGCTCCCGACACCGAGGGCCAAGGCGACGCCACGTCCGACGATCCCACGGCGGCTCCTGCGGCCGCTCCGAACGCCGAATCGAGCCGCGGCGACCGCCGACGGCGCGGTGGACGCCGGTCGGAGGAGACCGCGAAGCCCTCGAGCAGTCCGATGTCGATCGACGATCCCGCAGCGTGGCTCGCCGTCGTGGACGATCGCGACGGGCTCGGCTTCGTCGATTGGACCGAGATCGAACACCCGACGCTCGGTCGAGTGGAGATCGGCGGGTTCGTGCCCGGTCTCGACACCCTGCCGCCGATCGCGGAGATCGCCGGACTCGCCGACGGGCAGGCCGCGTTCGTCGCGGACCTGGTCGCACGCCGTCCTCGACCTCGGGTGATCGAGCCGACGGTGCGGCGACTCGGGCCGGGACTCCTGAAGATCGACCTCGCGGTCGTCAACGAAGGTCGCATGCCGACCGCCACGACGATGGGCGCCCGGGACATCGTGCCGCCGACGGTGGTGCGACTCTCGGTGCCGAAGGAGCGCATCCGCAGCGGCATGCCGCAGACCGTGATCGACTCGATCGCGCCCGGTGGACGTCGGGACCTGTCCTGGATCGTCTCCACGTCTCCCGAGGGCGATCCGATCGAGATCGTCGCCTTCGGACCGTTCCTGCCCCAGATCGCCTTCACCGTCGACGCCGACGGCACCGTCCTCGAGGAGGGCTCCCGATGAACCGCCCACGATTCGCTCGAACGCCGCGGTCCCTTCGCCCCGTCATCGCGATCGCCGCGGCGCTTGCGGCCGCGGCACCGCTTTGCGCTCAGCAGCAGATCGACGCGAAGGTCGATCTCGCGTGGAACCGCTACTACGAGCTCGACGAGGTCGGGGAGATCCTCGAACGTCTCGCCGCAGCGCATCCCGAGCTCGCCACGCTCGAGTCGATCGGCGAGAGCCACGAAGGTCGTCCGATGTGGCTCTTCACGATCAACAACCCCCGGACCGGCCCCGACACCGCCAAGCCCGGCGTCTACATCGACGGCTCGATCCACGCCAACGAGATCCAGGCGACCGAGACGGTGCTCTACTCGATCTGGTACCTGCTCGAGGCCTACGACGAGGTCGAGTCGATCCGCGAACTCGTCGACCGCACCGCGTGGTACTTCGTTCCGGTGGTGAATCCCGACGGTCGGGCCTCGTGGTTCGAGGAGCCTCACACCTCGAGTTCGAGCCGCACCGGAGTCGCTCCGGTCGACGACGACCGCGACGGACGCGTCGACGAGGACGGCCCCGACGATCTCGACGGCGACGGCTTCATCGAACGCATGTGGCGCAAGGACCCCTTTGGCACCCATCGCCGCGATCCCCGCGATCCCCGGCGATTCGAACCGGTGCCCAGCGCGCCGAAGGCCGACGGCACCCGCGAGTACGGCGAGTGGTCGTGGGCGGGTCAGGAGGGCATCGACAACGACGGAGACGGACGGGTCAACGAGGACGCCCGGGGCGTCTACGACATGAACCGAAACTGGCCGAGCGGCTGGCATCCCGACCACGTGCAGCGCGGCGCCGGGCCGTATCCGCTGTGCTGGCCGGAGACTCGATGCGTCGCCGAGTTCATCCTCACCAAGCCCAACATCGCCGCGGGGCAGGCCTACCACAACACCGGCGGCATGATCCTCCGCGGACCCGGCGCCGACTTCCGCACCGACGCCTACCCCCGCGCCGATCTCAGGGTGTACGACGAGATCGCGAACGCCGGCGCCGAGATGCTGCCCTTCTACCGGCCGCTGGTGATCCACTCCGATCTCTACACGGTGCACGGCGGTTTCGTGAACTGGATCGCCGAGGGCCTCGGCGTCGTCTCCTTCACCAACGAACTCTGGACCGACCGCCGCATCCTGCAGACCGGCGACACCCCCGACGCCGACGCGCGGCAGCGTTGGCAGGACCGTGTGCTGTTCGGACGCACCTGGAGCGACTGGCAGGAGATCGAGCACCCCGAGTACGGCACGGTGCTGGTCGGTGGAGGCACCAAGTTCTCGAGTCGCATTCCTCCGCCGTTCATGCTGGAGGAGGAGTGCCATCGGAACTTCGCCTTCACCGCCTTCCACGCCGGCGAAACGCCGCTGGTGCGCTTCGAGACGATCGAGGTCGAACCGCTCGGTGGCGATCTGTGGCAGATCGACGTCGCCGTCGCCAACGATCGCCTGATCCCCACCCGCACCGCCCGCGCCGCCCAGAACCGGATCGGCGTGCCCGATCGCCTTTCGGTCGCGGTGCCGGGAGGCACCGTGCTGGCCGCGGGTCCGATGCGAAACGGCCTCGACACCACCTTCGACGCGGTCCAGCATCGGCCCGATCGCCTTCTGATCGAGTCGGGGATTCCCGGCCATGGTTCGCGATGGTTCCGATTCATCGTGAACGCCCCGGCGGGGACGATCGCCAAGATCCGATTCGCCGCGGAGAAGGCGACCGATCTCGAGGGCGAAGCGACGCTTGGGGACCTCTGATCGAGGCGCGGCGATCTAGACTCGTGCCCATGAGCCGACACCCAGCCTGGATGCTGCTCCGCACGGGCATTCTGATGGCCGCAGTCATCGTCCTGCAGGCCTGCGCCGGTTCCAGTCGGAAGCCGGCGGCGATTCAGGCGCGCGGGCAGGCCACGGACCTCTCCCGACAACTGCTCGACATCGCCGACGTCGCCTCGGCGGTCTTCTCCAACGAGGTCGCGAGAATGCGGCTCGACGGCGCCGACGACGTGCGGACGTTCGCGGCGGAGTCGGTGCGGAACAACGCGGTCTCGTACATCCAGTCGATCGCCCTCGACGGCGATCCCGCCACCGGCCTGCTCGACCTCTACGCCTTCGCCCAGCTGGGGATCTGGGCATGCGAGAACCGCGCACGCCTGTACGGAGAAGTCTTCTTCGAGGATTGCGAGGGCACCTACGGCGTCGTCCTCGATCGGACCCGAAGGCTGGCGGAGAAGTGGATGACGGAGGCGCAGCGCCGGCGGATCGACGACGCCGTCGCCCGCTACAAGCTGGCCCACCCCGATCGGACCTCGATCGGCATCCTCCGCCTGCCCGACCTTGCCCGCTCCGCCGGCACGACCACCGACTCGCTTCGCTCCGCCTCGCCGACGCTGTTCAGTCCCGTCAGCGAGGCCGCCGAGCAACTCGAGCAGACTCGCCTGCTGGGGAGTCGGGTGCTGTGGTTGTTGAGTCGCCTGCCCCAGGCCTTGGGATGGCGAGCCCAGACGGTGCTGATGGAGGCGTTCGCCAGCGACGCCTTCCGGCGCATCGAGTCGCTCGTGGACGACCTTCGCGAGTCGATCGAGGGGATGAAGAGCGGACTCGCAGAGACCCGAACCTCGATCGACTCCTTCGCCTCGCGCACCGCGGAGTTGTCCGAGGGTCTCGATCGAATGGGAACGGCCACCGATCGGCTCGCCGCCGCGGCGACGGCGATCGAACCGCTGGCGGAATCGCTGGATCGAACCACCGCCGGCCTCGATCGGATGGCCGTCGAACTCGGGCGGTTCGAGCAGCACGCCACCCGCATGGAGCAGGGCCTCGCCGAGGTCGCGGGGAGTTCCGATCGCCTCGGCGACGATCTCGACGCAGTCGCCTCGCGGTTGAACGGCCTGGACGATTCGGTCGAGTCCCTGGGTTCGTCGGTCGAGAAGCTTCAGAACAAGATCGTCGAGATCGAGACGCTCGAAGGCCAGATCCTCGAGAGCCTGCTCTGGAAGGTCATGGGGATGGCCGCAGTCCTGATCGTGCTCACCGGCCTGGTCATCGTGATCTCGGTCCGGTTCGGGCGCCGCTGACCGACGGCCGCATCTCGCTCTCTCCATCGCCGTCGCCACGCAGGAAACCGGGACGAGCGCCTCCTGCGCTCGTCCCGGTTCGAGGCGGACGTGAGCGAGAGGAGCCGCTGCACATCCACACGGGGGGGTCGTGTCCGTGGCGTCTTCAGGCGATCACGGCGCCTCCCCCGGCACACCGTCGAGCGACTCGAGCACCGCATCGAACATCGTCTCCCGCCGATCGCCGGACGCTTCCCAGAACATCAGCCCGCCGAGGCCGCGCTCCTGCACGAGGGAACCCTTGAGCATCACGCTCGCCGGATCGTCGTAGCTGATGAAGTGGCCTCCGAACGCGCTGCCGTAGAGCCAGGGCGCCTTGGCCTGCGGATCCCAGTGGCGGGTGTACGAACCCGAGGCGATCTTGTCCTCGATGTCGGTCCAGTCGTAGACGCCGGTGGCCCCACTCGACCAGTCGTCCCACTGGCCCGGGGGCACCGAGGTGGCCGACTGGAAGAGACCATCGTTCGTGGCGGACACGCCACCCCAGCTGCGGCCGTAGAACGCCACGCCGGGAACGATCTTCGCCGCGGGGACGCCACGAGCGAGCATCTCCTCGATCGCCCACGTCACGTTGTACTTCTCGCGAAGCTCGGGATTCACCGCGGTCATGCCGGGGCTCGAGCGCAGGCCCGCCTGGTGACCGGTCGTCGAGAGGTCCCACGCCCCGAAGAGGTCGTAGCTCATCACGTTGATGAAGTCGAGGTGGGGGTGCATGCCTTCGAGGTCGAAGTTGACGAGCTTGTCGAAGCCCGCCGCCGAGGCGATCGTGAGCAGGTACTCCGTGCCGTCCTCCGCCGCAGCGGCGTCGAGCTGCGCCCGGAGTTCGGCGAGAAGCAGCGTGTAGTTCTCGCGATCCTCCGGCCGGTACACGTTGCTCGCGAGGCCTCCCGAGACCGGGTACTCCCAGTCGAGATCCACCCCGTCGAAGCCGTACTCGCGCAGGAACTCCACGCAGCTCTCGGCGAAGATCGAACGGCTCGACTCGGTGAGGGCGATGTCGCTGAAGCGGGCGCTCCAGGTCCAACCACCCACGGAGATCATCGTCTTCAGGTGCGGGTGTTCGGCCTTGAGGACGTTGTTGAACTGGTTGTAGTTGCCGCGCAGCGGCTGGTCCCAGGTGTCGCCGGGATAGGCCTTGTCGATCGCGGCGTACGGATCGCCGATGGCGATGCGGCCGTCGGCGGAGATGTTGGCGAAGGCGTAGTTGATGTGGGTGATCTTCTCGAGGGGCATCGACGAGGGGTAGTACTGCCGACCGTAGATGCCCCACTCGGCGAAGTACGCGACCACCCGCTTTTCGGGACACGCGCCGTAGAGCGCTTCGAGCATGAGACGATCGGTCGCATCGACCACGCCGTTCGCGTCGAGATCCGCGGCGAGATCCTCGCCGCTCTCGCCCATCGAGGCGTCGAGCAGCGCGAGGTCCGCATCGCCGACGACGAAGTCCAGATCGAGATCGCCCACGCACGAGAATCGGGGACCGCTTTCGCCGCTCGAGCCGCCATCGCCGCCACCGCCGTACTGGCCGTCGGGGTCGTCGCCGCCCGAGCCTCCACTGGAATCACCACCGCCCGAGTCGTCGCCGCCCGAGCCTCCACTGGAATCACCACCGCCCGAGTCGCCGCCGCCCG
Source organism: Planctomycetota bacterium (assembly GCA_017859745.1). GTDB lineage: Bacteria > Planctomycetota > Phycisphaerae > Phycisphaerales > SM1A02 > VGXO01. The sequence goes on from JAFMML010000030.1 coordinate 39,582, forward strand.
AACCTCCACTGGAATCACCGCCACCCGAGTCGCCGCTTCCGGAGTTCCCGCTACCGGAGTCCCCACTACCGGCGCCGGACCAGCCCTCGGGAAGGTCGTAGACCACGGTCGCATCCACGCCGTTGACCCGACATGCGGTGACATCCTCGGTCATCGTGCCGATTCCGGAGAATCCCACCGAGACGTTGGCGCCGGCGGCGATGTCGCCGTTCCACTCGAGGCTGTCGATCGTGGTGAGATCACCGTCTTGCGAGTGGGAACCATTCCAGAGACTCGCGACGTCGGGGCCGCCTCGATACTCGAGCGTCCAGTTCTCGATGGTCGGGCCACCGGCGTTGGTGATGGTGATGGTGGCGCCGTATCCGCCACCCCACACATTGCCCACACTGAACAGGACGACCGGAGGTTCGATGGTCGAGCCGTCGCCAGCGTCGCCGTCGCCAGCGTCGCCGTCGCCAGCTTCGCCACCGCCAGCGTCGCCACCGCCAGCGTCGCCACCGCCAGCGTCGCCACCG
>JAFMML010000071.1 GCA_017859745.1 Planctomycetota bacterium
TCTCGCGGGCGACCTCGAGGGTGACCTTGCCGCAGCCGAGTGCTTCGGCGGCCCGGTGAAGCGTGTCCATCAGCAACCCTCCCACGCCGCGATCCCGATGCGAGGGCAGCACGAAGAGGTCGTGCAGGTTGAGCGTCGGCCTGGCGATGAAGGTCGAGAATCCGATCTGGCAGATGGCACAGCCCACCGGCGTCGATGGCGCGGTCGAGTCGTCCCACGCGATCCAGTTGCGGGAGACGGGGTGGGCGCGAAGGCCTTCGATCAGACGTGCCTGCACGTCTTCGGGAAGGTCCTTGCCGCCGGAGACCGGTTCGCGCGCGAACTCGCAAAGCAGTGCGTGCACCGCAGAGGCGTCGCGGTCGTCGTCGAGGTTCGCCGGGGCGATGCGGATGCGGCCGGTGGACGTGGGGGAGTCGGGCACTGGGTCACTTTCGCTTGACGGCGGAGTGCGGCGCCGCGACCGGGGCCCCGGGCGAGGCGAGGGAGGCGAGACGGATGTCGTCGACCACGTAGTAGCAGCTTGGGTCCATTTCGCGGATGCGGGCGAGCATCTTGGCCGCATCGCGTCTGCCGAGCTCGATGAAGAGCATCTGGATGGGGCCGTCCTTGCCGCGTCCGTCGAACTCGGTGACGGGAATCCGCTGCTCGCGAAGGCTCGCCGCGATCTCGCCGCCCCGCCGGGTGAACACCCGCACCACCTGCTTCCCGAAGGCGAACCGGCCCTCGAGGGTGATGCCGAGATAGTTCCCCAAGGCGAAGCCCAGCGCATACGCCACGGCGTACCAGGGGTTCTCGCCGACGGTCCCGATGACCTTGCCCACGACGACGACCCAGATCAGCACTTCGACGAAGCCGAGTCCGAACGCCGCCGCACGGCGCCCGTGGATGACCGAGACCGTGCGCAGCGTGCCCAGCGTCACATCGAGCACGCGGGCGCCGACGATCGCGAGGCTCAGCAGCAGGACTTCGAGGGTCATGGGGCTCGCCGCGGCGAACGATTCGCGGGATCGCTCTCAGGAGACGAGGTGGTCGAGCAGCTCGACGATCCCGCGGCCCTCGGTGGCCACGGTCTCGAAGATCGGCCGGCCCTCCGCGATGTCGAGGAGTTCTCGCATCAGCTTGCTCTCGCCGGCGTGGTCGGCCTTGTTCGCGACGAACAGATCGGCGATCTCGAGGATGCCCGCCTTGTCCATCTGCACCGAGTCGCCCATGCCAGGGACCGTCACCACCGCGGTCCGGTCCACATGCTCGCGGATCGCGACGTCGTTCTGGCCGGCGCCCACGGTCTCCACGATCAGGGTGCCGAATCCGGCCCCGCCGATCAGCTCGACGAGATCCGGAAGCCGGGTGTAGTCCTCGCCGACGATGGCGAGGCTTCGGTAGAAGACCTTCTCGTCGACGGCGTTGAAGTCGACCCGCAGGCGATCTCCGAGGAGCGCCCCGCCGGTGATCGGGCTCATCGGATCGAACGCGACGACCGCGGTGGTCTCGCCGCGACGGGCGGCTTCGGCGGCCATCGCCGCGACGAGAGTGCTCTTGCCGGCGCCGGGACTTCCGGTGATGCCGACGACCCGACGCGGTCGGGCCCGCGGCGCCTCGACGGACTCGCCGAGCCATGCGCGACTGATCGCCCGGGCGAGGCGGGCGGTGGGGTGGTCGGTCGGGACGTCGCCGTAGGGCTTCGTCGCCTCGCGGACGCTGTCGACGATCTCCTCCATCGGGGTGCCGGTGTGGTAGACGCGATGGACCCCCGCGGCGATCAGCGTTTCGACGTCCTCCTGAGGAATGATCCCGCCCACATTGACCACCAGATCCGGACGGCCGACGTTCGCGCACTCCTCGATCAGCTTGGGCACGAGGACGAGGTGGGAGTTGCTCATCATCGAGCAGGCGACGACGTCGACGTCCTCGTCCCGCGCCGAGATCGCGAGGCTGCGGGGGGTCTGCCAGAGGCCGGAGTAGATGACGTGGGCGCCACTGTCTCGAAGCAGGCGGGCGATCAGCTTGACGCCGCGGTCGTGGCCGTCGAGTCCGGTCTTGCCGAGCAGGACCCGTGGGCGGTGGTGGAGGTCGCCGCAGCGGTCGACCTTGGGCAGGGCGGTGGTGGGATCGAGGGTGGCCTTGGCCATGGGGCGTGAATCCGTGGGTCCTTCGCGCGAAACCGGCAGTGTAGGTCCCTTGGGATCGCCGTCGCCGGGGCCCCGTCGAACCGCGACCCCCGGACCCGCCGCCGCAAGCTCGGCAGGGTTGCGAGAGGCGAGGCCGCCGGGGCGATGATGCCGGATCCGGCCGGACCGGCTCGCGGCCGCCGAGATGAACCTGGTTCCCTCGGCCCGCGGAACTCGTCCTCACCCTCGCCTTCCAGACTCTCGTGCCTGGACCGACGTCGAGGTCGACCGAAGCACGATCAGGTCGGACGCTCGGCCTCTGCGCCTTCGGAGTCGGGCTGGACGCCTTCGCCTTCGGAGAGGTCGTCCGCGGGAGCGTCCGCGACGACTTCAGGCTGGGGGATCTGCTTCGCCTCGAGCGTCCACTTGTCCGGCTCGAACCGCTGGGCGATCGCTCCGATGATCCGATCCATGTTGCGGAACTTGTAGTCGTCGAGGGCGATGCGCCGCCCATCGGTCGAGACCACCGTGGCGATCGACTTCGCCATCCAACGGTTCATGTCGATCTCGGCGATCTCGTCCGCGGCGAGCCTTCCCTCGGGCGTCGAGAGCGAGCCGTCCTCGTCGAGTCGCCACTTCGCCGCCGTCCGCGGCAGCACGATCAGATTCCAGACGAAGAACGGTGTGCCGAGCACGCCGCATCCGACCATGTAGAGCCACAGCTGCACCGCTCGGTCGTACGCCGCGGGCGGGACCGGTGGCTCCGCGAACTCCTGGGTCACCGCTTCGGCCGCGAGAAACGCCTCGGTCTCCTCGCCGGTCAGCGTGCGGGACTCCGCCGCGAGGGCGAGGACCTCCATCGTCTCCTTCGCCTCGACGAAGCGGGCGAAGTTCGCCTCCCGCTCGGGAATGGTCACGAAGTAGTCCCAGGCGCCCCACAGGGCGAGGCCGCTGCAGAGCACCGTGTAGATCACATTCCAGAAGATCTGTCGCGGCTGGACGCTGGCGGCGATGGGCAGTTGCGGACGTTCGAGGCCTTGGCCGTCTCCGGCGTCTGGCGCGTCGGCGATCTGGGCCGGTTCTGGAGACGTCGAGTCGTTGGGGTCGGTCATGGGCGTCTCTGGTCGCGGGGGCGGGACCGAATGGGCGTGTTCGATCGAGAGACCGCCTGCGGCGGACCCCGAAGAATCGGCGCAAGGCAGGGGCCGCCTTCAACCGATCACCCAAGCTCGCGTGGAAGAGGCGTCAGGAAAGGGTCATCGGCATCACCACGTAGGTGAAGTCGTTGCCGCTCTTGAGGACGCCGGGCTTGTTCGGGCTCTTCAACTCGAAGACGACCTCGGGGCCGTCGAGCACCTTCAGGGCGTCGGTCAGCTGCGCCGGGTTGAAGCCGATCTCGAGCGGTTCGCCCTCGTAGGACTCGATGTCGAGCTCGATCTCCGCCTCGCCGGCCTCGGGAGCGCGGCTCGACAGGGTCAGTCGTCCCGGCGTGAAGGCCATGCGAACGCCTCGGCTCTCCTCGTTGGTCAGCAGCGCCGCCCGGCGCACGGCGCCGGCGAACTCCGCGATGTCGAACGAGACCCGCTTGTCCTGATCCTTGGGAATCACGTCCTCGAACGGAGGGAACACGCCCTCGACGAGGCTCGACGAGAGGCACGCGGCATCCTGTCCCTCGCCGACGAGGAACCAGATTCGGGAGCCCTGGCGAGAGACCCGAACCGCCGCCTCGGGATCGACGAGAAGCCGGGAAAGCACCGTCAGCGTCTTTCCGGGCACGATCGCGTCGAGATCGCCTCCGTCGCCGCCGCACTCGCCGCGGGTCATGGCGAGTCGTCGTCCGTCGGTGGCGACCATGCGGAGCTTCTTCGCACGCCGTTCGAGCAGCACGCCGCTGATCGCGTAGCGGCTGTTCTCGACGGCGGTGGCGAACAGCGTGCGTCCGATCATGGAGCGGAACGCCGCGGCGCCGATCGAGAAGCCTTCGGCATCCTCTGGGAGTTGCGGCACTCCGGGGAACTCTCGCACCTCGTAGCCGAAGATCTTGAAGTGGCTGTGTTCGCCGCGAACGTGCAGCATCGACTTCTCGGTCTCGAGACTGACGGTGTCGTCGTCGAGCGAACGGATCACCGGTTCGAGTCGATCCGCCGGAACCAGCGTCTCACCCGCCTCTCGCACCTCGACCGAGCCCAACGACAGGGAGATTCCCGCTTCGCCGTCGGTGGCGGAGATGGACAGACCCTCCTCGCCGGCCGAGAGCTTGAGGCAGGTCAGGACGGGGCTGGGGCTGCGGGCGGCAACCACGCCACGGGTGAGGGCAAGGGCGTCGACGAGGGCGGCGCGGTCACAAACGATCTTCATGGAAGGCTTCTCCCGAGCGGACGGGGCAGTGTACCGGCAGGTCCGTCCGGCGGATCCTCGGACCTCTCGGCAACCTGGCGGGAAGCCGGGGGATCGGCGACTCCGAGTCGAGGGCCGGTCGAACCCAAGGTGCGCTCGACTACGCTCCCACGGGTCGCCGGGGTTCTCTTCTCGGGCCCGGCAACGACCCGCCTCTCTCAGAGCCGCGGCCCGGACCGCGATCCGCAAGCCTTCTGGACGACCTCCCGTGATCTACCGACTGCTACGCATGGTTCGAGGGAGCTACGGGTTCGTGGCGCTTGGCCTCTTTGCGCTGCTCTTCCTCACGGCACTCGCGTTCGTCTTCCTCCTCCCGGTCGCCTCGGTGGTGGTGCTGCTGGGGTCGATTCTCCTGCTGGTGGCGGTCTGGCTCGGCGGGGAACTGCTCGGATGGCTCGAGCGGGTTCTTGCGAGGCCTTCCCTGCGTCGTGGGATCTGCCCCACCTGCCGCTCCGAGGTGGTTCGCACCGAGGTGACGCTCTCCGACGATCCCTCGCTGCAACCGCCGATCGACCCGGTGCCCAAGGCGGTCCTGCAGTGCACGGGCTGTCCACGGATGTTCCTGGAGTCCGGTGAGGAGTACCACCTCGACCCGGACTTTCGGATTCAGGCGGCGCACGCGTAGCGGCCGCTGCTCGGGTCGCGGATCGAGGGCCCGGTCGGCTATTCTCGCGCCGGCATGATTCCGAGGTTCACCGACCACTCCGCCAACGAACGCACCTATCTGGCCTGGCTGCGAACCTCGATCGCGGTCATCGCGTTCGGCATGCTCATCGAGCGGTTCGATCTGTTCCTGCGGTCGATCGCGGAGGCGATCCGCTTCCAGTCGGGCGAGGCGGCAGCTCCGTCGACGCCGCCCTACGGACGCGAACTCGGGCTGCTGTTGGTCGTGGTGGGCGTGGCGACGATGGTGATCGCCACCGTTCGCTACTGGAGAAGGTCGCAGCGTATTCGAGCAGCTCAAGAGGTCGACTTCGATCCTCGGAGCGCCCTCCTGCTCGGCGCAGCTCTACTGATCTTCGGCGGCCTGACGCTGGTCTACGTGCTGTTCGCCGGCTGGTCCTGACGGGAGACCGGACGCGCGTCCATCAGGATCCGCTCCGGGCCTCGTCCTCGGCAAGCAGGCTGCGGACCGCGTCGCCGATCGCTTCGGTGGCGACATCGATGCGGGCACCCGCGTTGGGAACGACCTCGACGAGAAGTTGGCCCGACAGCGGCACGATGGCGATCGACTCCTCGGCCGAGCCGCCCTCCTCCATGAGTGCGGCCACCAGCGCCGTCACGGCGTTGAGGTCGGCCGGCCCCGCCACCAGCGCATCGCGGGAGTTGAGGACCAGGGTCGTCTCGGACTCGACCTCCTGCCAGGCTCGATTCTCCGCGAGACTGAAGGCGGCCGCGTCGAGCACCGGACGCCATCGGCATCGCGGCATCACCGCCACCGGAGCAAGGTGCATCTTGTGCAGCAGGTGGTCGAGCAGGGGTGCGATGCGATCCGGACGGCACTCGAACCGCTCGTCCGATCCGCCGCCGCCTTCAAGCATCGACTCGGGATCGGAGAGCCGGATGCGGCACGCGGTGTGCTCGAGGGTCAGCTCGAGCGAGGCGAGAACTCCGGGGGCGGGGGGTGGGGAGGTCACCTCGCCATCGGCCGGAACCACGCCGCAGGCCTCGAGTTCCCCCCACGCTTCCGCAAAGCTCGCAAACTCCACCGCCCGACCTCCGGGCGAGGAGTCGACATGGGCCATCGCCCGCACCGATCGCCTCGCCGACCGATCGGCGTGCCCACTGTATCCGCCGCTCGTCGCCTCTCAAGCGTCTCCTCCCTGGAGACCACTACACTCTGGGCGTGGCCAAGCGAAGAACCGTCCTGTTCGTCTGCACCGGCAACACCTGTCGCTCGCCGATGGCCGAGGGCATCGCCCGATGGCTCGCCGAAGCCGATCGAATGCCGGGAGTCCCTCGGGAGACCTTCTTCGCCTCGGCCGGCGTCTTCGCGGCGGAGGGACGTCCCTACAGCGAGGAGACCCGACGGGCGCTCCACCGCCTGGGCATCGAGACCGACGGCACCAGCACGTCGCTGAGTCCCGAGATGGTCCGCAAGGCCGATCTGGTCCTGGCGATGACCGAGCAGCACGCCGCTGCGGTTCGGGAGATGCTTGGGCCGGGAGATCCGGCCGCGGAGCGGGTCCGCGTGGTGGATCCCGAGGGCGACGTCCCCGACCCGATCGGGGCCGGGCAGGATCGCTACGATCACCTCGCGGCGAGATTCGTGGAGGTGATCCCAGAGGTCGTGGCCGCGGGCCTCGGGAGTTCGACGACCTGAACGCCCCTCGCGGGGAGATGTCGCCGGGCCCCTCCTTGCGAGACCTCACCTGTGGTGGTCGCAGGCCCCAGCCCGGACGGCAACCGAACCCGGCCCATCGGACGATCCCTCTCGTGGAACCCACGCCCATCAAGATCGCTCTTGGTTGCGACCATCGGGGTTTGATGGCGGCGAATGCGCTGTTGGGTCACCTCCGGCCCGACGGCCACGAGGTCGAGCTGTTCGGCGAAACCTCCGGCCGAAGCTGCGACTATCCCGACAGCGCCTGGCGGGTCTGCCAGGCGGTCTCCAACGGGCGGGCGGAGCGAGGCATCCTGTTGTGCGGCACCGGCATCGGCATGTGCATCGCTGCCAACAAGATCCCCGGCATTCGAGCGGCATTGGCCCCCGACGAACTCAGTGCCCGTCTGAGCCGCAGTCACAACGACGCGAACGTGCTGTGCCTGTCCGCCGACCTGATCGGGCAGGCGTTGGTCAAGCGAATCGTCGAGGAGTGGCTGAAGACGCCATTCGATGGCGGGCGTCATCAGCGACGTCTGGAAAAGATCGCGATGATCGAGCGGGGGACGGACCCGGGCGAGCTCGCCGAGGGGATCGACCTCGCGCCGGACTCCTGATCCCGCATCCGCACTTCGGCGCTGCTGGGTGATCCGTGATCCCTCGGCGACCCATCGACTCCCCGTCTCGGGACGGCTCAGGGCGGCGGAGGGGAGTCCCGGTGGGACGATCGTCGTCATCCCCGTCGTGCGGACCTCGTACGGCTCGATCCCGGTCTTCGGCTCGATCCCGGGGAGGACGACTGCTCGGCGAAGGTCCGAGCCAGTTCCAACACCAGGCGGACGCCGTATCCGGTCGGTCCGGTGCCGAAGTGGTTGTGTCCCTCGTCCTCGGCGACGCCGGCGATGTCGATGTGTGCCCAGGGCAGGTCCGCTGGCACGAAATGACTGAGGAACGCGGCCCCTTGGATGGGATGGGCACCACGCTTCGCGCCGCTGTTGACGATGTCGGCGTGGCTGCTGCGCATCTGGCGGCGGTGGCTCTCCCAAAGCGGCAGACGCCAGATCAACTCGCCCGAGGCCGAGGCGGCGGTCTCGAGGCGGCCCGCGAGATCGGGGTGCTCGCAGAAGTAGCCCGCGCAGTGGTTGCCCAGCGCGACGACGACTCCGCCGGTGAGCGTCGCCAGATCGACGACCGCGTCGGGCTTCGCCTTGGCGGCGATCCAGGCCAGCGCGTCTGCCAACACCAGGCGTCCCTCGGCGTCGGTGTTGGTGACTTCGCACGTCACACCGTTGAACATGGTGATGATGTCGTCGGGCCGGTAGGCGTCTCCGCCGACCATGTTCTCCGCCGCCGGCAACGCTGCGGTCGCTCGCACCGGCAGTTTCGCCTCCGCGATCGCCCGCATCGCTCCGAGCACGGCGCATCCGCCGCTCTTGTCGTACTTCATGCCCTTCATGCCGTTGCCGGTCTTCAGGCTGTAGCCGCCGGTGTCGTAGGTGATGGTCTTGCCGACGATCGCCAGATGAGGGGCGTTCGCCTTCGACGGCCGATACTCCAGAAGGACCAGGCAGGGCTTGCGATTGGAGGCCATGCCCACGTTGACGAGGCCGCCCATCCCGAGCCGCCGGGCCTCGGCGAAGGAGATCACGCGGACCCGCAGACCGTGCGAGCGTGCCAGGGCCCGAGCTTCTGCGGCGATCCAACCCGGATGGGCCACGTTGGGCGGGGTGGCCTGCAGCCGTCGGGCGAAGTTCACGCACTCGCCGATGCCGAGGCCTTCGGAAAGGCCGCGATCCAGCTCGCCAGCGGCGCCCGCGACGCGAAGCGTGGCCTTGGGCTTCTCACGCTCGGTGGCCGCGCCGTCGAAGCCCAGCAGGCGCCAGTTGCCGATCGCGATGCCCTCGCCGATCGCACGCCCGAGTTGGGCTGAAGTCATGTCGAGGCCGTCGGCGAGGATCTCGAGGCTCGCCGCGGTGACCGAGGCGCGGCCGAGCGCCTTCACCAGGCCCACGCCGACCGAGACGGCCCTTTCGGTCGTCAACGCGGCGGCGTCCCCCAGACCCACCAGCACGGCGCGGTCGCCTGCGAACTCGATCTGGCCCACTTGCCTTCGAAACCCGGGCCGTGCGGCGGCCTCGGCAACCGGGCGCACCGAGGACCACGACTTCGGAAGATCGGCCCCTTGAGCCATCAGCAGGACGCGAACGGGCTTGGTGGGCTTTCCGGCGGCGATCGACTTGAACATGCGGGATCCGGGGAGTGAGGGGAGGGGGAGAACCCCTGTCGAAGAGCGAACAGCTTGTGGGGGCGGCGCCCTGGTCGAGCGGCCGCCACTCGGGGTATCGAGTCCGACGCCCGACCCGAGGTTCCCTCGAGATGGGCGTCGGTCGTTGTGGCAGGGAGAACTGTACCTCGGTCTGCTCGGACATCTTCGGCGATCGATGACGACGCAGGCCGGCAGCCGGGCCGAAGGCGAGCGAGGGGGCTCGCCGCATTCCGGGGGACACCCAGCGACCGACCTCGGGTGGTGGTCTTGTTTCCGCCTTTGCCGCAGCACTATTCTCTGAGACGACGTTCCGATGCGGCTCGGGCAGGAGACCAAGCCGACGGCATGTCGAGTGGAGCACTCACGGATGAAACGCCACGAATCGAGGAACAGGGACGTTTCGATCCCGGTGGTCCTCGTCGTCGGCGGTGGCCATGCGGGGGTCGAGGCGGCCAGGGCCGCGTCCGATGTGCTCGGCGACGCGGCTCGGGTGATCCTGCTCTCGATGCGACCCTCTCGCATCGGGGCGATGAGCTGCAATCCCGCGATCGGCGGCCTCGCGAAGGGACAGATGGTCCGCGAGGTCGACGCGCTTGGCGGATTCATGGGCAGGGCCGCCGATGCCGCCGGCATCATGTTCCGCGTTCTCAACGCCAGTCGCGGTCCGGCGGTGCGGGGACCACGGGCCCAGTGCGACAAGGATCACTACGCCGGCGAGATCCAGCGGCTGCTCGCCGAGGAGACGTCGGTCGAGGTCTGGGCCGGCACGCTCGAAGCGATCGAGGTTCGGGGCGAAGGCGACGAGCGTCACGTCGTCGCGGCGCGGCTCGGCAAGGGCGGCGGGCCCGTCGGGATCGATCGTGCGGCGATCGAATCGAACCGCTCCGGCGACGCGCCGGCCCGCCCTGTCTTCGCGGACGAGCCACGGGTGCCGATGCCGCCCCGACTCGAGGTCGCGGCACTGGTCCTGACAACCGGCACGTTCATGCGGGCCCTCATGCACACCGGCGCCGAGCGTGCGGTGGGCGGCCGTGTCGGCGAAGGCAGCGCCGGCCGGATCGCCGAGGATCTGCGGCGGCTTGGATTCGAACTCGGCCGCCTCAAGACCGGCACGCCGCCGCGCCTCCGGCGGCAGTCCGTCGATCTCGCCTCGTTGCCGGAGCAGGTTGGGGACGACCGGCCGAGTCGGTTCTCGTTTCTGCCCGAGAGCTCGCTTCCCAACCGGCGTTTCCCGAACGTCCGGCAGGTCGCCTGCTTCGAGACCGGAACCACGGCGCCGATGCACGATCTGATCCGCGCCAATCTCCACCTGGCCCCGATGTACGCCGGAGAGGTCGAGGCGGAATGCGGTCCGCGCTACTGCCCCTCGATCGAGGACAAGGTCGTTCGGTTCGCCGATCGCGACCGACATCATGTGTTTCTCGAGCCGGAGACGCTCCACTGCGATCGTCTGTACGCCAACGGCATCAGCACCTCCCTGCCGCTGGAGATCCAGTCGCAGGTGGTGCGTGCGATGCCCGGATGCGCTCGGGCCGAGATCGTGCAGGCCGGATACGCCGTCGAGTACGACATGGTCTGGCCGCACCAGATCGACGCGACCACCATGGCCAAGTCGGTTCGGGGACTCCTGCTCGCGGGGCAGATCAACGGCACCAGCGGCTACGAGGAGGCGGCCGGGCAGGGGGTGGTTGCCGGCTTGAATGCGGCGCGTTTCGCCTCCGGCGAGGCGTTGGCGCGTCTGGGACGAGAGTCCAGCTACATCGGAGTGCTGCTCGACGATCTCGTCACGCGCACGCCGCGCGAGCCGTATCGGATGTTCACGAGTCGTGCCGAACATCGCCTCCGCCTCCGCGCCGACAACGCCGACGATCGTCTCGTGCCCCTGGCGTCGGAGTGGGGACTGCTCGGATCGGATCGCCATCGGCGAGTCGCACGCCACACCGAGGCGGCAACTGCGCGACGAGACCTTCGGTCGAGACTCGAGGCCACGCGCCTCGAGGGGCGTTCGCTGTGGACGTGGCTGCGCCGCCCCGATTGCGACCGGGCATGGCTCGAGTCGCAGCTCCGGTCTCGCCTGGGAACGGGCTTCGCGGCGGACCTCCGGCTCGACGACGAAGCGATCGACCGGGTGATCGTGGAGGCCCGCTACGAGGCCTACCTCGATCGGCAGGATGCCTCGGACCGCCGGGTGGCCGAAGAGGAGCATCGACGGTTGCCGGCAGACTTCGCGGCCGCAGACACGCCGGGACTGCGCCGGGAGGCCAGCGAGGCGATCCGAAGGTTCCGGCCCGCGACGCTCGGTCAGGCGTCTCGACTCGCTGGAGTCGGGCCTGCGGACGTCACCCTTGTGGCGATCGCCCTTCGCCGCCACGCCGCCAGCGGCCGATGAATCGTCGCCGTGGAGGTCGCGTCGGCGCACGATCGCGTCTATTCTGTCGTGCTCGCCTCGCGGTAGCGAGGCGGACGGCCCCTTCGTCTAGTCTGGTCCAGGACACCACCCTTTCAAGGTGGGTACACGGGTTCAAATCCCGTAGGGGTCATTGGAGGCGAGAGGACGGAGCGGGTGGCGCCGAGCATCTGCCGAAAGGCGTCCGGCCACCTACCCTCCACTCTGCCCTCTACTGGCATGTTGCGCGAGATCCGCCGCTCCGCTCATCGCGAGATCCCTACGCGAGATCCTCAGGGGGATCGACCGACCGACGAAGGGACCGGTGGACGAGGCGGTGAGACGGTCTTGTCGAGGCCGATCCCAATTGGACGAACAGGGGCGGGTACGGAGGAGGCCCGGCGAGGCATCGCCTGAGGTCCTTATGGCGGCCGTACCAGAGCGAGTGTCGCCCCGGAGGGTCGAACGGGGGGCTCGCGCATTCGGCATCCGCTCAGGTCCGCCGGATCGAATCCGGCGCGGCCGTGCCGGAGCGAGTGTCGACCCGGAGGGTCGAACGGAGCGCTCGCGCATTCGGCATCCGCT
>JAFMML010000072.1 GCA_017859745.1 Planctomycetota bacterium
AGATCTCCGGGGTACGTTCATCGGTAGGTCAGACGAGGGCGACGGAGTGCGGGATGTCTGCTCCGCGTGCCGAGTGGCGGGTGGCGGTGGAACGCACCGTGATCGGTCGCCGGTGTTCGCAACCCACGCGGCCCGACGGTTCGGGCCCGTCGACCGTCCTTCGGTTCTCAGGTCGTTCACCTTCCGCGTTCCCGCGTCCAGCAGATTGGAATCCAGCCGTGTCCAACCGCGATCCCGTTCGGTCCAGCGCCCTCCGCCTCCTCGCGACCGCCGGCCTCCTCGCGGCGGTCGTTCTCGTTCCCGCCGCGCGAGCCTCGGCGGGCTTCGAGGACTGCAACGGCAACGGGCTCGACGACGCCGAGGACATCGCCCTCGGGATCAGCGAGGACTGCCAGGGCGATGGGGTGCCCGACGAGTGTCAGGTCGAGATCGCGGAGCGTCTCTACCAGCACGACACCGACTCGATGACCGGTGCGGTCGGAACCGACCTCGGGAACAACCAGACCATCTGCTGGTTGAGCCACCACATCGTGGCTCCAGGGCGCGAGATCATCAACGGCATCGAGATCGCCTACGGCGTGATGGAGGAGGGACGCCCGGTGACGCTCGCGGTGTGGAGCGATCCCGACGGAGACGGCATTCCCTTCGATGCCGAACTGCTGACGTCCGTCGACACCGAGGTGGTCTCTCCGTGGCTGCCGTTGACGCCGATCAACGTGGAGATTCCCGAAACCTTTCTCGGCAAGCCGGGAACGTCGTTCTTCATCGGCGCGTTCGTCGAGAACGCCCTCGTCGCGCCCGCCTCCTTCCCGGCGACCTTCGACGCCGAGAGCACCGCCAACGCCAGCTACTGGATCGCGACGCTCACGCCGTTCGACCCCAACGATGTCACCGCCAACGCCGACGAATTCGACCTGCTCGGGAACCTCTTTCCCGAGTTCCCGAGCGCAGACTGGCTGCTGCGGGGCACCTTCTGCTCGAGCGGCAGGTGCGGAGAGAGCGGGGACGTCAACGAGAACGGCGTTCCCGACGAGTGCGACCCCGACTGCAACGGCAACGGCGTGCCCGACGACTACGACGTCGTGTTCGGGGGCATCTCCGACTGCAACGACAACCTCGTGCCGGACTCCTGCGAGCTCGAGGGCGCCGACTGCGACGGTGACGGCATCCTCGATTCCTGCCAGATCTCCGCGCAGGGACTGGCCGCGCAGTACTTCGACAACCCCGATCTCGAAGGCGAGCCGGTCGCGAGCCGGATCGACGCGGTTCCGGTGATCGATCCCGAATCCCCCGCGCTTCCGAGCGGGGTGCCCGGCAACGACTTCTCGGTGCGTTGGCTCGGCACCCTCATTCCGACGTTCGACGGCCTCCACGTCATGGGCGCGACCCACGACGACGGGGTGAGGATCTGGATCGACGGCGAGATCGTGCTCGACGAGTGGGGTTCGCATCCGGCGGTGCTCGACACCTTCGAGATCGAACTCGAGGCCGGACGTCCCTACCACCTGCGCATCGAGTACGTGCAGTACGCCGGCATGCAGGAACTGGACTTCCTCTGGATCGTGCCCGGCAACGACGCGTACGACCCCGTGCCCGAATCGGCGCTGCGCCCGATCTACGACGTCGACGGCGACGGCGTGCCCGATCTCTGCGCGGCCGGCGCCGCGGACTGCAACGGCAACTTCCTCCCGGACGCCCGGGAGATCGAGATCGACGCCGCCCGGGACTGCAACGGCAACCTCGTGCTGGACGCCTGCGAGACCGACGGCGACTGCGACGGGGACGGACTCATCGACGACTGCGTCGCCGCGCTCGAGGAGGGGCTCGTCGGGATGTACTTCGACGGCGACGATCCGGGCCGACTCACCAACTTCCGAGGCAGCCGCATCGATCCGAACATCGACTTCGACTGGGGCGGCGGACCTCCGACGGGCATTCCGGACATCTCCAACGATCGATTCGCGGTGCGATGGACCGGTCTGCTTCACACCGATCTCACCGGCGTGTACCAGTTCATCGCCGAGACCGACGACGGCGTGCGACTCTGGATCGGCGACGTGCTGCTGATCGACCGCTGGACGAACCAGGCAGGCACCTCGACGGCGGCGATCGAACTCGAGTCGGGCGACGTCAGTCCCTTCCGGATGGAGGTCCTCGAGGGGATCGGCGAGGCGAAGGCCTTCCTGCGATGGGTGCCGCCCGGCGGCGTCGAGGAGATCGTCCCTCCCAGCGCGTTCACGCCCTTCGACGACCTCGACGGCAACGGCGTCTCCGACGTCTGCGACATCGACTGCAACCTGAACGGCATCGGCGACGAGTTCGAGATCGCCGAGGGGCTTGCCGAGGACTGCAACGACAACGGCGTGCCCGACGACTGCGACGTCGCCGCGGTGCCGGTCTCGACCACGCTGGCCTACTGGCGGTTCGAGGATCCTGCGAACCTCGGCCTCGACAGCGGTCCGCTAGGCCTCTCCGGCACCGGCGCCGAGGCGCCCGCGAGCAGCGATGTCCCCGTCGATCCGGTGCCCTCGACCGGTGCGGAGAACCTCGGGTCGATCCATCCCGGCGGCATCGGGCACGTCTCCGTGCCGGCCGCCGGCGAGGCCCTCGCGACCTACGACGACGCCTTCACGGTCGAAGCGTGGGTGAGGCTCGAGCAACTCGGCAACCCCGACTCCAACGCCGGTCGGCAGTGGCTGGCCGTCAAGAAGGGTTCCGAGAGCGACGGGTTCATCGACTGGGGCATGCTTGTCCAGGCCGGCAACTATCCGGGGACCTGCGACGCCGTCGTCGGCAAGCAGGGCGGATACACCGGTCGCGAGCTGGTGCTGACGTTCGGCTACGGCACCAACGACGGCGATGCGAAGTGGGCCGTCGTCTCGAGTCTCGAGGTGGACCACAACGAGTGGACCTTCGTCTCGGCGGGCATCGATCCGGCCCGACGACTCGCTCGATTCGTCGTCGACGGCGAGATCGAGGAGGTGTACCTCGACTGGCTCGAGTTCAACGCGACCGGGTCGCGCCTGACCATCGGCGGGCATCCCAACGCCAACGGCGTCGTCAACCAGTTGCTGCGAGGCTTCATCGACGAACTGAGGATCTCACGCGGCCTGCTGCCCACCGATCGACTTCTGGAGGTTCCCTACACCCC
Source organism: Planctomycetota bacterium (assembly GCA_017859745.1). Classification (GTDB taxonomy): domain Bacteria; phylum Planctomycetota; class Phycisphaerae; order Phycisphaerales; family SM1A02; genus VGXO01. The sequence goes on from JAFMML010000072.1 coordinate 3,152, forward strand.
GGCCAGTTCCGACGCGGACGGCGATGGCGTGCCCGACGAATGCGGCGGTCCGAACTGCCCGGCCGACATCGACGGCAACGGAACCGTCGACGGTGTCGACCTCGGGTCGGTCCTGGCGGACTGGGGAGCGACCGGCACCGGCCTGACTGGCGATCTCGACGGCGACGGCGTCGTCAACGGCGTCGATCTGGGGATCGTGCTCGCGTCGTGGGGCGACTGCTGATCACGGCCCGCCGGTTGCCGTGACCGGGCCCTCGAACTTCACCGGAAAGGTGTCTCCAGCCGCGGGGACGGGCCGACGCCCGCCCCGCGGTCTTTCTTCGGCTCCACCCCGGAGGCGATCGACCTCGTCGTTCGATCGGGGGCGACTCAACGGAACCGGTCGAGGGTCATCGAGCGACCCGACTTCGAATCCGTGAAGACGGCGGTGGTGCCGTCGGCATCGACCTCGTAGCGGCGGGCGGGCATGTCCCGACCGGCGAGGGTGACGGTGTTCCCGGAGAGGTCGTACCGGCCGCTGACGGCGCGGGTGGTGTCGCCGTAGTTCGCTTCCGCCGTGAAGGTGCCGTCGGGCGCGAAGGTGACGGCACCGAAGCTGAACGGCGCGTCGGCCGCCGGTCCACGGCCCTGCCACGTGCCGACCAGAGAGGCCGAGGGCGAGGCGCATCCGGCAAGGGCGAGACAGGTGGTGGCGGCGATGACGGATCGGTTCATGGTCGACTCCTTGGACAACAGGGGCGGGCAGAGCAGGGGCGGGGCGTCGCGGTCGATTCCCGATCATCGCGAATCCCACGCGGGTGTCGAGACCAGCGGTGTTGCAGGTCTGTGCCCAGCTCTGGCCGCCTCGGGCGAATCGGCACGCGGAGAGAATTCACGAGGCTTGGTGTCGGCGGGAAGCCGTGCCATCATGCGTGGGACGGGGTTCGAACTGCCGGACCGGACGCACCTGCTTCGGGTTGCAGGCGGCTTGGCAGGCGGGCCTTCCGCCGGGGGATCGGCCTCCGGCGCGATCCGTTCGAGGATCGCCGAATTGAATCGGCGACCGATGGGGGATGCGACGATGTCGAAGAAGCGGCCTGACGACCACGACGGTTCAGATCGGGTTCCTCCGGTCGGGGATCGACATGACTCCAGAGATTCGGAACATGCGGACGAGCCGCAGCACGATGACGAGTTCCTCGACGAGGAGGAGTTCGAAGACGAAGACGAGGGCGAAGACGAGGACGAGTACGGGCTCGATCCCAAGCTGAGTGCGGCGGTCGATTCGGGTGAAGCCAGGATCGTCGCGAGCAACAGCTACGACGACTACGGCATGGGCGGCGGCGGTGGATTCAGCGCGATCTACAAGTGGAAGCGGACCTACTACGCCCACATCCCCGAGAGCGGCACCGAGAAGTACCGGTCGTTCAAGGAGGCGTTCGAGTGTTCAGGCGTCTGCGGCATCGGAGGATTGAACCAGTCGATCTCGGTCGACATGAAGTTCGACGATCTGCTGGCCCACTATCGGAAGGAATGCGCGACGGATCTGCCCAACTACGATCCCAAGCACGTGTTCCAACTGAATGGCGTGCACTGCGCGATACGCGAGGGCGGCAGCATCCTCGTCTTCGAGGAGTTCTTCCAAGGTGACGCCGTGCCCACCACCGGCGGTTCGCCGGAGCCGACCATCGAACGCATCGCGCGACGTCCAGACGGCCGCTTCTGCATCCTGATCGAGTCGGAGGGCGAGATCGGCTACTACGCCTTCGAGGACCTGTCCGAAGGTCGGCTCGAGGGGTATCTGAAGAAGCGTGCCAACGGCGACGCCGACGCCCTCGAACGACGACGCGACGGGTTGAAGCGAGCGATGGAGGCGATCTGAAGACTCCGGCAAAGGGTCCGGCGAGACGCGGAGGATCGGGTCTCCGTCTCGGCTGGGGATCTCGGCCGGTTTCCGAGAGTCCGACGCGCTCGGCAACGCCGGCAAGGTGGGCATTCTCGAAGGCTCGACGAGCCGGGATTGGAGTGTTCACCGCAACGGGAGCGCTGGCGGTCGCCGCGTAGAGTCCGATGTCGCGGGAGTCGCCCCGCGGTCACGCTGCCGTCGCGCGCGGTCCGCGTGGCCGTCTCGGGATCCGAGTCGCGCCATCCACGCAGGAGATTCCGCATGTCGCCACCTCGCATCGACCTCGCGCCTCGCGGCCGGAGATCCACTGAAATCGTGGTTCCCACGAGGCGTGTGTCGCCTCGGCTCGCGGCGGTCCCGGCGCGGGCGGCGGTCGTCCTCGTCCTGCCATGGGCGGCGTCGATGGCAACGACGGTCCACGTCGACGCCCAATCGACGGTGACGATCGACGCCGTCGAGGCGGTCGAGGCCGAGTCGACGATCACCCTGAACGATGTCGCCGATGGCGGTGTCTTGGCGGTTGGTCATGAGGAGTTCGGCCCGACGGGACTGTGGACGAGCATCGAGTGGAGCAGCGAGGGCGGGAGCGCGTACATCGAAGGGAACGGCCCCATGCAGGGCCTTCCCTCGACGGCGATGGCGACGACGCCCGATGGCCTCGTCGTCGTCGGCGGGGCGTACTTCGAGAAGGTCGCGGCGGATGCCTATCGCTGGAGTCCCTGGTCTGGCTACGAGAACCTCGGTCATCCTGCGGAGTTCATCTCCTCATGGGCGACGGGACTGTCCGACGACGGCTCGATCGTCGTCGGCACCTGCTACTCGTTCGTGCTCGGGGATCGCGCCTTCCGATGGACCGATGCGGATGGCATGGAACTGCTCGACGGGCTCGCCATCGACGCACCGTCGGTGGCCGATGCGGTCAGCGGCGACGGCACCGTCGTGGTGGGGGAGAGCCTGAACCGTGCGTGTCGATGGATCGACGGCGTCCCCCATTCGCTCGGCGTGCTGCCGGGCGAGACGGACTCGCGGGCGCTTGCCGTCGATGCGGACGGCTCGGTCGTGGTCGGAGCCTCCGGCGCTCGCGCCTTCCGATGGAGCAGCGACTTCGGCATGGTGGATCTCGGCGTCCTGCCGGGTGCGACCCATGCGATCGCCCTCGGGGTCAGCGGCGACGGGACCACGGTCGTCGGTGAAAGCGGATTCGAGGCGTTCATCTGGACCGAATCGCTCGGCATGGTCGCCCTGAGCCAGTACCTGATGGACGCGTTCGAACTGGAACTGACCGGTCACCAGTTGCGCACCGCGATGTCGATCTCCGCCGACGGCAGTGCGATCGTCGGACAGGGCAACGGCATCGGTTGGGTCGTCCGCGGCCTGCCGATTCCCGAGAACGAGGCGTGCCAAGCCGACCTCGATCAGGATGGAACCGTGGATGCCGCGGATCTCACCGTTCTGCTCTCCCAGTGGGGCGACCCCTGCTGCGGGGGCGATCTCGACGAGGACGGCAAGGTCGATTCCGCGGATCTCACCATCCTGCTCGCGTCGTGGGGCGCCGACTGCGTCGATCGCTGAGCGTCCGCCGCCGACCGCGACATCGCGGTCGCTCATGGTTGAGGAGCGGCGTGCCCCGGTTCACGATCCGTCCCAAGAACGACGCCCCCGGCGTCGTCGTGGGGACGTCGCCGAGGGCGTCTCGTTCTGGAGGGGCGAGGCGATCGCCCACCGATCGTCTGTTCAGGCGCTTCGCTTGCGGCGAAGACCGGCAGCTCCGGCGGCCAGCGCGAACAGCCCGACGGCGCCCGGCGCAGGCACGAATCCCGCGGTGATCGACGCACCGGTGTCGTCGTACGCCCAGCGGTGCATGATGTAGAGATCCGATCGCACCTCGAACTCGGCCCACGCGTAGCGGGCTTCGCCCAGCGTGGTCTCGAACTGGAATCCGACGTACCCGCGCCCGGTGTCGGGCTGGAAGTTTCCGAAGCTGTAATAGGGGTTCCCCGGCGAGCTGAGGCGGCCCCAGAGGCTCTGGTAGTTGGACAGGCCGACGTTGCCGGCGGAGATCACCGCGCCCTCCTCGAGTCGGGCCGGCAGGAAGAAGCCGAGAGCGGTCTCGGCCACGACGGCGTTGACCGCCGCGAAACCGAAGATCTCCAGGAGTCCATTGCCACCGAAGGACGAGAAGAAGTGACCCATGCCAAAGGCGAACGCTCCGGTCTCGGTCACGAACTGGTAGGTGGCGAAGGTTCCGACGGAATAGAGCTCGACCGTCTGGGTCGAGTAGATGATCTCCGCGTTGGCGGACTGGGTACCCATCGCGGCCGGCATGGCGGCGGCGGGCAGGGATGCGAGTCGCGCGTATCGCGCGAGGCGTGAGCGGTCCATCGAATCGATCTCCTCTTGACGTGGTCGGTGCGTGGTCGGTGGGAATCGACAGGCGGAACGAGTCCGACAAGGGACCTGTCGACGGGTGCAGAACTCCCCATGCGAGCGCATCGCCCCGTCAACAGAGTGCGCCGAGGGGCGTCGAGTGCAAGTTGGGAGGGCGGAGATTCGGCGTCGCCGGCGATTCGGCCCGCATGGGTAGCCACCCGATGGGGTGGCTCAAGGCCGATGCCGGCGAGATCGCCCGGGTCTGGATGTCCCTCGGGCGGGATGCTCGACGCGCGTTCGGAGCATCCATCCCACCGCGTCCATCCCCGGCCCGTTGTCGTTCAATCGTCCGCTGGACCCTGTGGTGCCCGTTCGCCCGCCGCTCTGGCCTTCAGGTAGGCGAGGGTCTTCGGACCGGCGTTCCCGAGGGAATCCCCGGAGATCGCGATCTCGAGCACGGTCTTGCCGTTTCGGTAGCGGTAGTCGGGATCCGCGGTGGCGCCGCGTTCGAGCAGCAGATCGGAGGTGCCGACGCAGACCGTGATGCTCAAGGCCAGTGGGGTCATGCCTCGGTTGTTCTCATGATTCACATCGACTTCGATCGGACCGTTCAACACGATCGGGACGAGGCGCCGGCAAGGGTTGGCGAAGAGCGCCGTGAAGAGCAGGGTGTTGCCGTTGCGATCGACCAGGTTGGGGTCGGCGCCGTGATCGATCAGCGTCTGCAGCACCACCTCGGGATGGTCGTTGAACGTGATGCCCGCGGATGCTGCGGTCGCACCGTTGCCGTTCTGTGCGTTGACGTCGGCGCCGGCGGCGATCATGCCTTCGAGCACCGGTGCGATCTGCTCCCGATCGGACAGGTTCATCGCCGCCACCATCAGCGCCGGATTGCTCGCCGCTCCGCCGCCGGGTCGATCGATCGCATTCACATCCGCTCCGGCGTCGAGCAGCTCCTTCAAGGTGGCGGTGGTGAGATCGCCGGATCGGCAGGCCGCAAGCAGACTCGCCGTCGCCGTGGCCGCATCGGCCTCGGACGAAACCGGTGCGGTCCGCGCGGCCGGTTTTGGGGACGAAGCGGATGGCGACCCGCCAATCGACTCTGCACCCGACTCGGCCTGCGCGGCGGAGGTCGGTGCGGCGGCGGGCTCGGGATTGCAGGCCATGGCAACGCAGGTGAAGGCCGCGGCCGAAACGATCGTGGATGCCGCCCGGCGGTGTGCGACCGCCAGCGAGGTCATGCGGCAAGACCATGAAGAACGTCGGTGCCTCCGAACGTCGGATGTGTCTGCTGGCATGCCGCGGAGAGTATCAAGGTCCGTGGCGGCCGCGAGCCGCGAGGGCGCATCGAGAGCCGACGGTCCTCGATGGCCCTCGATCGTCTTGAATTCATGGATGTTCGAGTTCGAGGTGTTTGGCGACGAGGTGTTTGGCGATTGGCGATCGAGTTGGAACCGCATGAACCCCAGTGGTGTCATGAGCGGTCTCGACGGGCCGAAACGATGGCGGATCCCTATCCGCCGACGCGTCGCCGTCCAGTTGCCGAGTGCCGCAACCCTGCGACAGGTTGTGATGCCGTCCGGTTCGAGGGATGGCTATCGGTCTCTTCTAGGGTTCGCGCGGGGGTGCCTCTCGAAAGACCACGTCCGGCTTGGTTTCGTCGGGCTTGTTTCCATCGGGCTTGTTTCCATCGGGCTTGGTTCCGTCGGGCTTGGTTCCGTTGGGTTTGGAGCTATGTTGAGATGGTCGCGGAAGAGAGAACTCGGACATGTCGCCGCTTCGCGGGGGCGTGTCCGCGGAGACTTCGCGATCCCAGTCGCGATCCCAGTCTTGATCCAACAAGTCGCGATCCAACAAGTCGCGATCCAACAAGTCGTGATCCAGGCGGAATGGAGAGACTCCGATGCTGCTCAAGTCCATGATCGCCGTCGGCCTTGCCGCCATGCCTTCGTTCGCCCAGAGCGTCGATCCATGCAATCCAGCCTCGCAGGCGTGGATCTATCCGGCGGAGGCGACCGACACGTCCGATCCCGTGAGCTGGGCTCGATTCGCCTGGGATGGCTTCGTCGCGTTGAACTGGCCGCAGCTTGAAGGCGGCTCGCCGGGAGAGCCGGACACCGCCGCGACCATCTGCGATCTTCCGGGCGGTCGGCCGACATTTCTTCAGTGGATGCAGAAGGAGCAGTTGATGCTTCCCGGCGGCGCCTCGCCGGGTTCGTGGAACTCGCCGACGGTTGCGACGCCGATGTACACGCCGGACGGCGGCGGGCCGACGCTTCCGCTGCTCGGGGCGCTGTCCAAGAGCGACGATCCCGATCTCGTCGACGAGTTCGACGAGGCGTTCAGCGGGCGCCCCGTGCTCGACCAGAACGGGCGCTACGTCCTCTACCAGATCTTCCTGAACCGATCCGAGTTCGAGTACATCTCGCAGAACGGCTACTACGACGCGGTGAACCAGTACGCCGCCTTCCAGCCCGGCGGAGAGTTCAAGGGCTTCCCCAAGAGCGGCGTCCCGAGCGACTTCGACCCGCCGGTCGATCTGCCGGACTGGGCCCGCCAGGGTGCGATCGAGTTGAAGGCGTCGTGGAAGCAGCTCGACGAGGCGGAGATCGCCAGCGGGCGCTTCTTCATGCAGGAGGTCTACTTCGCGAGCAACATCTCCGATGCCGATCCGCCCTGCGGACCGGTCACGGTCGGCCTGGTCGGGCTGCATGTGCTTCAGCTGACGCCCAGCACGGGGGCGAGCTGGTTCTGGGCCAGCTTCGAGCAGGTCGACAACGTGGACATGCTGCCGGGCAACCCGAACGGGACGCCTTCCTTCAATCCGGGCTCCGCCTCCTCGTGCCCTCCGCCCTACGCGGAGGGCTACACGTGCAACGCCGAGGAGTGCACGCCCGCCGACCCCAGCGGGCAGACCGACTGTCCGCCGTTTGCGCCGGTCGAGGGCCAGCTGCCCGACGTGTGCGATGCCGATCCCACGCGGGCGGTGAACATCTCGCGGATTCCCGAGATGACGACGCCCGCCGACGTCGAGGCGATCAACGACGAGTATCGCGCGGCGCTTCCCGCGCCGTGGAAGTACTACCGGCTGCTCAACACGATCCAGCCCGACCCGACGGGACCGGCCTGCATCCCGCCGCAGGAGACGAACACCGTCAACACGCTGTACATGACCAACGTCACGATGGAGACGTACACGCAGTACTACGACTTCATCTCGCTGCCGAAGTGCGACGGTTCGGTCGTCGAGCCCATGAGCATGAACTGCACGGACTGCCACGCCGTTGCGCAGCCCCTCGGAGCGCCGACGGTGGAGTACAAGGGGGCGCCCTTCCCGGATCCGAGCTATCAGATCTTCACGTTCCTGCTGAGCGACGCGAAGAGCTCCTGCCCCGGCGACCTCAACTTCGATCGGGGCATCGACGGCGAGGATCTCGCCGTGCTGATGTCGAGGTGGGGCTCTTCAGATCGAGCCGATCAGGTCGACGGCTTCGGCGTGGTCGATGGCGGCGATCTGGCGGCGCTGCTCGCCTCCTGGGGAGCGTGCCCCGACGCAACCCCGCAGTCGCAGCACGCCGATCCGCCGACGAAGCCCGGCAACGATCGGGCGCCGAGTGCGCTGCAGCGACTCGCGAACGAGCGTCGCGGCCGCTGAGGGTTGCACAGACGAGGTTCCGGTGGCCGCCGGCGAGTCGGGAGGCTGACCATCGCCTCGCAGATTCCTCGCCTCCCGAGGCCGTCGGTCGGCGTGCTGGTGGCAGTGGCCGTGGTCCGGCACTCGAGATCCGCGGCGCTCCGAGTGGACGTGTCGAGATATCGGCGGTCTGATCTCGCAGAGACGGCTCCGCAGGACCAATCCCGTTCGTATGCGGAGATTTCGACTCGATTCGGGTCGATCTCGTCCTAGGGTCGAGTTCCAGCCCAGCCCGTTCGAGACATCTGCATGCTGCCCACGCTCGTCATCTCGATGCTTGTCATGTTCGCCCCGCCCGGCGGTGGTGATCGCGACACTATTCCGCGGGCGGAGGCCCCGAACCCCTCGCGCCGGCCGATGTCGATGCAGAGCACGCAGGCGTCGCGCCTGATCTGGGACTATCGGGACACGTCGCCCTCGAAGGTCTCGCTGTCGGACTACCACGCCTGGCTGTTCGACTACTGCAAGGCGGAACAGCCCGCTCGTCTGGTGCTCTACGTCACGAGTCCTCTGAATCCCGGGGCCGGCTACTGCGAGTTCTACGATCCCGGCGCGGCACCCGCGACCGGCACCGGTCTCAACCTCGTCGGCTTCCTGCAGGAGATGGCCACCGATGCGAGCACCAGCGGCATCGAGGTCGTGATGCTCATGGATGCCTCGAGCTTCAGGCCCAACCAGGCAGCCTCATGCGGCACCTGGACTCCGCAGCCGGTCGATCCCACGATCAACGGCGTCGCCCCGCCGCCACTGCCGGCGGGCTGGCCGGCCTTCGCCACCGGCCTCGACTGGTTCCAGACCCTCGCCGAGAACTCGGCGCTCTCCGCGGGAGGCCTGCACGGCCTGGCGATCGATCCGGAGAGTCGACAGAACTCCGGATCGGTGGAAGACGACTACGCGGCGCTCGCGATCTGGATGGACATGTTCCAGAC
>JAFMML010000031.1 GCA_017859745.1 Planctomycetota bacterium
CCGGAGATCGATTCGATGGAATCGGCCGTCAACTCCGGAGCAACGGTTCCAAGGGCAACCATTACTGCCGACATCCCGATACGACATCGGCGCTCGGCGCGCGGCCACCCCGACGAAACGACTGGATGGTCCCACCACCGACTGCTCGACTGCATCTTCAGACCTCCGATTCAGCCACTCCGGACATGGCAGAATCGACCCCTCGGCGACGAGAGGAATCCGAACACGGCCCCGATGGTGGCAGTATTCGCAACCCGTTCTCGAGGCCCCATCGCCGGCCGACGGCAGAACCCCCCCTCGCACGTTGCGCCGTGGCCAAGGCCACCCACGCCCGTGCAAACGAGACCGTCCCGCCACCGTCCTTCAACGGTTCGGCGTCGATACCCACCGTGTTGATCGAAGCGAACCCCCGCCCCGATTCGTAGAAGGTAGGGCGTCAGGCCGAGGACGCCAGAGGCAACCCTGAAGTTCGCATTCGACGGTGATGTGGACCGCCCTGCACGCCCGAGGCCACGACGACTCCAGGCCGACTACAAGTCGATACAAAACACGAGATTGCGCACCACCGGCGGCGAACCGGTGCGCGGCGGGCCGTGCCCGAGGTCTCCCGCGGCCACCGCATGTTCTCTCACCGGCTCGAGCGGATCGCCATCGGGACCGCGCGGCTCGGAGTCAGGGCGGCGAAACTCTCACAATGGAGAACACGCCCGGGGAGGGCAAGGCCGATCGGGCGGCTCGACTGCGATGGTCCCTCCATACGGCCCGCGACCACCAAGGCGTGAACCGCCGACCTCGTCTCCCGATGCTCAGAGGCACGGTCCCCAGTCGAGCAGCATCAACCCGATGTCCGCGCCGTCGACGACGCCGTCGCCATCGAGGTCGGAGGTCGCGCTGTTCGATCCCCAGTCGAGCAGCATCAGGCCGATGTCCGCACCGGTGACCTCGCCGTCTCCGTCGAGGTCGGCCGGACACGCCGACACCGGCCAGGCGATCTCGACCGTACCGGTCTGCTGCTGCGTCTCGCCGCCGGGATAGCCGGCGAACGAGGTGCTTGCGGTCACCGACAACATCTCCTCCGCGCCCGTGGGCACGATCGTGAAGCGGGCGACCAGCACCCGGCCTTCGGCATCGGTGAATCCCTGAAGATTCGCCGGGTTCGAGTTGTACCACCCCGCTCCGGCCGGAGGCACCGTCGCGGACGCGTCGGGGAATCCCGGGTCGAAGGTGGTGGTGTTGGACGACGGGACCGCGAGATCGCCACCCACGGTGACGAACGAGTCGATCCCGATGGTGCTCGGATTCGAGAGCATCGGCGACCACGTCCCACCTGCGAAGTCGTTCTGGACGAAGGGGCTGCCAAGCGTGTTCTCGATCGTCGCCGCGTAGACGTTGACGACCTCGACGCTTGCCGAGTCGAAGGTCGCATAGAGATCGATGCGTGCGTAGGCGACCCCATCCACGGAGGTTTCCACCGCCTCTCCAGCGAAGCCCAGGAACGTCACCAGATCCGAGCAGGTCTCGTCGATCTCGCCGTTGCAGTCGTTGTCGAGGCCGTCGCCGCAGATCTCGACGGCGCCGGGCCGGATCGCGGAGTTCCCGTCGTCGCAATCGAGTCCGTTGTCGACATGGCCCGTGGGCTGCACACATGCCGACGTCGTGGCCGCCGCCGCGTCGCCGTAGCCGTCGCCGTCGGCATCAGGCCACCAATCGACCGCAGTGGCGTCGTCCACGCCGCAGCCGCACGTTCCAGGCGAAGTCTTGTTCGGATCCGCCGGGCAACCATCGTTGCAGTCGGGTGTCCCGTCCGAATCGCTGTCTGCATCCGAGACGCCGCAACCGCACGCACCGGGCGAAGTCTTGTTCGGATCCGCCGGGCAACCATCGTTGCAGTCGGGTGTCCCGTCCGAATCGCTGTCTGCATCCGAGACGCCGCAACCGCACGCACCGGGCGAAGTCTTGTTCGGATCCGCCGGGCAACCATCGTTGCAGTCGGGCGTCCCGTCGCCGTCGCTGTCTGCATCCGAGACGCCGCAGCCGCACGTCCCGGGCGAGGTCTTGTTCGGATCCGCCGGACACCCATCGTTGCAGTCCGGCGTCCCGTCGCCGTCGCTGTCGGTGTCTGCAACGCCGCAACCGCACGTTCCGGGCGAGGCCTTGCTCGGGTCGCTCGGACAACCGTCGTCGCAGTCGCCGATCCCGTCTCCGTCGCTGTCCGCCGCACAGGGATTGGCGTCCTGCGAGATCGAAAGGACCACGGCATCGGCAGCACTCGAGTCGACGGTGATCGTCGCACTGCGAGCCGAGGCGGTGCCGTTGAGCGCGACATCGAAGGTGACGCCGGCGTCGCCCGATCCGCCGCTCGATGACAACGTGATCCACGACGCGTCACTGGTCGCGGTCCAGGCGCAACCGGCACCGGTGGCGACTGCGAGGTCGATGCCCGTGCCGCCGTCCGAAGAAAAGCTCGTCGTGGCCGCCGTCGCCCCGAGGTTCGCACATGGATCGTCGGGCTCGATGCCGAAGACGACGATGCGGACGTTCGCGTAGGAGGTGGCGGGCGCGGAAGTCCAGCCGTTCATGATCTTGAAGGCGAAGGCCTGTCCAGGCACGATCCCGATCGTCGCCGGCATCGCATCGAGGTAGATGCCGTCTCCCGCCGAGCCGCTGCCGTCGAAGGCCCAGCTGCCGATGCTCGGGTAGCCGAACGAGGTGTCGTAGCCGCCGACCTCGATCCCGGCGGTTCCGTTGTGGAACGCCGCCACCATGTCGGAAGCCCAGGTTCCACCGCTGCCGTCGTAGTCCATGGCCAGCGCGAAACCGGTCATGGTCCCGGTGTAGCCCTCGATCATCACGGTCGCCGACTGGCCGCCCGACAGCGTGAAGGAGCCCATGTCGAACACGACTCCGTTGCAGTCGAGGGTGCCGTCGCCGTTCCAGTCCGCATCGATCGATCCGCAACCGCAGCTGCCAGAGGCGACCGAGGTGTAGGGATCGTTCGGGCAGGCATCGTTGCAGTCGACCACGCCGTCGCCATCGCTGTCGCCGTCGGAGACACCGCATCCGCAGGTGCCGGGTTCGGTCTTGTCGGGGTCGTTGGGACAGCCGTCCTCGCAGTCGACGACCCCGTCGCCGTCACTGTCGTCGGCGGGGGCGTTGCAGCCGCAAGCGCCGGGCTCGGTGCGATCGGGATCGTTCGGACAGCCGTCGCATACGTCACCGACTCCGTCGCCGTCCGCGTCGGACTGATCGCCGTTGGCCACGTCGGGGCAGTTGTCGTCGCCGTCGAGGATGCCGTCGCCGTCGCTGTCGGCGGTGGGGTCGCCGCAGGCCTCGTCGGCAAGACAGGCGGCCCCGGTCGCGAACGCCTCGATGTTCAGCTGCACCCGCGGATGAAACTGCAGCACGATGTTCGAAAGGCCTCCCGAGCACGTGTGGCAGTAGCTCATGATCGTGCCGCCGTAGGCGCTGCTGCAGTCGCCGAGGCCGCAGCCGTCGATCACGGGGTTGTACTGGTCGATGTCGTGGGTGTGGAAGGTCCCGAGGTTGTGACCGAGTTCGTGCGCGAACACGATGATGTCCCAGTTCTGGCTGCTGTGGTCCTGCAGCGGTGTGGGAAACGAGCCATTGATGTTCGCCGACACCGCGTACGCGTAGCTCGAACAGGCGGCACTCACCCACGCGACGCCACCGCCAAGGCCTCGTCCCGAGACGAAGTGGGCGAGGTCGCGCTGGACGCTTCCCATGTTGGCCTGCCAGTAGTCGCGAAACTGCGTGAGTTGCGCACTGGTGCCCGAGGCGTTCCAGGGATCGGTGCTGTTCCAGAGGCGGGTGTAGGCGATCGTGAACTGGACGTCGGTGTCGCGACGGTAGATCTCGTTCGTTCCGGCGACGAGGGTCTCGAGATAGCCCTGGGCGGCGGCATCGCTGCCGAAGAGGTTCCGAAACTCCTGGTCGGTCTCGAGGGCGAGTTCGACGGTCTGGCAGACCGTCCCGGCGAGCCCGCCCTGCGGAGGCTGCGGAGCCATGCCGAGGAACGGCTGCTCGATGCCGTCGGCGCCGCACTCGAACGGAACCCACTTGATGCGTTCGCCCGCCGGGCCCTCGAGGTCGTAGACGACCGGGATCCGATCGCCCTTGGGATCGCCCGAGGAGATCACGTACTTGCGTCCGTCGTGCTGAACCCACCCGAAGAATCCCGCCGGAGAGTCGGCGAGGAAGACTCGAGACGCCTCGTCACCCGCGACATGCCCTCGCCAGAATCTCGCCAGACGTGGGATCCGCCGCTCGCGACCATGCTCGTCGACCACCACCGACTTCACGCCGCGGGCGCCGACCGAGAAGGGCTCGACCACGAGATCGACGTCGGTGGCGAGATCGACCGGCAGATCCTCGATCCGCCAGCGTCCCGGCCGCGCGATCTCGTCGAGGTCGATCGGGTCGATGTCGAGGGCCATCGCGTCGGCCTGCATCGCCTGAAGATGCGGAAGACGGTGGAACGGCTTCACGGTTCCCAGAACCGGGCGGTCGTCCACGGCGCCGGGCACTTGCCCGACACTCGTCGAGGTCAGCGCCATCGATCCGACGACGGCGGCGGAACCGAGACGCGCGAGCAGGCGAGAGGGGCAGATCGAGTTGGTGGTCATGGTCGGGGCCTGGCGAGGGTGCTGGGCGGTCTCTTGCGAAGCGGCCGTCGCCGCGGGATCGGGAGTTCCCGAACCGGGTCGAAGACCTGCAAGCGTCACAAGGGAACCTAAACCCCTCGTTTCCGACCGGAAGGTGGGTATTCACCCCCATCGAAACCGTGGGTTCACGCGGGCCGGACCATCGGCTGGCTCAGGGGCACGCCCCCCACTGGTCGAGGACCAGTGCAAGATCGGCGGCGTCCACGAGACCGCTTCCATCGAGGTCCGCCGAGGTCTGGCCCGTCCCCCAGTAGATGAGGAAGACTCCGAGATCCTCCCCGTCGACGACGCCGTTGCCGGAGAGGTCGGCCGAACAACCACCGCACGGCTCCACACCGTCGTCGGGCTCGGCGAGTCGCAGCGACCACGCGGCGAACTGCCCGGGTTCGCCCGCCGACTCGTCGGCGAGATCGAGTCGCCACGTGCCGGTCGAGGAGTGTCCGCCGAACACCGCGTCGAGGGAGATCGCCGTGCCCGCGCCGGCGCCCGTTGCGGCATACCGGCCTCCCGGAACCACGCCGTTGTTGTTGGCGGCGTCGGCCGCGGCCCAGAAGTCGCCGGCGTCGGCATCCGCGAAGACGTAGTCGCCGTCGAGGTTCGAGTTGTCGCCGCCGCCTCCACCGGTTCGACCGACCCTGACGAACAGCGGCGAGGTTCGTCCGCTCTCGACATGCGTGATGCTTGCCGTCAGATCGCCGAGACGCTCGTGCACAAGACCCTCGATCCGGACCTCGATCGCCGCCACCTCGAAGTCCGCTGCGACCACGATCGCGCTCGACGCACCGACCGCATCGCCGTCGGGCAGCGGGAACGATTCACCGGGCACCAGCGCCGCGCCACCTTCGCAGGCGTCCGCAGTTCCATCGCCGTTGCAGTCGATCGGCGCAATGCCGCAACCGCATGGCGCCGACACCGTCAGCATCGGATCGTTCGGACAGACGTCGCAGGCATCCGGAATCCCGTCGCCATCGGCATCGAGGTCGCACTCGTCGGGCACGCCGTTGCCGTCGCAGTCGAGGCTCGAACCGGAGGCGAGATCGAACTCGTCGGACACGCCGTTGCCGTTGCAGTCCTCCACACAGGGACCATCGGAAGCGCATGCGGCACCTCCGACGGTTGCGGCGATGCGGGCCGACACCTCCGGATGCAGGGAGAGCGAGATGTTCGCGATGCCGCCGCTGCACTGGTGGCAGTAGCTCATCAGCGTGCCGCCGTAGGCCATCGAACAGGGACCGACCGACTCGCCGATCCAGCAGTCGTCGAGGGGCGGGTCGTAGTGCAGGGTGTCGTGCGTATGCCGACTGCCGAGCGTGTGCCCGAGTTCGTGGGCGAACACGTAAGGGTCCCAGTTCTGACTGTCGTGATCGGCCATCGGAGTGGGGAAGAAGCCCGTCAGGTTGGCCGACACCCCGTAGGAGAACGAGGTGCAGAGTCCGCCGATCCAGGCCATGCCGCCACCGAGGTCGCGGCCCGACAGCAGGTGCGCCGAGTCGCGGAACACTCCGCCCATCGAGTTCTGCCAGTGGTCGCGGAACTGGGTCAACTGGGTCTGCGTCCCGGAGGCGGTCCAGGGGTCGAGCGAACTCCAGAGTCTTGAATAGACCAGTTGCAGTCGGACTCCGGCGTCGCGGCCGTGGATCGCATCGGCAGCCGCGACCAGCAGCTCGAGATAGGACTGCGCGGCTTCGAGCGAGCCGCCGAAGAGCTGCAGGAACTCCTCGTCGGTGTCGATCGCCAACTGGACGACCTGGCAGATCGTTCCCGCAAGCCCACCCTGTTCCGGCGGCACGGTGCCCGCCAAGGCGTCGGGGTGCACCAGATCCTCGGCCCCGCACTGGAACGGAAGCCACGGGATCTCGGCGACCGTGGGATCGCCAAGTTCGTGGACGACCGGAATCTTCGCGCCCCGGGGGTCGCCGCTGCTGACGATGGACATGCGGCCATCGATCGTGATCCAGCCGAAGGTGCCCGCGGGCGAATCCGAAAGCAGCACGTCGGAGTCGGGATGACCGACGACCGAGCCTCGCCAGATCCTGCCCATGCGGCGGATCGGACGCTCGCGGCCATCCGGACCCACCACCACGGATCGAGTGTCGGGTCCCACCGGCGACCAGCGTTCCAGCTCGAGGTCCACGGATCGGGCGAGATCCAACGGAAGATCCCGGACGCGAAGAGGCACGTCCCCGGCGGCGCGATGCCAGCGGTCCCGTTCACGTTCGTCGATCGAGAGGGCCACGACGCCCTTCTCGAACGCCTCTCGGTGCATCCGCCGGCCGAACGGCCGGACATCCTCGGTGATCGCCTGCCCGGCACCTGCATCACGATCGCCGACCGCACCTTCGGCGATCCGCGAACTCGACACCGACATCGCGCAGACGGCGGCGGTCAGGGCGAACGCGGAGAATCGAATGCGGATTCCGATCGGCGAGAGTGTCTGAAGCATCACAGGCGCTCCTTGGCAGGACCGCCGTCGGCGACGTCATCGCGAAAGAGGCGGTCGGGTCCCCAATAGGGTGGCCGCAACCGTCGTCTGCGCCTCTGGTGAGTTCACCTCAAACGCGTTCGTCAATCGCTCGAACGCCGCATCGGCGTGAGGACAACACCCCACCTCGAGGCCGCATCGGCGGGCTCAGCGCGACGACGCGGCCGCCCGCAGCGACTCGATCGCCTCGCGTCCGAGCATGCTGTCGCTGCGGTAGATCCCGCGACGAGCGGTCGTCGTCATGCGGGCTTCGGAGGCCCGCACACCGCGCATCCTCATGCACAGATGCTCCGCCTCGACCATCACGGCGCACCCGGCGCACCCAAGGTGCTGGTCGAGGGCATCGGCGATCTGCTCGGTCAGCCGCTCCTGCAACTGCGGCCGCCGGGCGAAGACCTCGACGGTCCGCGCGAGCTTGGAGAGTCCCACGACCCGGCCGCCGGACGGCAGATAGACGATGTGGGCGCGACCATGAAAGGGCAGCAGGTGATGCTCGCAGACGCTGTGGAAACCGATGTCGGCCACCAGGACCGGCTCGTCGGTCGACTGGCTGAAGACCCGCGCGAGGTGCTTGGAGGGACACTGGCTCAGGCCGGCGAAGATCTCGCCGTAGGCCTTGGCCACCCGACGTGGAGTGTCTTGCAGCCCTTCCCGGTCGGGATTCTCTCCGACCGCGATCAGGATCTCGCGAACCGCACGTTCGAGGCGGCCATGATCGATCGCGGATCGCGAACCGGAGGGCGACGTCGCGAGGTCGTGTTCGGCCTCGTCGAGATTCGCATCGTCGTGGCAGCAGGGCGAAGAGGTGATCATGCGCGAGGTCCAAGGTGCGCCGCTCGAGATCGACCAGCGCACATGCGAAGTTGAACGAGTCGGCCGCGCAACAGCAGACGGTCTGTCGGCGAACGGTCGTCGGGATGCAGGCCACCGTCGAGGCCATGCAGCAACCAGGATCAGCAACCAGGATCAGCGACCAGGATCAACAACCAGGATCCCTAACCAGATTCAGCAATCGTCGCCGAGCGGTCTCGGATTCACCGAGAGGGCGGATCGAAGGTCGTCCCGGGCGGGCCATTCCGCTGGTCGTCCATCTGATCGATCAACCGCTGCTGGTACTCGCCGATCCGATCCTCGAGCTGCTCTGCGGAACGCATGGCGGCACCTGAACTTGTAGCTGGGCCGGGGTCGGTGACCACAGGCGGTCGCGGAGACGAACCGGGGTCCTCACAGGCGTTTCCGAGAAGGCCGAACGCAAGCAAGACGACGGCGTGGATCCCAGGGCGACGCAACGATTCGGCGTGCTCTCGCATCGGGGCAGTCTAGATCCTGCTCTCCAAGATGCGCACCTCCGCCTACCGGGCCCGACGTCGCACGTCGGCCGAACACCCCAAGGCGATCCCAGCGCCGGTGCGTCCGGCGGTTCGCGGCAGGTCGCGCGCCCCCTGCCTCGGGCGGGGTCGCGTTACCATCCCGACGAGTCCCCACCAGACGTCTCGAACCAACAGATCGAGGCGACCGGCGGCGGCAACCCGACCGATCGCATCCCGCGATCTCTTCGCTTCGCTTCCAACCAGGAGGATCCTCAGATGCCTTCGACGTTCGCCTCCACCCCTCGCCGGAACACGGCTCTGTCCGCTCTTGCGGCATGCCTCCTGATCGCTCCCGCGACGGTCCACGCCCAGGACTTCTCGACGCTTCCTCCCGAACCCGCGGAGATGGAGCAGCAGCTCTCCGCGGCGGCGATCACCATGCCCGCCGCGATCGCGGCCGCCGAGAAGTTCGCCGGCGGCGCGGCCGTCGGGGCCACGGCCCGCCCTGCCGCCAACGGGGTCGAGTACGAGGTGATGGTCTCCGCCGGCGGCATCGTGCGTCGTGTGACCGTCGACGGTTCGACCGGCGCCTGCAGCGGCGCGATGATGACGCTGCCGCAGGCCATTTCCCTCGCCCTTGGCAAGGTGCCGGGCGTCGTCGAGTCGATCGGACTCGATCCCACCGCCGAACCCCCGACCATCACGGTGGTCGTCTACTTCCAGCGACAGGTGCACACCATGACCATGAACGCCTCCAACGGCGATGTGATCGACGACTCCGTCCGCGGCCGGTTCCCCGGGACCGGCGCCGACGGCGAACTCATGAAGAGCGATTCGGGCCTGCAGTGGATCGAGATCGAGGAGGGCACGGGCGCGATGCCCGCGGGACCGCAGGACCGCGTCACCGTCCACTACTCGGGCTACCTGCTCGACGGCACCAAGTTCGACTCGAGCGTCGACCGTGGCCAGCCCACGACGTTCGGCCTCGGCCAGGTCATCAAGGGATGGACCGAGGGCGTGGGTTCGATGAAGGTCGGCGGCAAGCGCAAGCTGATCATCCCCGCCGACATCGCCTACGGCCCCCGCGGACGTCCTCCGGTGATCCCGCCCAACGCCACGCTCGTCTTCGACGTCGAGCTGATCGAGATCGCCGACTGAGACCGCTCGTCCGAACGAGCGCTCCGCCACGAACCGAACGACCCGAGCATCACGCTCGGGTCGTTTCTTCATGGGATCGAACTCGGAGGCGACGCGAACAGGCTCGTGGGCTCGCGATGGCGGCCCCGCCCGGGGCTCAGTCTCGACTCGCCTCGACCATGCCCATCGGATCCCGCTCGATCGCGTGCACCTTGTCCAGTCGACGCTGGTGCCGCGGTTCACCGGTGTAGGCCGCCGCGAGAAACGCCTCGCACATCTCGATCGCCGGCATCTGCCCCACGATCCGCCCTCCGAGGACCAGCACGTTCATGTCGTCGTGCTCGACGCCCTGATGCGCCGAGTAGTGGTCCTGGACGTTGCCGGCGCGAATGCCGGGGATCTTGTTCGCGGCGACGCTCGCCCCGATGCCGCTGCCGCACAGGAGGATGCCGCGTTCCGCCCGACCGGAAAGCAGCTCCGCGGCCAGCTTCACCGCGTAGTCGGGATAGTCCACGGACTCGGGCGAGTGGGTGCCGACGTCGACGACCTCGTGCCCGAGACCGCGAACGTGGTCGAGAAGCACCTGCTTGAGCTCGAACCCGGCGTGGTCGGATGCCATTGCGACGTTCATGGACAGATCTCCGGCAGGGCGCTCGGCGAGTCGGCAGCGCAGCCTCGCGATCGGACCATCAGGCAAGTCCTCGCGCGGTCTCGGCGATGCGATCGGGCTCGAAGCCGAACTTGTGCATGAGCTCCTCGATGGGCGCGCTCGCGCCGAAGGTGTGCATGCCGATGCAGGCTCCGCCGTCGCCCACATAGCGATGCCACCCCAGCGTGGAAGCCTCTTCGACGCTCACGCGCCGCGAGACCGAAGCCGGCAGCACCGATTCGCGATACGCCTGGTCCTGCTCGTCGAAGAGATCGCTGCAGGGCATGCTGACCACGCGGGTCGGCATGCCGGAGGCCTCCAAGGCCTCGCGGGCGGCCAGGCAGAGATGCACCTCGCTGCCGGTCGCGATCAGGATCGCCTCGGGCGTGCCGCCGCCGGCTTCGGCAAGCACGTAGCCGCCTCGGGTCGCACCGTCGGCGGAGCAGTGGGTCGTGCGGTCGAGGGTGGGCAGGTTCTGCCGCGAACCGATCATCACCGAGGGCCGCCCCGAACCGAGGGCGACCCGCCAGCATGCGGCGGCCTCGTTCGCGTCGCAGGGTCGGAAGACCATCAGACCCGGCACCGCACGCAGCGAGGCGAGCTGCTCGACCGGCTGGTGGGTCGGTCCGTCCTCGCCAAGGCCGATCGAGTCGTGGGTGAAGACGTGGACGACCGGCAGTTGCATCAGGGCGCTCAGACGAATCGAGCCGCGGGCGTAGTCGGAGAAGATCAGGAACCCAGCACCGAAGGGCCGGAGTCCCGAGAGGGCCATCCCGTTCACGACCGCGGCCATCGCATGCTCGCGAATGCCGAAGTGCACGTTCCGACCCGCCGGCGAGCAGACGGTCGATGCGGGATCGACGTTCTCCGGGACGGCTGCGGCCCAACGAGGTCCCTGCTGGTCGCCGGCCCCCTCGAAGTCGAGACGGGTCTTGGTCGAGGGGGTGAGATCCGCGGCGCCGCCGACGATCCACGGAATGACCTGCGCGGCGGCGTCGAGGCACTTTCCGTTCGACACCCGCGTGGCCATGCCCTTCGCATCGGTGGCGAATCCGGGCAACGACGCTTCCCAGCCCGCCGGCAAGGTGCCGGCGAAGAGGTGGTCGAGCTGGGCGGCGAGTTCGGGGTGCTCGCGGCGATAGGACTCGAAGGTCTTCTCCCACGCCGCCCGCTTCTCCGCGCCGCGTGCCCCCATCACCTCGGCGAAGCGAGCGGGCACCTGGGATGGCACCAGGAACCTCGCGTCTTCGGGCCAGCCGTAGAACCGCTTGGTGCGCCGAATCTCCTCCTCTCCGAGCGGTTCGCCGTGCGCTGCGCTGGTGTCCTGTCGATCCGGCGCACCCCATCCGATGTGGCTGTCCACGATGATCAACGTGGGACGTCGGGTTTCCGCCATCGCGCCGCGATACGCCTCGCCGAGCCGATCGAGATCGTTCGCGTCGGCGACTCGCAACACGTTCCATCGGTACGCGGCGAATCGTGCCGCGACGTCTTCAGTGAAGGCGAGATCGGTGTGGCCCTCGATCGAGATGTGGTTGTTGTCGTGGATCCAGCAGAGGTTCGAGAGCTCGAGGTGCCCCGCCAGCGAGGCGGCCTCCGATGCGATGCCTTCCATGAGGCATCCGTCGCCGCAGATCGCCCACGTCCGCCACGAGAAGAGTTCGTGACCCGGCCGGTTGTAGCGAGCTCCGAGCCAGCGGGCGGCGAGGGCCATGCCGACCGAGGTCGCCACCCCCTGACCGAGCGGGCCGGTCGTGGTCTCGACGCCGGTGGTCCATCCGAACTCGGGGTGGCCGGGGCAACGGCTGTCGAGTTGGCGGAATCGCTCGATGTCCTCGAGGCGGACCGCGGGTTCGTCGGTCGGTCGGCCGGACTCGTCGACCCGCTTCACCCCCGCCAGATGAAGCAGCGAGTAGAGCAGCATCGACGCGTGGCCGTTGGACAGGACGAAGCGGTCGCGTCCGGGCCAGTGCGGGGCGGCAGGGTCGTAGTCGAGCACCTGCTGCCAGAGCGCATACGCGACCGGGGCCAGCGCCATCGGGGTGCCCGGGTGCCCACTGGCGGCCGCCTGCACGGCATCCATCGACAGGGTTCGGATCGTGTTGATCGCCAGCGCATCGATCGCTGAGACGTCGCCCGGCGTCCCGGCGTTGGGAACCCCGGAACCGATGGGAAGTCTTGCGGCCGCGTCGGGCATGTCATGTCTCCAGTCCGTCCGATCCTACCGCGACGTCCGGGAACGATGCCCCGAAGACGGCTCGGCGGCGAACTCGGCAGTCAGGAGCGCAGGCACGTCCGGGAAGGCTCGAGACCGGTCTCGACGTGACCGTGCCGGACTCCCGCGACCGATAGCCTTCCTCCGACCCCGCGACCCCGCCGTTGCGGTCGTCCATCCCGCCCCCTTCGCCCGAGTCGATCGGGCCCGGAGCAGCATCATGAGCCGCCGATTCCCGCTTCCCATCACCGGCCTCGTCGTCCTCCTCGCGACGGCGGCCTGCACCACGACGCCGCGGACCAGCGAGGTCGCCCCCGGGGCGGTCTCGGGACTGCGAGCCCAGGACCAGAGCTACGAGATCCCCGGAAAGCCCGAAGCGACCGACGAACAGGCGACGCCCGAAGGCGTCGGGTTCAACCAGCAAGGCGGCGAACTGAATCCCTACGCCAGCGAGAGCGAGGCGATCAATCGCGTCAACTACCACTTCCACTTCCACGGTCCGCCGCCCGGCGGAGCTCCGGCCGCCGGAGGCGATTCGACCGAGGTGAAGGGACCCCCCGGACCCGGTGGTCCGCCGGCCGGCTACGCGCCGGCCGTCTGGTCGACCCCGATGGCCATTCAGAACTCCCGCGGCGGCGGCTGGGGCGGCGGATACCACTTCCACTTCTATCACGGTGGATACGGTCTCCCCGCGAATCAGGGCAACGCCACGGGCCGCGGTGCCGGATGGCAGGGCGGCTACGACCAGTCGCGAGGGGCCTACGACCTGCCGGCAAGTCAGGGCAACGCCACCGGCGCCGGCGCGGGCGAGGCGGGCGGGTACGACGAGAGCGGCACGAACTACGACATGCCCCGGAGCCAGGGCAATGCCGCGGGACGCGGTGGAGGGTACGGAGGCGGCATCAACTACCACTTCCACTTCTATCACCCCCCCGCCGGCAACCCCGGGCCCTGAAGCACCGCGGCGTTTCCTACGACCCGTCTCGCGGCGCGGCTCCCTTCGAGCCGCGCCGCGTGTTCGTTCGGGGCACGGCAGGTCGGCAATTCGCCGTGGAGGCGGTAGTCTCTCCGCTCGACGGGACCACTTCCTGAAGACGGCACACCAATGACCTCTTCCGAACCGAAAGTCGGCGTGATCATGGGCTCTCGGTCCGACTGGGAGACGATGCGCGGGGCCGTGGAGACCCTGGAGCGGCTCGGCGTCGCCAACGAATGCCGGGTGGTCTCGGCCCACCGGACTCCGGATCTTCTGTTCGAGTACGCCGAGACCGCCGAGCGACGAGGCCTCGTGGCGATCATTGCCGGCGCGGGTGGGGCGGCCCACCTGCCGGGGATGACCGCGGCGAAGACGACGGTGCCGGTCCTCGGCGTCCCGGTGAAGAGTCGAGCCCTGCAAGGCGTGGACTCGCTGCTCTCGATCGTGCAGATGCCTGCAGGCGTGCCGGTCGCGACCTTCGCGATCGGCGAGGCGGGCGCCGTCAATGCGGCGCTCTTCGCCGCGGCGATCGTCGCCGGAAGCGACTCGAAGGTCCGCGACGCCCTCGCACGACATCGCGCCGATCAGACCGCCGCCGTGCTCGCGAAGCCCGACCCGTCTTCGCCCGAACCGTCTTCGCTCGAACCGTCTTCGTTCGAACAAGGCTCGTGAGCGGCGAAGCACCCATGCGGATCGGCGTGCTCGGTGGCGGCCAGCTCGGACTGATGCTGGCCGAGGCCGGTGAACCTCTCGGATTCTCGTTCCGGTTTCTCGACCCGAACCCCGACGCACCCGCGGGCCGCGGTCGCGAACTCGTCTGCGCGGCATTCGACGACGCCGAAGCGATCGACCGGTTCGCGGACGGCCTCGATGTGGCCACGTTCGAGTTCGAGAACGTCGGTCCCGAGACTCTCGCTCGCCTCGAACGTCTCGTCCCGCTGCGCCCCGGCGTCCGTTCGCTCGAGATGAAGCACGACCGTCTGGTCGAGAAGCGTTTTCTCCAGTCGTGCGGTCTGGAGGTTCCGCGGTACGCCGCCGTCGACTCGGAGGACGACCTCGCGACCGCGGTTGCCACGGTCGGCTCCAGCAGCATCCTCAAGACCCGCCGCTTCGGATACGACGGCAAGGGTCAGGTTCGGATCGATCGACTCGACGAGGCGTCGCTTCGCGCGGCGTGGGAGGAGACCGGTCGGGCGCCGTGTCTGCTCGAGGAACTCGTGGAGTTTCGGCGCGAGCTCTCGGTGGTGCTCGTGCGCGGACTGGACGGGAAGTGTCGCAACTGGCCGATCGGCGAGAACCTGCACCGCGGCGGCATCCTTCGAAGAACCGTGGCGCCGGTGGAGGGCGTCGCCGCCGCGACCGAAGCTCGCGCGTGGGCCGAAGCGCTCGCGAACGGTCTCGACCACGTCGGCGTCCTGGCGCTCGAACTGTTCGAACGGACCGACGGCTCGCTTGCCGCGAACGAGTTCGCTCCCCGAGTCCACAACTCCGGCCACTGGACCATCGAGGGGTCCCAGACCAGCCAGTTCGAGAACCACTTGCGCGCGATCGCGGGCCTGCCGCTCGGCTGCACGGAGGCGATCGGCCATGCGGTCATGGCGAACCTGATCGGGGTGTGCCCACCGACGGCTCGGATGCTCGAGGTCGCCGGCGCGCGGATCCATCTCTACGGAAAGGCGGCCCGTCCGGGGCGGAAGCTCGGCCATGTGACCGCCGTCTCGGCGGATCGCGAGGACGTCCTCGCCGCAGGGGTCGCCCTCGAAGCCGTGATCGAGGCATCGACGACCATGTCCGCAGTCGGCGAGCGATCCTGAACCGCAGCAGCGGTTCGTGGAGAACCTGTCGCCAACGCGGTGGTGCGACTCGGATCTTCATACGTTTCGACTCCCCCGCGGCGTGTGCCGGCACCGCGCGCCAACGGAGCTTCGCGTCGAGTCCCGGGACCCGACCGATGGAGCGATTTCACCGTGGTTGCCGCATCGCCTCCTCCGCGCACCGACTCCACGCCTCGTCCAAGTTCGCCTGCATTTCACGTTTCGTCCTCCCAACCACCACCGCATCACCACCCTCGACAACGCCATGCACCCAGCCACCGCCATCCTGCTCGGAGCCGTGCTCCAGGACGTCCCCCCGGTCGCCGATCCCTCCGCCGCGCCCGAACCGACGCCTGCCAAGATCACGTTGACGACCGGCGAAGTGCTCGAGGGTCGGATCGTCGAGGAGACGCCGGGTGGATATCGGGTTCAGCACCCGGTGCTCGGGGAGGTGATGCTCGAGCGTGACGACGTCGCCGGCGTCGAGACGCCCTCCACGGAGCCCGAGCCTCCGAAGAGTCCGTGGACGGGCTCGCTGTCGTTTGCGATCTCCGGGTACGAGAACGTGAACTCGAATCTCGAGCTTCGCGTCGCCGGCGAGTTGAAGCGGAAGACCGACCTCGACGAGCTGACCCTGTCGGCGCGGTACTTCTTCGGCGTCACCAACTCCGAGACCCAGAACAACAACTTCCAGACGACGATCGACTACACGCGGGACCTCGCGGATCCCAAGTGGTTCCTGTTCGGCACCGGCCAGTACGAGTACGACGAGTTCCAGTCGTGGGAGCATCGCCTCAGCGGCTGGGGCGGCGCGGGATACCGGTTCGTGAAGGACGAGACGCTGGACCTGACCGGGCGACTCGGCTTCGGTACCAGCTACGAGTTCGGTCCGCCCTCGCGTCTCATTCCCGAGGCGCTGCTGGGCCTCGAGTTCGAATGGCGGATCAGCGATGCCCAGAAGCTGAAGGGCTTCTTCACCTACTACCCCGACGTCGACGAGATCGGCGAGTTCCGATTCAACACCGGCCTCACCTGGAATCTGAAGATCGACGGCTGGGAAGGCGTCTCGTTCGAGGCGGGCATCAACGACCAGTACCAGTCGCAGATCACCTCCGGGACCCGAAACGACCTCCGCTACTTCGCCGGGCTCAAGTACGAGTTCTGAGCCGCGGCTCGCCGTCCAGCGATCGAAGGCGATCTTCCGCGACCGCGACCGCCGCCGGATCGACGTCGAAGCCCCGAGCACGACGCCCCGACGCCACCGCCGCGATCAGGGACGTCCCGCTTCCGAAGCAGGGGTCGAGCACGAGGCCGCCGGGCCGACAGCACGCGCGAACCAGAAGATCGAGCAGTTGCAGCGGCTTCTGCGTCGGCCAACCGCACCGCTCGTGCGCCATGTTGTTGAGGGAGGGCACGTCGAGGACGTCGGTGGCCTTCTTCATGCGACCGCGAAGACGAGCGCTGGTGGCCGGCACCCGGGGCGGTTCGAAGAAGTACTCCGATCCCTTCGCGAAGAAGAGGATGTCGTCGTGCTTGCGGGCGAACCGACGCGCGGAGCTTCCGCCGAGTCCATATCGCCAGACGATGTGGTTGACGAAGCCCTCCGCGCCGAATCGCTCCTCGAGCCACAGGCGGAGGCGGTGCACATGCCTCCAGTCGCAGTGCAGCAGGACGATGCCGTGGGGCGTCAGCACCCGATGGATCGCGTCGATCCACGGCCGCATGAACGCCTCGTAGGCGTGCGGTTCCGAGGCCGCATCGGCGAAGCGGCCTCGAGCGGCCGCATGGGTTCGCCCGGTGCCGAAGGGTGGATCGAGATAGCAGAGATCGACCGAGCCGCTCTCGAGCGATGCCATGCCGCGGACCGCATCGGAGCGCTCGATCCGCCAGCTCGCCACGGGCGCGGCGGTGCTGCCGGATCCGAGGGCGGTGGCGAGAGCGGTCAGGATGCTTCGGCCCGCGGGTGGGCGCGGTCGTACGCGTCGCGCATGCGGGCGTTGGAGAGGTGGGTGTACACCTGGGTGCTCGACAGCGACTGGTGCCCGAGCAGTTCCTGAACGGAACGGAGATCGGCGCCGTTGTCGAGCAGGTGCGTCGCGAAGCTGTGCCGAATGGTGTGCGGGCTGATGTTGGGATCGAGACCCACCTCGGCGAGGTACTTGGAGACCTTTCGTCGCACCGAGCGGCTGCTGAGCCGACTTCCGTGCTTGTTCACGAACAGCGGGGAGTCCGGCGCCGCCACCGCTCCGGCGCGGGCGAGGTCCGCGTCGAGCATCGCGAGGTAGTGTCGCAAGGCGGCGAGGGCGTGCGATCCGAGCGGAACCAGACGCTCGCGGCGTCCCTTGCCCCGAATGACGATCGCCTCGCCGGCCTCGTTGAGATCGCCACGGTCGATGCCGACGACCTCGCTGACACGGATGCCCGTCGAGTAGAGCGTCTCGAGAATCGCCCGATCGCGGGCACCAAGCAGATCGTTGGGATCCGGAGCGGACAGCAGACGCTCGATCTCGTCGACGCTGATCGCCTTGGGCAGTCGCTTGGCCTGCTTCGGGGTGCGGATCAGCACCATCGGATTGGAACGAACCAGACCCCGTCGCTCCGCCCACTTGTGGAACGACCGCAGCGTGGCGATCTTCCGAGCCATGGTGGCGGCGGAGTAGTTCTGCTCGCTCATCCGCACGAGAAAGGCGCGAATGGTCTCGGGATCGGATGCCATCAGCCGACCGGTGGCGGTGTTCATGAACTCGTCCGCCGACTCGGGTCCGGCGTCGAGGGCGGCCTGCTCGGTCGCCGGGTTCTCGTCGAGACCGAACTCGCCGGTCATGAACTCGATGAACTGGCGGAGATCGAGGCCGTAGCAGCGGCTCGTGTAGGGACTGAAGTGCCGTTCGTCGGTCAGGTAGGTCAGGAACTGCTCGACGAGGGGGAGATGCTGGCTCATGTCTTCGGCCTCGTGTCGGGCACCTCGTGCCCGCTGGGGTCGCTTCCGGGCTCGGCTGCAGATGCGTCGCCGGGAGGGAAATCGTCCGGGGTCATGTGGATCTCCCGCCCGATTCCGATATCGGTCCGGAACGACCTTGGGTTGAGCAGACTTATCGGGCAGGTCGGTCGAATCTCGCGAGGATTCCCCGCCGCCGACGGCGACGCGTCCGAAAAGATCCCCGGTGCCGGTTCCAAGTCGCCGACGGCGACCCCGAACGTGCCTCTGCCCCCTACACTCGTCGTTTCGCGATTCCGTAGCTCAGTTGGCAGAGCAAGCGACTTTTAATCGCTAGGTCCTGGGTTCGAGCCCCAGCGGAATCAGTGGAGACGGCGGTGCCATGTCCGGCCCGCCTCCTCTGCGATCCACCGCTTCCTCCGGACTGCGAGTCCCCCGCTCCATGGTCGGCCACCCTCCTCAGGAAGAGCGATTCCCGGCATGATCCTGCACGCGGTCTGGACCCGCCGACAACTCCATTTCTGGGTCGAAGGACGTCCGGAGGCTGTCGCCCCGCCGGCGGCGGGACCACGGCACCCCCACGCCCGGCCGGCTGCGGAGATCGCGGACCTCGTCGCCGCCTCGCTGAGAAGCCGGGGGGTCGAATCCACACGGGTCGGCAAGGAGGTCGCCGTCGACCTGCTGCTCCCATGCGCCGAGGGCGAGGGGGTCCTGCCGAGTCCGAGGATGCTGGCACTCATCGGTGGCGACCCCACCGAGCGGGCGGTGACTCTCGAGTCCATCGAGGTTCCCGCCATCGCCATCGATTCCCATCTGGCCGTCCCGACCCTCCTGTCCCTCGAGCATGTCGAGGAGGACCGCCTGATGCTGGGCCACGACCTGCGGTTCTGGACGAGCCTGGCGCGCAGCACCGCCGAGTGGCTCGGCGATCAGCGGGTGGTCCCCACGCTCGTCGCAGAGGCTCCAGGTCGACTCGATGCGAGTTGGAGCCACTGGGCCGGAGACCGCGACAGTCGCCACCGACTCGAACTGCTCGCCGCGGGCATGCCGCTGGCCGCGCGATGCGGGCGCGACAGTCCCGGCGACTCGTCGGGCGTTCTCGAGCAGGCGCTCGCCGCGTGGACCGACGCCCTGGTCCGGCGGATCCTCGAGCAGGAGGACTTCGGCGAAGCTCTCGAACAATGGGAGGGTTCGTCCGATCCTCACGTCACCTGGCTCCGTGGTCTGCTTGGATCGTCGGGGCGAATCGACGCGGATGGCCTCGAACTCCCCCGCCGGGTTCGCAGTTGGCTCAGTCGCCTCGAGACCGACGCGCCGACCGGCCGGAGTCGACTGGCGCTGCGCATCGAAGAGCCCGACGCGAAGGAGTCCGACGGCGATCGCTCCGGCGTGCGCTGGAAGGTCCAATTCGGTCTCGCCGATCCATCGATCACCGACAGCGAGCGTTTCGGGAGTTGGATGGCCGCAGAGGACATCTGGGCGGGCCAGTTCGCCTCGCCCGCCGGCGGAACCCCTCTCGAGGAGGTCCTGCTGACCGAACTGGCGTCCGCAGCGAGGATCTGGGCACCGATCGAGCGGTCGCTGGCCGACACCTCGCCCACCGGTCTCGAACTGGCCACGCGCGAGGTCTACGCCCTGCTCAGCGAGCACCGACCGATCCTCGAAGAGGCGGGCATTCGGGTGGAGATTCCCTCGTGGTGGGGCGATCCCTCCCATCGCCTGGGCGTCAAACTGCATCTCGACGGAGAGGAGTCCTCCAGCGGGTCCGGTCTGGACCGGGTCGTCAACTACCGATGGGACCTCGTTCTGGGGGGCGAGAGCATCTCGTTCGAGCGGTTCCGAAACCTGGCTGCGGACGGGGTTCCGCTGGTGCGGCTCGATGGTCGTTGGGTGGAGATTCGACCCGACGACCTCGCGGCGGCGAAGGCCTTCCTCGAACGCGGCGTCGAAGGGCAGGCGAGCCTTGGCGAAGCGCTGCGCATGGCCCATGGCTTCGACGCGGCCGAGTCTGCGCTGCCACGACTGGGTGTCGAGGCCACCGGCTGGATCGCGGACCTGATCGACGGGACCAGCGAGGCCCGCTTCGAGGCGATCGAACCACCGCAGGCCTTCCTCGGCGAACTACGCCCCTACCAGCGATCCGGTCTCTCCTGGCTGACCTTCCTCGATCGCCTCGGGCTCGGCGCCTGCCTTGCCGACGACATGGGACTGGGCAAGACCATCCAACTGATCGCGCTTCTGCAGCACGAACGCCTGGACGACGCGCAACCGGGTCCGACGCTGATCGTGGCGCCCATGAGCGTGGTGGGCAACTGGCAACGCGAGATCGGGCGGTTCGCGCCGGAACTCTCGGTGCATCGCCACCACGGTCTCGATCGCCCGATGGGAGATCGCTTCATCGAGATCGCCGGCGAAAGCGACGTCGTGCTGACGACCTACGGCCTGGTGGGCCGCGACCTCGAACTTCTTCAGCGCCAGCACTGGCGTCGGGTGGTGCTCGACGAAGCCCAGCACGTCAAGAACCCACCGACCAAGCAGGCCTCCGCCATTCGAAGCCTGCCCTGCTCGCAGCGGATCGCCCTCACCGGCACCCCGGTCGAGAACCGCCTGAGCGAACTGTGGTCGATCATGGACTTCTGCTGCCCCGGCTATCTCGGAACCTCCGGGGACTTTCGACGTCGATTCGCGGTTCCGATCGAGCGGCATCGCGATCCGATGCAGGCGGAACGCCTCCGTTCGCTGGTGCGCCCGTTCGTGCTGCGTCGACTCAAGACCGATCCCACGGTGATCTCCGATCTCCCGCCGCTCGTGGAGAGCCGTCAGCAGGTGCCGCTGACCGACGAACAGGCGACGCTCTACGAGTCGGCGGTCTCCGGCATGCTCCGAAACATCGACCAGTCGACGGGCATGCGGCGCAAGGGCCTCGTCCTCGCCGGCCTCGTGCGCCTGAAGCAGATCTGCAACCACCCGGCGCACTTCCTCGGCGAGCGGGTCGGAGAGACGACCTCGCCGGACGAGTTCGCGGCTCGATCGGGCAAGATGCTTCGGCTGATGGAGATGCTCGAGGAGATGATCGCGGCCGGCGATCGCGCCCTGCTCTTCACCCAGTACCGGGAGATGGGGCATCTGATCGCCCCCGTGATCCGCCGGGCCTTCGACATCGACCCGATCTTCCTGCACGGCGGTGTCACCAGCGCGAAGCGCGAGCAGCTCGTGGACCGGTTCCAGTCCGACGATCCCTCCTGCCCGATCTTCATCCTCTCGCTGCGGGCCGGTGGCGTCGGTCTCAACCTGACCTCGGCGCGGCACGTCATCCACTACGACCGCTGGTGGAATCCCGCCGTCGAGAACCAGGCCACGGACCGCGCCTTCCGAATCGGGCAGACCCGCACCGTCCACGTCCACAAGATGATCGCCTCGGGCACGCTCGAGGAGCGCATCGACCGCATGATCGAGGAGAAGATCGAACTGGCGAAGCAGGTCATCGGCAGCGGCGAGTCGTGGCTGACCGAGCTCTCGACCAACCAGCTCCGAAGCCTGCTCGAACTGCGCGACGGGGCTCTGGAGGAGATCGCGACATGAACCGCCCTCCGCACGAGCCGTTGCGACCGATGTCGCGGCGAGGCGACGGCCCCCGCAGGGTTCCCGGGGGGCATCGGATCATGCGCGAGTCGGATCACGGTCCGTGGCCGTGGCCGGCGGAAGGCTGGCATCGCCTGCTGCCGGCCTCGGACTCCGACGAGGCCGCTGCGGGTCTCGCCTACGCCAGGAGCGGCCAGATCGCGACGCTCAAGATCGAGTCCGGCGTCGTCGCCGCGACCGTGCAGGGGCACGCAGGTCGCCCGTACACGACCACGGTGCGCTGGGCACCGCTGAGTCGTGCCATCGTCGATCGCTTCGTGTCGCTTCTCGCCGCCGACGGCGCCGTCGCCGGCGCCGTGCTGCTCGACGAACTGCCCCCTCGGGTCGAACTCCTGCTTGCCGAGGCGGGCGCCGAACTGCGCCCTCCCGACCCCGAGGCCGGCGCAGTCGCCGACGAGGCCGTTGCGGTGCACTGCTCCTGCGCTCGCGCAACTG
Source organism: Planctomycetota bacterium (assembly GCA_017859745.1). Lineage (GTDB taxonomy): Bacteria > Planctomycetota > Phycisphaerae > Phycisphaerales > SM1A02 > VGXO01. Next base: position 22,281 of record JAFMML010000031.1, read on the forward strand.
GATGCCGCCATCAAGTGGCCCTTGCCTGGCTGCTGCAGGAACGGTGGGCCGAGGACCCGTGGCGACTGCTCGAACTCCGCGGCCTGTCGCGGGCGGATCTTCAGGATCGCATTCGCCTCGAGCGACGGGCCGGCACCGAGTCCGCCGAGACCGGCCCCGCCGAGCCGGGAACCGTCTGGACCGCTCCGATCGGCTCGTTCTGGCGCCCCGGTCCGTCGATCGGCGAACTCGACGCGATGCCCCCGGCGCACCATGCGCCGCTGGCGATCCTGCGTCGGCTGGGACCGTCGCCGCTGGAAGGCCGATTCCCGCTGGTCGGCCTGCTCGACAGCGCTCTCGAGGCGATCGCCCAGGAGGGTCGACGTCTGTCGACGATCGGCGACGCCGAGGTGGAGCTGGATCTCGACGAGCACGAGGACGGAGAGGCCGCCCGCACCGCCTCTGCGAACGCCGACGACGACCCAGCGACCGCCGGAGAGAACTCGACCGATCGCGCTGGGACGATCGAGACGACTCCTGCCGCAGCCTCGCCGCTTCCCAAGGCCCGCCGTGCGACCGCCAAGCGGATCGATCGCGGCCATCGCGGCACGGCCTGACCCGAGCGGTCCCGAGCTCGCTCGAGCGTGCTCTCGTCGCAGGCCATGCCTGCGATGCTCACTCGCCCGGGCGACGTCGTCTCCACGTTCCCTCGAACATCTCCGACTCGCCCAAGCCGTCGGCCGATGCCGCCTCGAGGAGGAGCGACCCGCCGAACTCGAAGCGATGGCGCAGCTCGACTTCGCCTGCACCGATCGAAGCGACCCCCGAAGGTTCGGGCACCACCGAAACGATCTCGCCCGCCGATGCGTACGTGCCCGCACGACGGGGCGACGTCGAGTCGGCGGCACGGAGTTCGAACCGGCCCGTTGGAAGCAGGCGAAGTCCGGCACGCTCCCCGCCGTCCTCCACCCTCACCCAGTCGCCCACCAAGGGCGACCAGTCGCAATAGGACTGTTCGCGGGCAACCCAACGCTCCCCGTCCCGCACCCACTCGTGGGCGATCCGATCGATGGAACGCGCCTCCCCCCGCACCGTGGCGACGCTGGTCACCGTCCGAACCCGGTCGGGACGATGGAACAGGACGCTGGTCTCGACGAACTCGACGGAGACGGGTTCGACCGAACGGCCGATCTCCTCGATGAACTCCTCCGCCGACCCATAGGCGAGTCGACCGATCAGATGCACCGCTGCCGAAGCGTCGAAGACCTTCGCGGGATCCGCCAGCGGATTCCCGTTCATGGCCTGTTCGAGGGTCTTCAACTGCGCCGCGATCTCCGGGGGCACCGCCCGATCGGCCTCGTCGCCCCCGGAAGCGCTTGCCCCACCGCATCCGATGCCGAGAAACGACGCCAACAGCACGAGAACGCCCGCGCAGATCTGCCGCCGTGGACCACTTGCTCCTTCTCGCAGAACCATGGGTGTCCCCCAACCTGGTGCCGATGAACCACCGTGTCCCTGCACGCTATCGGGAGGGATCCACGCGACCAGCACAAAGCAGGCAAATCGCGCAAGTTCGGGGCGAACTTCCCGTCCGCGGGCCCCCAAGGTTCACACTTGCGGTTGTATGTGGATCCTGTGGCACGAATCGGCAACGAACGACCTGTCGCGGGTCCGCCGCAACTACGGCGAACCCGTCTCTCCATCGAGGCGACCAAGCAGGTCCCGGACCGCGGCTTCGAGTTGGGCATCGCGTCCGGCGACCTCGTCCTCGGGAGTCTGCGGCACCATCAGATCGGGCACGGCGCCGTTGTTCTCCATGTCGGTCCCGTCGGGCAGGTACCACCCTCTGAAGGGCATCCGGATCGAACTGCCGTCGAGCAGCGTGTGCCGACCCGTCGAGATCACGCTTCCGTGGGTGGGCATGCCGACCAGGGTGCCGCGGCCGAGCGTCTTGAACGCGTGCGAGACGATTTCGGCATTGGAATAGCTCTTCTCGTTGCAAAGCATGTTGATCGGGAGGACGTATCGCTGAATGAAGAGGCGATCCCGGGGGTAGCCGGTGGTCATCGACGGATCGGCACCGCGCGGCACGGTGTAGGCGTGCGGCTGGACCATGATCGAGGAGAGCAGCCGGTCGGCGGTGAAGCCGCCGCCGTTGTTGCGAACGTCGATCAGCAGCCCCTCGCGCCCATCGGCCGCCGCGAACAGATCGCCCTCGAACGCTTCCAGAGACTCGGTGTTCATCGAGCGGACATGGGTGTAGCCCAGCCGTCCGCCCGACCACTCCTCGACGAGCTCCGCCGCACGCTGCTGCGTCGCGTCGTAGACCAGATCCCTCAGTCTTCCGGACGACACCGGCACCAGCAGGCAGGTCGTCTCGACCACCGAGCCATCCTCCCGCTCGCGTCGGATCGAGACGGCGGTCTCCTCGCCGACCCGGCCCTGCAGTCGCCGCTCGAGGGTGTCGCCGACGGCGAGCGACTCGAACTCGATGCCGGTGACGACATCCCCCACCTCGAGCGGCGTCGTCGACCGTTCGGCCGGTCCTCCCGGAATGATCTCGAGCACGCGGAAACCGCCGCCTTCGACCGGCTCGCAGATCGCTCCCAGTCTTCCCTGCGACTCGCGGCGCGGCGAGGCGGGCGATTGCGCGCTCATGCCGAGGTGCGAACCGCTCAATTCGCCGAACAGGCGGTTGACCACCCACTCGAGTTCGTCAGGCGTTCGCGACGCGGCAGCCAACTCGCGATAGCGAGCCGACAGTTCCGACCAGTCCAGTCCCTTCTCGGAGGGATCGAGGTAGAAGCCCTCGCCGAGGATGCGAGCGGCCTCGTCGAAGAGGGCGAGGTTCCGATCGACCCGGTCGATCTCCAGGCGTTCGTCGATCCCGTAGGTCTCGCCGTTTCCGCCGGCCGAGGGCCGGGTCTGTGCCCGCCCACCCGCGACGGTCACCAGCTTCGCGCCGTCGAGCGAGACGCCGCGGAGATCGGCCATGCCGCCGAGACGCTTCAGATCGCTGCCATCCCAATCGATCGCGTAGATCCCCCGGCCCTCGTCGGGTCCCCCGTCGGCGGTGAACACCAGTCGATCGCCGGCCGGCATCAGCAGCAGATCCCGCTCGTCGCCGTCGATCCGCGTCACCCGTCGAAGACGTCGGTGGGCGTCCTCGAGATCCTCGCGGTCGAAGGCGGGCTCGGCGGACTCCGGCGCTGACGCGGACGGCGTGCCGGTGTGCTGATCGGAGTCGTCGGTCGAGTCGCCGGCGGTTGCCTTCGAAGCGTCCTTCGCAGCAAGCGGCTTTCGCTTCTTGACCGCCTTGCCCTGCGCCTCGAAGTAGGCGTCGAGATCCCGACGGCTCATGCGGTCGAGATCGCGATCCAGAAGAACCATCCACACGTCCCCCTCGTCGCCGGTTCGGTCCGACACGAAGGCCAGGACCTTGCCGTCGGCGGAGAATCGGGGCTGGGCGTCGGTGTCGGGATGTCGCGTCACGTTGACCGGCTCCCCGTCGCCGTCTGCCGGGTACAGGTGGACGTCGCGGTTGAAGTCGCGATCGGAGACCGCCACCGCGATCCACTTCGAGTCCGGGCTCCAGACGTACTCGACCCCGGCATCCCAACCCGGCAGCAGCGTCCGAACCGTTCCATCGCCGAGATCGAGAAGACACACGTCGCCGCGGCCGCGTCGAAACGCCAACGACCGTCCGTCCGGCGAGGGTCTTGGCGTGCGATCCTCGGTCTCGGCGTCGAGCAGCCCCGAGACCTCGAACGTCAAGGCATCGGCCCATCGTGCCGGGTCTTGCGCCCGATCGGCGTCCGCATCCGCTTCGGCCGCGTCCTCGTCCGAGGCCGGCTCGTCCACGGAACCTTCGGTGTCTTCCCCGTCTTCTTCTGCAGCGTCGTCGGTGGTCTCAGGCTCGGAAGGCGTCGCTTGGGACTCCTCGGAGGAGGCGTCCTTCGTCGTCGAGTCGAAGTGGTCGCGAACCTCGCCGCGGGTGCGGTCGACGGTCGCGACGTACAGGCCATCCGTGCCGCTGCGATCACTGGTGAAGAAGAGGCGCGTGCCGTCCGGACTCCAGGCGATGCCGTGCTCTCGGGCGATGCCGCGGGTGATCTGACGCGGCGAGCGTCCCTCTTCGGTCGCACGCACCCAGACATCTCCGTGAGCAACGACGGCCATGGTCTTCCCATCCGGCGAGAGCGCCGCCTCGGTGGCCTCGCGATCGAGATCGACGATGTCGACCTGATCGGGGACATCGGCGGGCGCCGAGACCTCGAGGCGTCGCGGCCGCGCGTCGGGATCTCGCAGGTCGAGCGTCCACAGGCCGTCCCAGTTGGCGAAGACCGCGGTGCCACCGTCGGCACTTGCATCGAACCCGTGGACATCCCGCCCTCGCCAACGCGTCAATGTCGCCGCAGCGGGCATCGCCTTGTCCGGCCCGGGGATGGACAGCAGGTGGGCGTTCACGGTCTGGCCATCGCGATCCGAGAGGAAGGCGATGGCATCGTTGCCGACCCAGCGGGCGCTTCCGTCGTTGCCTGCCCAATCCGTCAGCCGGCGGAAGGAGCCGTCCTCACGATCGAAGAGCCACAGTTCCCGCGCGTCGGCACCGCGGTAGTGCCGTCGAATCCACGAGGCGCCCCCTCGGGTGAAGGCGATGTGTCGTCCGTCCGGCGACGCGGCCGCCTCGCTGCCGAACGCCCCGTGGACCCGCCTCGGCACGCCGCCCTCGACCGAGATCTCGTACGGCCGCGGCGATCGGAAGAGATCGCCCTCGAGATAGGCCGAGGCGAAGACGGCCGGGCGACCGTCCGCTCCGGTCCCGAAGGACTCCAGTGCAAAGGTCAGATCCGCATCGGTCAACTGGCGTAGTCCGCCCCCATCCGGATGCATGAGGTGGATGTTGCGATAGCCGTCGCGCTCGCTCTCGAACGCGATCCACCGGCCGTCCGGACTCCACGCGGAGGCCCCTTCCACCGCGGGATGGCTGGTCAGGCGGACCGCCGAACCCCCATCGGACGCCACCTTCCACAGATCGCCGCGCCAGGAGAACACGATCTCGCGCCCGTCCGGTGAGATGCTCGGATCACGCGGGAGATCGACGGGAACTCCGGCGATCACCCACGAGGCGACGAGCGACGAGGTTGCCGCGAAGATGGCGTTCAGGGGTCGCGACGCGTGCTTCTGATCGGGACGTGGCATCGGCGGCCGTGCTCCTTGGGACGGTTCGGTGGGATCAGCGTGACGGGGCTCGGGCGGAATTCGGGGCGGGGATCATCTTCGATTCGATCGGGGTGCCGGACCGCTCGCCTCGTTTCAGGGAGTGGTCCAGGCGCCGCGAGAGCGAGTGTATCGGTGGCCACCGCCTCGCTGCTCCGAACGGGTTGGCATCCCCTGCCCCGCGACCTGATCCCCCAGATTCACACCGTTCCTGGCTCGTTGCCGGGGCCGTTTCGCCGCGGTTTGCGTCCGATCTCGTCGATCGATCGCAAGTCCCTCTCAAGTCGAACCGATCCCAAGTCCGAAGGAGCGATTCCATGAGTCGAGATCAGACATCCTCCGAAGACCGGCTTCAGAAGCTGCGATTGATCCTCCGAACGATGGAGGAGGCGGTCGACGATGCCAAGATTCGCCGCACTTCGGATGGCGAACCCCTCCCGGAATCCTCGTCGGCGGCCCCGTCACCGACGCTGAGCTCACCCTCGGCCCAGGTCTCGGACGACCGCTCGGCGCCCCCGGCCGGTCTGCACGGTCGGGGCCGGGACATCCCCGGGCCGGACTCGCTGCCCCGCGCCAAGGCCCGCCCCAAGGGCTTCCAGAGCTACTCGGACGGCGGATCGCAGCTGGGTCGCACCGGCTGAAGTCGCGCCACTCGACACTCCTGTCAGAACTCCGCACGCTCCACACCGCCGTGGGGCGTGTTGTCTTCTACACTTTCCCTCTGCAGTCTTCCCGCCGTCACCGGAGTCACCGCCGAACCGCCATGCTGACGTTTCTCGGACAGGCCGTGCGCAACTTCCACCACGTCGGTTCGGTGTGGCCCTCCTCGCCCTGGCTCGCCAAGGCCCTCGTCCGCCCGCTTCGGTCCTCGCCCCAACCCCGACGAATCCTCGAGGTCGGCGCAGGAACCGGGGCCATCACTCGCGTCATTCTCGCGGCGATGGGCCCGAAGGACGTTCTCGACATCGTCGAGATCAATCCGGTGTTCTGCGAGTCCCTCGAACGACTCGCCGAAGCGAGGCGGTCCGAGCTGCCCGAGGCGACGATCCGGGTGCATGCCCATCCGATCGAGGAGGCCCCGCTCGAAGGCCCGTACGACTTCGTGATCTGCGGTCTTCCCTTCAACAACTTCCCACCCGCCCTGATGCGGAGCATCTTCCGTCGCATGCTCTCCCTTCTCGCCGAGAACGGCACCCTGACCTACTTCGAGTACGCAGGTGTTCGGATCATGCGGTCGGGCATCACCGGGGCGGAGACCCGCCGACGGTTGCGGAGAATCAGCGCGGTCGGAAAGCTCCTGCGACGTCGCCTCTCGGGCCGACGCGAACTGGTACTCGGCAACTTTCCGCCGGCGATGGCGATTCGCCTGAATCGCAACGGAACCCTCCATCGCAAGTTCACCGATCCGCACGCGCCCCTGATCGAGACCGGTCGTCCGGCGCCCGTCGAGTCGCTTGCCAACTCGAGTCGCTGACGTCCGGGGTCCCCGTCCGTTCGGTTCGGTCCGCGTCCCACATCTCCCTCGAACGGCATCGAGGCCGGTGATCCTTTCGATCGAACCACCGAGGACTCCGATCCCGTGGCCATCCTCAACGAGCACTTCGACAAGCTGCCCGGGCAGTACCTGTTCCCCGAGATCGCGAGACGAGTGGCGAGCCGCCTCGAGGCGAATCCAGATCTCGCAACGCGGCTGATCCGCGCAGGAATCGGCGACGTGACCGAGCCGATCCCCGCGGCCTGTGCCGCCGCGATTCGCCAGGCCGCCGACGAACTCTCGCATCGGGACACGTTCCGCGGCTACGGGCCGGCCGTCGGTCATCCCTTCGTCCGCGAGGCGATCGCCGCGGGCGAGTACCAGGAGCTCGGCGTCGAGCCCGACGAGATCTTCCTGTCCGACGGATCCAAGGGCGACGCCGGGCACGCCCTCGAGATCTTCGCCCCGGGCAATCGAATCGCCGTCGCGGACCCGGTGTATCCGGTCTACGTGGACACCAACGTCCTCGCCGGCCGGACCGGTCCGATCGGCGCCGACGGGATCTTCGACGGCATCCTGCCGATCCGGGCGAACGAGGCCAACGACTTCCTGCCGGAACCGCCCGATGCGCCGATCGATCTGGTCTACCTGTGCTTCCCGAACAACCCCACCGGCGCGATGATCGATCGGCCCGGACTCGCGTCGTGGGTGGCATGGGCCCTCGAGCGGGACGCGATCATCCTGTACGACGCGGCCTACGCGGACTTCGTCGCCGATCCGTCGCTTCCGAAGTCGATCTACGAGTTCGATGGAGCGCGACGATGCGCGATGGAGTTTCGAAGCCTGTCCAAGAGCGCAGGATTCACCGGCGTCCGCTGCGGATGGACGGTCGTGCCTCGCGAACTCGAGGGGCGTCTCCCATCGGGCGAACGTCGTCCGGTTCACCCCATGTGGTCCCGGCGCTGGGCGACGCGATCGAACGGCGTGAGCTGGCCGGTTCAACGCGCCGCCGCCGCTGCGTACTCGCCCGAGGGACGTGCTCAGGTTCGAGAGCTCGTCGAGCTGTATCGAAGCAACGCCGAGCGCCTTCGGGAAGGCGTCGCCGCAGCGGGGCTGCGGGTGTGGGGAGGCCTGCACGCGCCCTACGTCTGGGTGGGGTGTCCGAACGGCTTGGGAAGCTGGGCGTTCTTCGATCTTCTGCTCGACCAGCTTGCCGTGGTCACGACGCCGGGATGCGGATTCGGCCCCGGTGGCGAGGGATACGTGCGGATCTCCGGCTTCAACAGCCGCGAACGAGTCGAGGAGATCGTGCAACGCCTCGAGACGCTTCAGGTCCCGGCCTGAGGCGGATCCTGCGCGGCACGCCACCGTTGCAGATCCACCCATTGGGCGACGGTCAGTCGCTCCGGACGCATGTCGGACTCGATTCCGTCGGGGAGGTCTCGTCCTCGACCGAGGATGGTGCCGAGCTGCTTGCGACGGCGACCGAACACCTCCGACACGAACCGACCGAACGCATCGAGCTCGGATGCCCCGACCAGCGGCGTCTCGAGAGGCCGCAGACCGACCATGGCGCTGTTCACTTCCGGCGGCGGCCAGAAGCATCCCGGCGGCAGTTCGGCCAGGCGCTCGACCGCGAACCTCGATTGCACGACGACCGACAGGGGTCCGTACGCCCTGGTCCCCGGTCGCGCCGCGAGGCGATCCGCCACCTCCCGCTGCACGGTGACGCCCCCACCGAGGAATCCGTCCATTCCCGCGAGGACCGCCAAGAGCGGAGAAGCGATCGCGTACGGCAGGTTCGCGACGATTCGAAACGGCCGGCCACCGATCGACTCGATCAGCGGCGGTGACAGCGTCCGCTTGCTCGGCAAGGCGTCACCGACGACGAGGGTGATGCGATCGCCGAACCGATCCGCGACGAGGCTCGCGAGATCCCGATCGATCTCGCAGGCGATCACCTCGGTGCCGGCCTCCACCAGCAGATCCGTCAGTACGCCCGTGCCGGGACCGACTTCGAGGACCACCTCCCCTGCCGCGACGCCGGAACGATCCACCAGCGTGCGCAAGTGAACCGGCTCGATCAGGAAGTTCTGACCGAACCGGTGCCGAGGGCGGAGTCCTCGGCCCGCGAGGAGGGCCTTGATCTCTCCGAGGGTCTGCATGCGACGGAGCGGCGGGATCGCCTCACCAGGTGTAGTCGACGCGATAGCGAATCGTCTTCGAGCCTTCGGCGGGGACCTCGACGATCCACTCGACGGTCGAGGCGTCGATCTTCCGTTCGGGCACGGTGGTGTCGGCGATCGTCCAGTTCCTCCAGCGGTAGAGTCGCTCCCGCACCGTGACCTTCTGCGGCGCGTCCTTCTGATTGCGGATCTCGATCTCGATCGTCTCGCTCATCCGCTTCCGGGCCGTGTCCACCGAGAAGTCGGCGATGGTCCGCTCGCCGACCACGTCGAACGCCTCGCCGAGACGCAGGCGCACCAGCTCGTTGCGTGGGGTGTGGTCGATCATGTCCTCGCCCACGAACTCGAGCGTCCCGTCGCGTGGATCCTGCTTGAAGACCCGGACCTTCCCCGCAGGCAGGGGCATGCCGAGGCGGTTGTCCTCGCGATTCTCGAACGCCACGAACACCGACGCCTTCCCTTGGCCGGAGGGGCCGACGTTGGGACGCGTCATCGGATCCCCGAAGGTGCCCATGCCCAAGGTCGGGGCGTAGAGCAGCTCCTTGGAGACCTCGAACCCCGTGACCGGCGGGAACAGCGCGATCTGCTGGGTGCTGTTCATCGGCAGATCCGTCCGCCGCGGCAGGGTGTACAGGTGGTACTCGAAGAACGCCTGCTGCTCGAAGCCCGCCGCAGCGCTGTCGGCCATCATCTCGACGGTGCGTCCCCTCATCATCGGCGGACGCGACTGGACCCGCTGCACGTCTCCGGCCACCAGCTTGAGCCGCGCGTTCTCGAAGGAGATCCCGGACAGGTTCATGAGGCTGACCCATGCCGTCAGATCCGCTCGGGTCTCGTCGCCGGCGAGCACGAGGTTGTAGTCGCTGCGCCAGGTCATTCCGCCGGTCTGGTAGGTCGCGCGGATCCGGTGGTCGCCGCCCGTCGGCGCCTGCAGGCGCCACACCAGAGCCGGCCTGGTCAGCAGGCCGCCCGGAAGTTCCGGAAGGGAGACCTGCGAGCCGTCCATCGGGATCACCCGCACGCCATCGGCCGTGCGCAGCACGACCTGTCCCTGGTTCGCCGAGAGCAGCGTGCCCCGAATCGACTCGATCCGCTGCGGCCCCTCTCGCTCGATCTCGATCTCGCGATCGAGGTACCGCTCGAGCAGCTTCGAGGGGCTGACGAGATCGAACCGGAAGGACTGCTCGAGCACCGCCGTCTTCGGGTCGGTCAGATCGGTGAAGCCGACCGTGGTCGGATCGATGAACGCCGCGACGTCGGTGAACAGCAGTTCGTTCATCCCGGCCTCGAGAGCGACGGTCCGTTCGCTGCGCACGACACCGAAGCCCGGGACGCTCCATGCGAAGCCGCTGTCGTATCCCTGCCGCTGCTGCGAGACGAACCGCTGGGGATCGAATCCGGCCGGATCGGCCGAGGAGTACACCGTCAGCGAGACCTCGTCGGAAGGGACCTCGGCCGAAACGCCGATCGAGGTGCACAAGGCCACCGTCGCGATCGCGGCCGGCAAGTGGTTGGGAGCGAACGGGCAGGGGGAATGGGTCATGTCGGAAGTCCTCCTCGCAGCTGGACGCGAGACGCGCCCGGTGGCGTCGACGGCCGACGCTCTCAGATTGAAGGCGCCCGAGGTCCCCGACGTTCGCGCCGATCTTCGCATCGAACGGTGGTTCCTGCCGTTCGCGCCGTCATCCCCGGGGATTCCGAAGCTCAGTCGGCGAGGTCGTGCGCCCTCAGGTGTCGAATCATCTCTCGATAGACCGCGATCCTCGAGTTGGGGACCACCGACTCGAAGGTCGCCCCGGACACCAGGCTCACCACGCTTCGCTCCGGTCGAGGAAGGTCGAGGCCCACCGCGAGCTCCGACAGCAACTTCTGCAGCGACAGCAGCCCCCGATCCTGCCCGGCCTCGTCGAGACTCCCGACCCAGACGTGGATGCGGCCGGTCCACAGTGGAATCAGACGTGCCGGCTCGCGAACCAACGCCGCCGCGAGGTCGAGAGGCAGCCACCGGGTCTCGGCAAGTCGCCGGTCGATCCGACCGTTCCCGTCGAACAACGGCGGCGGACGATCGCCCGGGACCCGAGGCGGACTTGCCAGCGCGGCCCAGCGATGCCAGCGGTTGCCCGATCGCCCCTCCGGGCTGGCGGTCTCGGCCATCGCCCACTCCTGCTCCATCACGGTCCGAACCGCCGTCTCCCTTTCGCCGACGATCTCGCGATAGGCCGGCCGAGGACGTCCCTGCTCGTCGGCGAACGCGTCGAGGCCGTACGCATCGAGCCAGCCGAGACGACTCAGATCCACGAGTTCCGGAGAGGTCGCGAACGCCTTGGCGAAACGATCGGGATGGTCCAGCAGCAGGCGAAGGACCGTCCATCCACCTGCTCCATGGCCCAGCAGCAGACGGGCCTCCGCCTCGGGCACGAGGCGATGGCGTCGTTCGAGTTCGGGAACGAACTCCTCCAGCAGCGCCGTCTCGCGGGGACCGTGGATCCCGGAGTCGGCGAAGTGGTGATGCCCCCAAGGCGACGTCGGATCGATCACCACCCAGACGGCCTGAGGCATCGCCTCGCGGGTCCGTTCGATGGCGATCGCGTCCCGCAGCGCCTCGGCCTCCGCGCGTCCATCTCCCGCGTGCGGCACCACGTAGACCGTCGGCCACAGACGCCGAGACGCCCGCAGGTCGTGGTATCCCCTCGGAAACACCACCCACGCCCGATGCCGAGCCGACACGCCACCGGCTCGTTCGAGCATCGGACTCGGCATCTCCACCTCGATCCAATCCGGCGGTGGATCCTGTCCGACCACACGACGAGCGATCGCGGATGGCGTCGGCGGAGGCTCCAGGACGAGCTCGATCCGATCTTGGCGATCGTCGGCGAGTTCGACTTCCACGACTCCGCTTCGCCACTCGCCTGCCCCACCGGGCGTGGGATCGGACTCCGGGCGAAAGACCGCCTGCACCCGAAAGCGACCAGCCAGGGACTCGGGACCATCCGGATACCAGCGTGGCGCGACCGCGCCTGGAAGCCGCTGGGCGATGGTCTCGCTCCCCGCGCCCTCCTCGCTCGCTGCACTCTCGGAAGCCGCTCGCAACGCCTGCAATGCGTCCGATGGGGTCGCTTCGACGTCCACTTCAAGCGAAAGATCGACGATCTCGCCCAAGGCCGGGTTCTCGACATCCACGACGCCGAACGGATGCGGACGGTCCCACCAAGGACCGAAGCCGGGCAACTCGGTGCTCGGCCGGGTCGACGGAAGCAGCAGGACGAACACCGAACCGTCGGGCAGACCGGTCTTCGAGCCCTCCGTCGAAAACCGCACGGAGACTCGATCCGACGGCGAGACGTCCGCCCGGTCGCCTTCCGCGTGGCCAGCCGAGGAGACGACGGCAAGCACGGCCAACGGAATGGAAAGGACTTGAATCACGGTGGAGCGTTGTTTCGCGGTGGAGGGTGATGGGTCTCGGAGAGGTGGGCCAGACCGTCGGCCCCGCGTTCGCTTCGGCGGGATGGGCCGTCCGGGGAGCGGAACACGACCCCGCCGATCCATGGATGCTCGCATGGAGAAGGCGGGTCCGATAGTACGTTTCCACCTCGATCTTCCCCCGAGGCGCCATTCGACCGTACCGTCGGAGGTTCAAAGTTCGAACTGGTGACGCCTCGTGCCGATAGACCACCGAACGCGGCGCCGCCGCCCATCGCCACCCAACCCGGTCGTCGCCTGCGAGTTCCGCTTCAGGCGGTCGCCGATCCGAGATGCCGAACATGCCGTTCAACGTCCGCTGGCCCCACGTGCTTGCCTTCGCCTGCCTGATGCCGTGCCTGGCCCCGATGGCCTGCGCCCCGAACGAGCCCGATCGCGTCGTTCTCGACTCGATCGACGGAGTCGGGCAGGCCAGTACGGGAATCCGCTGGCGGATCGACGATCCGATCCTTCTCGCGACGACCGGCCCGGTCTCCATCGACGTCGACAACTTCGCCGGCAGCGTCTCGGTCAGAGCGAATCCCACGCTGTCGGACACCCGCGTCGTCGTCGAGCGGGCGAGTCATCGCGGCTGGTTCAAGTACGAGTCCGCCGGTGAGGAACTCGGCCGCATCGAGTACGTCGTCGGTCTCGATCGAGACCTCAGTGGCGGCGAGGTCGTCACGGTCCGCTCGGATCATGTGGGCCGAATGAGCGCCTTCGGTCGAGCGAACATCCGCATCGAGACTCCCGAACTGGACGCGGTCAAGGTCCGCACCACCCGTGGCGACGTGATGGTGATCGACCAGCGCGGCGAGCTCGACATCCGAACGACTCACGGCGATGTCCGGGTGGCCACGCCGTGGCCGGCTCGCGATGCGGTCTCGATCATGAATCAGGACGGCGACGTCGAGTACCGGATCCGCGGCGAGTCGACGGGACGCTTCGATCTCGAGACGATCAACGGCACGGTCAACCATCGCTGCAGGTACGGCACGTGGCGCGGCATCGGGCCCGACAACCGATCGGACCGGATCGTGGCGGTGCTCAACAACGGCGAGAACCCGATCGTCATCCGAACCACCGAGGGCGACATCGATGTCGCGGTGGTTTCCGATCCGGTCGGCCTTGGGCCGTTCCTGACGAACCGATGAGTCGACACCCGGAACTCGGCGCGATCGCGTGAAGGAAGTCCAGGACCACTGGTTTCGAGAGGCCAAGGCGAAGGGCTACCGATCCCGCGCCGCCTTCAAGCTCCTCGAGATCGATCGCAAACGCCGCCTCCTGCGGCGTGGCATGCAGGTCCTCGACGTCGGAGCGGCACCGGGTTCTTGGGTGCAGGTGGCGGCGGCGGCGGTTGGACCGAAGGGACGGGTCGTCGGCGTCGACCTGAAGACGATCGACCACGCGGGCATGCCGGATCAGGTGGCGTTGATCGCCGCCGACATGCGTGATCTCTCCCTCGCCGAACTTGGCGGATGCCCCTTCGACCTCGTGCTCTCGGACATGGCCCCGGACACCACCGGCGATCGCGGGGGCGACCAGGCACGCTCGGCCCGACTCTGCCACGACCTGCTCGACCGTCTCGGCGAGTGGCTCCGGCCGGGCGGCAATCTGGTCTTCAAGGTCTTCGAAGGTGGCGACTATCCCGAGTTGCTGCAGCGAACCCGATCTCTGTTCGCCAAGGTCAAGGGATTCAAACCCCCCGCCTCCCGAGCCGAGAGCGTCGAGATGTACGTGATCGCCGAGGACTGTCAGTCCACGCCCAAGGCCTCGGAGTCGTCGATGGAGTCGAGGGACTCGCCCTTCCCGATCGCGAAGGAGCGACCGCGTGGATGGGGTGCCGCGGGGCCCGGGCGTCCCGGCCGACGATGATCTACTCCGACGTTCCGCGTCGGTAGGTCATCTCGACGCGGTTCCCCGGCGGCACGTACCGAACGTCGCTCATGTACGCACCCATCAGCATCAGTCCTCGCCCCGATGGAATCTCGATGTTGGCCTCGTCGGTCGGATCGGGCACCGCGCCGGGGTCGAACCCCTCGCCCTCGTCCTCGACGACGACGAACACCTCGCTCGAGTCGACCCGGCAGGTCAGCGCCACCCGCTTGTTCGGATCACGACGGTTGCCGTGATTGATGCCGTTGGCGACCGCCTCCTCGACGGCAAGACGAATCGCGAACAGTTCCGACTCCGAGTAGCCGTGAGCCTCGAGGGCGGCGTCGAGGGTCGCCTCGAAGTCCGCGAGACCGTCCGCCTCCGGGCCGAACGATGCGGTCGATTCGAAGGGCAACGGCGTTTCGGTCATCGTTCGAACGACCCTTCCCAGACGCGCGTCTCGGCGAGGACGGCGGTCGACGGCGTCGAAACCGCCCCGAAGGAGACCTCCGCCTCCGGTCGCGGCGATCAGAACCCCTTGAGGGCGTCCTCGACGGAGTCGTGGATGTCGAACAGCGAGTGGAGCTTGGTGATCTTGAACATCTGATAGATGTCCGGCTTGATCTCCGCGAGCCGCAGCTTGCCGCCCTTGGACTTCACTCGGGTGTTGACGCCGATCAACATGCTGAGCGCGGCCGAGGACAGGAAGTCCACGTTGCGGAACGAGAGCAGCACGCGGGGCTTGGTCTCGGCGTCGACGGCCTTGCCGATCTCCTCGCCGATCTGCTGGATCACCAGGGCGTCGCTGATCCGCTTCTCGGCGAACCCGATCTGAAGCACTCCGGTGTCGCGATTGCGGATGTTGATGCGAGCGGTGCCGGCGGACATGTCGTGGGACTCCTCGTCGTGCGTGTGCCGCGATGCCTCGGCCGCGGAAAGGTCTCGATCAATATCCGACGTACGCGCCGGAGCCGATGCGGTCGGAGAGGCCCTTGAACAGACGGTCCTCCTCCTCGCTTTGGATGATGATCTCCGGACGGATCAGGAGCAGCGTGGTGACCTCTTCCTTCTCCGTCGCCCGATTCGTGAAGAACCGATTGAGCCACGGCACCTTGGAGAGGACCGGAACACCCGCCTCGACCTCGATCTCCTCGACGGTGCGCTGACCGCCGAGCAGGATCGTCCCCTTGTCGGGAACCGAGACGGTGGTGTTGATCTGGGTGCCCTGAAGCTCGGGCAGCTGGATGACGCCCTCGAAGGTCGAGGCCCGACCGGCACCGAAGTCCCCACCACCCGCAGCACCCGTCACCGGGATGTTGGTGAAGGTGACGTCCTCGTTCAGACCGAACTGCACGGTCATGGTCACGTAGCGACGATCGGCGGAGATGACCGCCTCGACGTCGAGCACGAATCCCTGGTAGACGACGCCAGGCTGCGGATCGAAGGCACCGGACGAGTCGCCCGTCACCGGCGTGAGCGAGGCGATGTAGGTGATTGCCTTCGCCACGCTGATCCACGACCGCTGACCGTTGAAGAGCGTGAGACGTGGCGCCGTGAGCACCACGCTTCGCTGGTCGGCCTGGGTGGCCTGGATCAACAGGTCGACCTGGATGTCGTCGAGGAAGCTCAGGCCGACGGTGAGTGCGGGATTGCCGAGAGCGGCCGCGCTGACCGCGGTCTTGAAGGCACCCTGCGCGATGGTGTCGACGAGGCCCGTCGAGTCCTGCACCACGCCGATGGGCGCCCAGCCGTTCGAGCCGTTGACCCCGCGACGCTGACGCGCGATCGGCGAGCCGACCGGACCGGTGATGTACTCGATGGTCGTGCCATCGGCGCTGGGGACGCCCGTGGCCGCACCGGTCGCCGTCGTGTTGGCGAAGTCGGCGTTCTGGCCGAAGGCATCGAAGACGACCGGATTCTTCAGGGTGCCGTTGGCGTTCGCGCTGCCGTCGGGCTGGCCGGAATAGAAGAAGTCGCTCAGCTGGAAGTTCGGATCCGCCGCGAGCGCCTGGTTGTACATGGCGTCGTTGGTGTTGAAGTAGACGTCGAGGTCGACGCCGATCTGCTCGAACCACTCCATCGAGACGTTGATCAGTCGAGCCTCGACGTTGACCTGCAACGCCCGGATGGTGCGAAGCTGGCTCAGCAGTCCCTCGATCTCCCGGTGGTTCCGCGGGGTGTTGGTGATGATCAGGTTGCCGTTGAGCTCCTGGATCATGCCGGTGTCGCCACCGAGGTCGCGCCAACCCTCGGGATCGACCTGCTCCTGAATGATGGTGACGATCTGCTCGATCAGCTCCTCGCGACTGCGACGCTCCGGCTCCTCGCCGGCCTCGCCGAACGGGGC
>JAFMML010000142.1 GCA_017859745.1 Planctomycetota bacterium
CGACTCCGGCACCGCAACCGCCCCGACGCCCGTTCGCACCCGGCCGACGCCGAAGGGCCTGCCCCCGTGGAAGGTGCTCCTTCACAACGACCGGCGGAACTACATGGAGTACGTGGTGGCGGTGGTGTCCGAGACGGTGCGACTGCCCCGCCTCGAGGCCCAACGGTGCATGCTCGAGGCACATCGCAAGGGGGTCTCGCTGCTCGTGACCACCCACCGCGAGCATGCGGAACTGCTCGTCGAGCAGCTGCGGTCGAGACGTCTCGTCGCCACCACCGAACCCGACGAGACCTGATCTCAGCAGGACTTCCGCATCCCTTCGGCCGGGGCTCGACCACACTTGCCCGGCGGGCCGACCGGTCATGGACCGGTCATGACCCGGTCGTGGCCCGCGAAAGGCGCTTTTTACCTCCGAAAAACGCTTGCCCGGCGCCGTCGCAGCCGTATTTTTAACAGGCCGGTTGCATTCCAAGACCCGGAGGCGGGGTCTTTGGATGGATGGGAATCACCGGACGCGCCGCCGTCGATGGCGACGTCCGGTGCATGTTCACGAGACGCCGCCTCGTCACGTCCCGCCACGACGCGATGGTCTGGGGAGCGATCCACAGCGACCCGTATCGATCCACTTCCAGCAAGGAGATTTCCGATGACCGAGATCCGCAGGAGTATGCTGGCCTTCGGGGCCGCCACGCTCGCCGCCGGCACCTGGTGCGGCACCGCCGCCGCCCAGTGCGACGTCACCCCCGATCCGGGGGCCCAGACTCAGAACGACGCCTGCGGCAGCAGCGAGGCCGGCTACGTCGATCCCAACGGCGGCTGCAACGTCGCCGGCAATCCGACCCAGGACCTCGGCCTGCTCACCGCGGCGTCTCCGACGGTGCAGGTCGTCGGGACCGTCGGCAACTTCGTGCCGAGCGGGGCCACCGAGCCGACCACCCGCGATCTTGACTGGTTCTCCTTCGAGCTCGAGGAGCCCGGCACCGTCGACTTCTCGATCACCAACAACGACGGAACCGGCATCAACGTCCCGATCGTCGTCTTCGTGATCGAGGGCTTCGACTGCGACACCTCGACCACGCTGATCGGCGTGCAGACCTCCGACTGCCCCTACGTGGCGTCGGTCTCGCTGCCCGAGGGCGTCCACAAGCTGATCGTCACGGTGCCCTTCTTCGGCGACGGCGGCGCCCTCTGCTCGGTCGACTACCGGGCGACCGCGACGTTCCAGCCCGGGCTCTTCCCCAACTGCGGCGGCGCGGATGCGGGCTCCTGCATCGAGCCGCATCCCACCGGCGGCTGCGACAACTTCACCTGCTGCGAGGCGGTCTGCCAGTTCGAGCCGTTCTGCTGCGACGTCGAGTGGGACCAGGTCTGCGTGGACTACGCCCTGTCGCCGGATCTCGGCTGCGGCTACTTCGTCTACACCTGCGACTCGCCCGCCGGAGCCCCGGCCAACGACTGTGCGACCGATCCGACGGTCGCGGAGATCGGCGACGTGTTCACCTTCTCAAACGAGGACGCCTCGACGGACGGCCCCAACGGCGATAGCAGCGTGTGCGCCGCCGACATCGGCAACGATCTGTGGTGGATCGTGCAGAGTCCCGGCAGCGGCTACCTGACGGCCACCATGTGCAACGGCACCGACTTCGACACCGTGATCGACGTCTACGCCCTCGGCGACAGCCCCGACTTCGATCCGGCACTGCTGCCCGACCTCCAGCTCGGGTGCGTCGACGACACGTGCGGCACCGTGGCCGGACCGGAGATCGTGACGATCATCGATGCCGAGGAGGGACAGTGGTTCCTCTTCCGGGCCGGCGGCTGGGTCGACCCAGAGACCGGCCTGCCCTCGACCGGCAACGGCGAGATCGCGTTCGAGTTCCTCAACGTCGTCTACAACACCGGCGGCACCCGGCCCATCGACAACGGTGGCACCCTCACGAACCTCGGCCTCTCGTCGGGCAACCTCAACGCGAGCTTCCCGCAGCGCTGGGTGGCCATGCCGTTTACGGTGCCGGCGCCGGCGGCGAAGGGGGCGGACTCGTGGCTCGTCGAGACGATCGCCGCCAACGGCTTCACGCCGGCGGGGGTGGTCAACGAGACCCTCAACTGGATCGTGTGGTCGCGCGACGCGGCGACCAACGCGGCCCCGGTCGACGGCGACCAGGTCGCCACCGGCAGCGTGCCCTTCCCGACGCCGATCGACGATCCGACGGGCGATCCCGCCGACGAGCAGCACGACATCACCACCGAGTTCGTGCTCGCCCCCGGCGACTACTACCTGACCGTCTACGCCGACAACGCCTCCGGCGGGGCCACGCCCTCCAACTTCGCGTGGTTCATCAACGCTCCGGACGGCATCGAGCTGATCGACGCCGAGGGTGTCTACGCCTGGCGCAGTGCCTTCCAGCCGGATCCCGGCTTTCAGCGGTACACCTTGCCGGACAACTTCCAGCAGCAGGCCGGGCTCGATCCGAACGAGCTGTACAACGCCGGGTTCAAGATCCTCGGTGTGCCCTACAGCAGCGGAAAGCCGCCGGTCGTGGGCGACCTCAACGGCGACGGCGTGGTCAACGGAGCGGATCTGACCATCCTGCTCGGATGCTGGGGCGAGATCACCGATCCGGCCTGTTCGCCCGCGGACATCGCGGATCCGCCGGACGGCACCATCAACGGCGCCGACCTCACCACCATGTTGAGCAACTGGACCGCCTG